>JBFFTH010000042.1:0-14196 GCA_041571855.1 Porticoccaceae bacterium
CTACAATCACCTTGCTGTCCTTCATTCCCGCCAGGTGCTGAATGGCACCCGAAATGCCGACGGCAAAATAAAGGTTGGGCGCGACGATTTTTCCCGTTTGGCCGATCTGCATGTCATTGGCTATAAAACCGGCATCCACCGCGGCCCGGGAGGCGCCAACGGCAGCACCGAGCTTATCGGCCAGAGCTTCAAGCAGGTGGAAGTTTTCTGCGCTACCCATACCCCGGCCACCAGCGACAATAATGTCTGCTGAGGTGAGGTCGGGACGGTCGGACTTCACCATCTCTTCGCCGACAAACTCCGAAACACCTGCATTGTGGGCGCTGCTGACTGCCTCCACAGAGGCTGAACCACCCTCCGCCGGGGCCGCGTCAAATGCCGTTCCGCGAACGGTAAGGACTTTGATCGGGCAGCTGCTCTGCACGGTTGCTATGATATTTCCCGCGTAAATCGGACGCTTGAAGGTGTCTGCGCTCTCTATACTGATAATTTCAGAAATCGCCTGGGAATCCAGCAGAGCGGCAGCCCGCGGCGCAATGTTTTTACCATTGGTTGTAGCCGGGAAGAGAACGTGGCTGTAGTTGGTCGCCAGTTCTGCTACCAGGGCAGAGACATTTTCAGCCAGTTCGTGGCCATAGGCATCATTGTCAGCGCAGAGGACCTTATTCACACCGGCAACTTTTGCTGCCGCATCAGCCACTGCGCCACAGTTACTGCCTGCGACCAGTACATCTACATCACCGCCGATGGCCTGCGCGGCAGTAACAACATTGAGGGTTGCGCCGTTGAGGCTTTCGTTGTTGTGTTCAGCAATAACCAGAATACTCATTAGATCACCTTCGCCTCATTTTTCAGTTTATCAACCAGAGTCGCTACATCTTCCACCTTGATTCCGGCCTGGCGCTCAGCCGGTGGCTCAGCCTTCAACATTGTGACACGGGGTGCTGTGTCGACACCCAGGTCAGCGGGTGACGTTGAATCCAGCGGCTTCTTCTTGGCCTTCATGATATTTGGCAGGGAAGCATAACGGGGCTCATTCAAACGCAGGTCTGCAGATACAATTGCCGGCGTATTCAGGCTGATGGTTTGCACGCCGCCGTCAATCTCACGTGTGACATTGATCTTCTCTCCATCCACCTCAAGCTTGCAGGCGAAAGTGCCCTGGCCGTAACCGGTCAGTGCCGAAAGCATTTGCGTTGTCTGGTTGTTGTCGCCATCGATTGACTGTTTGCCCAGGAGAACGAGGTTGGGTTGTTCATTGTCACAAACGACTTTCAGGCACTTTGCAACAGCGAGCGGCTCCAGGTCTTCATCACTGACAACATGGATCGCGCGATCGGCACCCAGTGCCAGCGCTGTGCGCAGTTGCTCTTGAGCTTTTGCCGGACCGATAGATACCGCCACAACTTCAGTCGCTGTGCCGGCCTCTTTCAGACGGACAGCTTCTTCAACAGCGATTTCACAAAATGGGTTGATAGACATCTTTGCGTTGCCCAGATCAGGTCCCGAGCCATCACTCTTTGGCCTGACTTTGACGTTGTAGTCAACAACGCGCTTAACGGCTACGAGTACTTTCATAGAACGCCCTTTTAGCTAGATTTATGTTTGTGATCTTGAAGCGACATAGAGCTTCAATATTCAAGAAAGGCTAATTCTGCCTTCTGGGTACACACTAATCAAGCGCTATCGCGGCGCAAACATTGATGTTCAGTGTTACTGCCAGGCCTTCTGCAATAGCCTTCTGTCTGGCTTAGAGATAAAATCATCGGAACGTATAAATCTGCCGCACGAGCAATTTAAAAAAACAGAGGAGACAGGCTATGGAACGTGAGCATATGGACTACGATGTAGTCATTGTGGGTGGTGGCCCTTCAGGCCTTTCAGCGGCGTGCAGACTGCGTCAGCTCAACCAAGATCTCAGCGTCTGCGTCGTAGAAAAAGGTTCAGAGGTTGGCGCTCATATTCTGTCCGGCGCTGTCTTTGAGCCAAGGGCACTCAACGAGTTGTTTCCGGACTGGAAAGAAAAAGGCGCTCCGGTCGATGTTGAAGTGACCGCAGATGAAATTTACATGCTGACCGAAACCAAGGCACGAAAGGTGCCCAACCTCTTTGTGCCGCATACCATGCACAATCACGGTAACTATATTATCAGCGCCGGCAACCTCTGCCGCTGGCTGTCCGAGCAGGCCGAGGCACTGGGTGTTGAGATCTTCCCCTGCTTTACAGGTGCCGAGGTGCTTTACGGCGAAGACGGAACCGTGAAAGGTGTCATCACTGGCGATTTGGGCGTGGGCGCCAATGGCGAACAGAAGGACGGGTATATGCCCGGCATGGAACTGCGCGCCAAATACACGCTGTTTGCAGAGGGCGTCCGCGGCCACCTGGGCAAACAGCTGATCGCCAAATACAACCTCGATGCCGGCAAAACCCCACAGCATTATGGTATTGGAATCAAAGAGTTATGGACGATTCCTGCGGAAAAACATAAAAAAGGGCTGGTCGTCCACACCGCCGGCTGGCCGCTGTCCGAAAGTGGTTCCACGGGTGGCACCTTCATGTACCACATAGAGGATAACCAGGTTGCTGTCGGCCTGATCGCAGACCTCAACTACTCTAACCCGCACCTGAGCCCCTTTGATGAATTCCAGCGGATGAAGCATCACCAGGTGTTTGCCCAGTACCTGGAAGGTGGCGAGCGGATTTGCTACGGTGCCAGAGCCGTGGTCAAAGGTGGACCGCAGGCATTGCCGAAAATGTCCTTTCCCGGTGGATTGCTGATTGGTTGCAATGCGGGCACTCTCAACTTTGCCAAGATCAAGGGCCTGCACATGGCGATGAAGAGCGGCATGGTTGCGGCCGAAGTTGTTGTCAGCGCCCTTGGATCCGGAGATGAAGGTGGCAATGACCTCTCTTCCTTCGGCGCTGCCTTCAAAGACAGCTGGGCGTGGAAAGAATTTTACATGCAGCGTAATTTCGGCCCGGCCCAGCACAAGTTTCCCGGTCTGCTGGGGCCAGCCTACGGCTTTCTCGATCTCACTATATTCCGCGGCAAATTGCCCTGGACATTAAAAGACAACCATGCGGATCACGCCTGCCTCAAACCGGCCACAGAGTGTGCAAAAATTGACTATCCGAAACCGGATGGCAAACTGAGCTTCGACAAGCTGTCATCGGTATTTTTGTCCAATGCGGCCCACGAAGAGGATCAGCCCTGCCACCTGAAACTGACCGATCCGAATATTCCAATCGAGAAAAACCTGCCGCTTTACGATGAACCGGCACAACGCTACTGCCCTGCTGGAGTCTATGAAGTGGTCGACGGCGAGGGCGGAGGCAAGCGTTTCCAGATAAACGCAGCCAACTGTGTGCACTGCAAGACCTGCGACATCAAAGACCCGGCGCAGAATATTACCTGGGTGGTACCCGAGGGTGCCGGTGGGCCAAACTATCCCAACATGTGACGGTAGAATGGTAGCAGCGAAAAAAAAGGGGCCTCGGGCCCCTTTTTTTCGGTTTATCTAGCCCCCAAGGGTAAAGGGTATACCCATGCTTCTGACCACATAATTCAGTTCACCGTCGATGCAGACCTCTTCAGCAAGATCGACCAACTGGTAGTAGACAGGACGGTTAATTCGCGCTTCGAGGCCTTGCCGGACCTCGATATAGGGCGACGGCTCGCCGCTCTCCGTGTCGATCACAACGCGGATTGGGTGCTCGTTGTCTGCGACCACAGAATCGCCGGTAGCAGTGGAAAAAATCAATGCCTGTTCCCCATCTTTCCGGACAACTTCGCAGCGCGTGGCAAGCAAGGGGGCATCTTCAACCTGGATCTGCCATTTTTCGACGGGAGTCACCAGAAAGTATTCACCCCCTTCCCGCTTCAGAATCGAGGCAAACAACTTCACCAGTGACTGGCGCTCGAATGCAGTATCTTCATGGTACCAGGTACCATCGCGAGCAATCCTGATATCCATATCGCCACTGAGCTGCGGGCTCCAGCTTTCAACCGGCGGCAGGCTGTTATTGTTGCCCGCTGCGAGCAATTCATCCACGAGTCTCTGAAATGACGTATCGCTCATGGTTGTTTGTCGCGAGGGAGTTGTCCACGATTTCCCATGGTAACCCCGATACCTGAAATAAAGTCCAGCAACGCCCTCCTGTCATCACCGATTTTACGGAATCCCGGATTGAAGTAGACCTCAACAGCACCTTGTGCCAGGGCCCAGCAGGCCATGTAGTGAAATTCCGGCGGCACATCCTCAAGCAGGCCTATTCCAATCAGATGCTGGATCATCTGGTGGAGCGCATCGAAATTGGTGCGCCGGATAGCATAGAGCTCATCCATACTCTCTGCCACTGACGGATCATTGGCAAAACGTACTTCCAGTTGCTGTACCAGCCGATCGAGCGCAGGATCTTCGAGGCGGGCCCTGAAATAGGCACGCGCTGCAGCACCGGGATCACCGTGTTGTGTTGCCTCTATTCCCTCTTTCAGGTGTTCAGTGATATTTTTTTCATAGTTCAACATAATCTCTATGAGTATTTCGGTCTTGGTCAGAAAGTGCTTGTAGACGGTGCCCTTACCCACCCCGGCGAGGCTGGCGATATCTGAAACGGTGACACTATCAATGCCGTTTTCAAGCAGCAACTGCAAGGTAGCGTCCACTATTGACTGCTCACGCTCAAGAAAACGCTTTTTCTTTTCTCGAATACGGTCGGCAATGGGAACGGAAGATCTGCTCATAAGGTGCTCTTTTCTCGATTCCGGCGAATGACAAATTCTCCAATGAAAACCAAAAAGCTGTCAATGGTCACAGAGTATTTGACCAGGCCTGAGAAGTCCAGTTATGGCGGTTTCAGTTCAGTCGCCGGTCCTTGAGCCAGAAGATGAAACAAAATACAGCCACAAGACTGGAAAGCGCGGCCAGATCGTACGCCAGTATCGGGCTGTAGTCCCAGACGTAACCGCCCAATAAGGAGCCACTGGCTCCACCCGCACCAAAACTGATACCGCTGTAAAGTGCCTGGGCTTTCCCCTGGTGCGCGCTATCGAACAGTCGTCGTACCGCCTCAATTGAGGCCGCGTGAAAGGTTCCAAAAGTAAACGCGTGAAACACCTGGGCGAGCACCAGAACCGCTATAAGGTGGCTGAAATGGGCAATCAGCAGCCAGCGAATCACGGCTATTACCAGGCTGACAATGAGAGTCAGCCTCACTCCGACTCGAGTGAGCAGATTATGCATGATGAAAAAGATCGCGACTTCGGCGACCACCCCCACGCTCCACAACATACCGATTGAGGTACGGCTATAGCCCACGGACTCCATCAGGATGCTGTAAAAGGAGTAATACACCCCGTGTGAAAGCTGTAAAAGGAAAGCCCCGGCCAGAAAGGCCAATACAGCAGGTTTCCTGCATACCGCCAAAAAGTGCTCCGATGCTGACCGATGCAGCGTCAGAGGCGGCTCCGGAACAAATAGGCTGCTGGCCCAAATCGACAACAATAGCAGCAGGCCGACATAGGGTAATAGGCCGATACCGTAACGCTCGAACCCGATACCACACAGCGTTACTGCGATGATGAAACCTATGGAACCCCAAACACGAATGCGGCTGTAATGCTCAGGCTTGTGGGGCAGGAATCCCAGGGTAATCACTTCGTGCTGAGGCAGGACGGCATTCCAGAAGAAACTGTAACCGGCGAGAATAAGAACCAGTGGCCAGAAACTGGTGGTAAAAAAAATTGCACTGAAACAAATGGCAGCCAGCGCAGAACCAAGCTGGACAATCGCGAGGCGGCGATTAGTGTGATCCGCCAGCCAGCCCCAGATACTGGGTGCGACGATCTTGGTCGCCAAGGGTATGGCCAGCAAAACACCGATGGCATCGGCGGCGTAACCCAGATCCTGAAGGTAGAGCGACCAATAGGGGAAGAGCGCGCCAAGTAAGGCAAAATACCAGAAGTAGAAGCTGGAAAGGCGCCAGTAGGGAACTGTCGCGTGTTCTTCAGTCACCCGGCCTGGTCTGACCCATCAGCGGGAATTGGCTCCAGCCCAGTATCTACATCGGCATTCTGGGCACGATGGCGCAAAACATGATCCATCAGGGTAATCGCCAGCATCGCCTCGGCTATCGGCGTGGCCCTGATACCCACACAGGGGTCGTGGCGGCCGGTAGTGACAACCTCAACCGCCTCACCCCGTATATTCACAGAGCGACAGGGTAAGTGAAGGCTGGACGTTGGCTTGAGGGCGAGACGGGCTACGACGTTCTGGCCGGTTGAAATGCCGCCCAGAATGCCCCCGGCGTTGTTGGAGAGGAAACCATCCGGGGTGATCTCGTCCCGGTGTTCCGTACCCTTCTGCGCAACAGAGGCAAAACCGGCCCCTATCTCGACACCCTTGACGGCATTGATACTCATCAGGGCATGGGCAATATCCGCATCGAGGCGATCAAAAATAGGCTCACCGAGGCCGACAGGAACATTTTCGGCAACAACGGTTATCTCCGCGCCAACGGAGTTGCCCTCTTTGGATAGCGCCTTCATGTAGCTTTCCATTTCAGGCACCTTGTCGGGATCGGGGCAAAAGAACGGATTCTGTCCCACTTCATCCCAGAGGACTTTTTCAGCTTTGATCGGACCCAGCTGTGACAGATAGCCACGCACGGTTACACCCAGCTTTTCATTCAGGAATTTCTTGGCGATTGCTCCGGCCGCTACACGCAAGGCCGTTTCGCGGGCAGATGACCGCCCGCCGCCGCGGTAATCGCGGATGCCGTATTTCTGGTGATAAGTGTAATCAGCATGACCGGGACGGAACTGCTCCTTGATCTTCGAGTAGTCCTTGGAACGCTGGTCCGTATTTTCGATCAGCAAGCCGATGGGCGTGCCCGTTGTCTGGCCTTCGAAAACCCCGGAAAGAATTTTCACCTGATCGGCTTCCCTGCGCTGGGTAGTAAATCGGGATTGGCCTGGCTTGCGACGATCCAGGTCACCCTGGAGGTCTGCTTCGGTCAGGGCCAGCCCCGGCGGGCAGCCATCCACAATACAGCCCAGGGCCAGCCCATGGCTCTCGCCAAAACTGGTCACAGTAAACAATTTTCCGAAACTATTTCCCGACATATCCTGCCCCAAAAAAACCGCTGCACATTATAGGCCGTAGCCCGGGGCATATGCCACCAACTGTTCGCGCGTCAGGACAAAAACACCATGGCCACCGTATTCAAGATCAAGCCAGGTGAATGGCAATGTGGGATACTCGGCCTGCAGCGCCTCCCAGGAATTGCCTACCTCGACAACCAGCAGGCCACGCTCTGTTAAATATTTCCCGGCCTGGTCAAGTAACTTTCGGGTGAAATCCAGCCCGTCGATGCCCGACCCCAGCCCCAGTTCAGGTTCGTGGCGATACTCCTCCGGCATTGCAGCCAGGTCAGCGGCATCGACATAGGGCGGATTGGAAACAATCAGGTCGAACTGCTGCCCCCTCAGATTTTCGAACAGGTCGGACTGGATGACATGTACGCGTTCGCCGAGGTGGTGAGCCTCAATATTTTTTTCGGCCACGGCGAGGGCGTCAGTGGACAGGTCGCTCAGTATCACCTCGCTGTTGCAAAAGACATGGGCACAGGCGATGCCGATACAGCCGGACCCGGTACAAAGGTCGAGAATTCTGCCGGGTGGAGACAGCAGCCAGGGCTGAAACTTTTGATCAATCAACTCGGCCATCGGTGAACGGGGTACCAGTACGCGCTGGTCCACATAAAAAGGCAGCCCGCAAAACCAGGCCTGATGGGTCAGGTATGCCAGTGGCAGTCGTTCAGTGATGCGGCGTTTGGCAAGCGCCCGAGTGGCCTCTAATGCTTCGCCTGTCACAGGTTGTGATAGCACAGACTCGTCACCATCAAACGGCAGCGACAGGACATGCATGACCAGCCACGCCGCTTCGTCGACAGCGTTATCCGTGCCGTGACCGAAAAACAGCTTACCCGACTCATAAGCGGCCTGAAAATTTTCTGCTGTTTCGTTGATCAGATCGGCTACTGCTACTGTAGGGGAATTGTTGTGCGCCTGAACCATATGAAGAAGATCCGGAAAATTGGCTTATTCTAACCTTGTCGCCGGCTTTGGACACGGCAAAAACTGCTTTACCTTTAAAGACCCGTCACGTAGATTGTGCCCCTTTAGCGGATTGTATGACTGGATTGCTGTGGATATTACCGAACATTACCGAAAAATCATTGAAAGCACGGGCGAAGACCTCGATCGTGCAGGCCTGAAAGACACCCCGCAGCGGGCTGCCCGCGCGTTTGAATTCATCACCCGCGGCTACAGCCAAGACCTGGACGAGGTGATCAACAATGCGCTGTTTCCCTCTGACTCAAATGAGATGGTGATCATCAAGGACATTGAGCTCTACTCTCTCTGCGAACACCACCTGTTACCCTTTGTGGGCAAGTGTCATGTCGGCTACCTGCCCAACGGCAAGGTTCTGGGCCTTTCAAAGGTAGCGCGAATTGTCGACATGTTCGCACGCCGGCTGCAAATCCAGGAACAGCTGGTGACCCAGGTTGCCACTTCCATCCACCAGGTAACAGGTGCACTCGGTGTGGCTGTCATCATCGAGGCCAAGCACATGTGCATGATGATGCGCGGCGTAGAGAAGCAAAATTCGGTGATGAAGACCTCGGCAATGCTCGGGGCATTCAGAAATAATGCCGCCACACGCAGTGAGTTCCTTTCGCTGATTAACGGTTAATCTGCTGCAAAAAAACGGTTCACTGCCGCAGCAACAGCGGCAGCCGTATCACCCATATGGAAATGGTGCCCTCCCGGAAGTTTTTCCACGGCTATCTGTGGAATCGCGGGTAGATTTTCCAGCAGCTCGGGGTACAGTTTAACGATACCCTCGATTGCCACACATAGCTGGATGGGGCTCTGAATGCTTTGCAGGAAGGCCATGAACTGTAACCGATCCAGGCGCACTGGCGATGGCAGGTAGAGTCGACGATCGGAACACCAGTAGTAGCCCTGTTCATCTTTCCTTACCCCACGTGCGGCCAGCAACTTTGCCTCCTCCCGGCTGACACCGTAGTCTCCCCTGGTTCTTGCCGCTACGGCTTTTTCCAGCGACGGGTAATAGCGCGGGGGCCGACCCCGTTTTTCCATGTACTGAACGATCGAGTCTGCGAGTTGCTGGGGTGCTTTCTCTGCCGGGGTAAAGCGTGGAAAAAAGCCATCCAGCAGGGCAACTTTCTGCGTTCGCTTCGGAAACGCGCCCGCAACCAGGAGTGAAATAATCGCTCCCCGGGAATGGCCCAAGAGGTTGAATGTTTTCCAGCCCAGCTGGTCCGCAATCGCGACGATTTCTATCACGTCTTCCCAGATATTGTAAGAACTGTCAGCAGAGCGATGACTGGTCAAACCATGCCCGGCCATATCAATGGCAATCAGATTCAGGTTCTCAAGCAGCGGGCAGAGATGATCAAAGCTGGCACAGTTATCGAGCCAGCCGTGGAGAGCCAGCACCGGCAGACCGTCGGGGTTTCCCCACTGGCGAGCGGCAAAGTCCAGACCCAGGGTTTTAAAATGTCTTTCACGGCCCCGAAACTGCATTATGGCAACTCCGGACGGTCCAGCCAGTCGAGACTGCCGCAGCCGCGGCTGAAGGTCAGCAGTTCCAGGCGCGCCAGGCAGCTGGTGCCCATCTGCATACCGATACCGCCACGATCTGTCAGGTAATCCAGGATGTACCCCACCAGTGGCTGGTGGGAAATCATCACCAGGCTGTCGGCTTCCAGGTGGCTGGAATATCGCTCAACAGCAGCCACGGAGCTGCCCGAGCGAAGACAATCATCAAACAGTACCGGGTTTTTATAATTGAGTGTTTGCGTGAGAACTGCGAGCGTTTCACGCGCGCGGCGAGTCGGGCTGCAGACAATCAGAGAAGTCTCCTCCAGTTCATTGCTGTGGCGCTGGATAATTTTCTGCGTCGCTGTTTTGCCGGCTTCAGACAGCACTCGTTCGCCACAGCTGTGATCGAAAGGCGCATCGCCATGACGGAGTAGATACAATCGCACCCTGTGCGCATCCCTGGTCAGGCTTGTTTGTCGCCCTTGTCCGCGGCGTCTTTACCCTCTTCCACCTCGGTAAAGGCGGGAATATCATCATCCTGTACAGTATCGGCGACCTGCTCTGAAGCCGGCTCGGGCACCGTGAAGGTTTCTATCTCGGGCCAGTCGGAAAATGGAAAGGGTTTTTCCTCGCTGTTGTAGCTGAGGAAGTAGGTAGCCTGCAGTGACCACTTGGCGATTCCCTGCCCGAGGTCGCGCAGATGGGGATTGTTCCTGCCAGTGAACAGAACCAGCAAGAACTGCAGCAGGGCGATCACCCATACCACAGTTTTCACCAACGGCAACAGCAGAGAAAAGATCAGCATATAAACCAGCCGGACCCATGTGTCAGGATTACTCAAATTTTTACCTACTGCATTATCTTGTTCGGCCATATCAGACTTCCTCGTTCTACTGTCCTGCGACAAATTCGACATCTCTGGCCTGCTCAGCCAGCATCAGCCGCTCAAGCACTTCGTTTACGGGTTTTCCCTCAAACATCAAACTGTAGAGGGCATTGGCAAGCGGCATGTAAACATCCATTTCATCCGCTGCCTCTTTGACGATCCGGGTTGTATTGATACCTTCTGCCACCTGCCCTACTTTTTCGATTGCCTGCTCCAAGTTGAGTCCCTGGCCCAGGGCCTGGCCAATCTGGAAGTTGCGGCTTAACGGTGAGGTGCAGGTGACATAGAGATCTCCCACACCACTGAGCCCCAGAAATGTCATCGGATTGGCGCCGAACCGTGCTGCCATGCGACTCATTTCGGCCAGGCTACGGGTAATCAGCACACCCATGGTGTTCTGGCCAAGCCCCATGGAATGAACAAAGCCGGAAATAATCGCGTAAACGTTTTTCAGCGCTCCAGCCAGTTCCACGCCAAAGCTGTCGTTGTTGGCATAAACACGAAAATATTTCGACCCCAACAGGTTCTGAACCTCGGAGCAGAGGGCATCATCCTCGCTGGCAATGACCGTGGCGGTTATCTGTTTTTGCGCAATCTCCTTGGCCAGGTTGGGGCCACTCATTACCCCTATTCTGACATCCGACAGCTCTTCCCTGAGGACCTGGCTCATCAGTTTATAGCTGTCGGGCTCAATACCCTTGGCCGTACTGATAACCAGGGCGTTTGGCTTAAGCAGCGGTGCCGCCTGCCTGGCCATATCCCGGAATGCTTTACTGGGTACGGAAAAAAACACGACATCGGAATCTTTCACCGCGGCTTCAAGATCCGCGGTAATTTCCAGGTTTGATTCAAGTTTGTAGCCAGGCAGGTAGCGAGTATTTTCCCCACTGGCACGGCACTGTTCCGCATTGGTGGGGTCACGCATCCACAAAATGACGCTATTACCATTAGCGGCAATCATGTTAGCAATTGCTGTTCCGAAACTACCCCCTCCCAGAACAGCGATTCGATGTTTTTTCTGCATATTTATAATCACTGGAATAGGATTTTTATAGTGCTGCCGATAATTATAGAACTATCGGCAGCACCATGGCTATCGGTAACCTCAGGCTGATTGCTGGGTAAACAACAACTTGTTCAGGCGCTGTACAAACCGGCTCGGGTTTTCGAGCTGTTCTCCCGCCGAAAGCACAGCCTGCTCGTAGAGCAGTGATGCCAACTCAGCCGCGCCCTCATCATTTTCGGTTTCAGCCAGCCGAATCAGCAATGGATGTGAGAGATTGATTTCCAGTGTCGGCTTGGTAACCGGTACTTTCTGCCCCGCCGCTTCAAGAATCTGACGCATCTGGATGCCTATGTCCTGATCCCCATAAACCAGGCATGCCGGTGAGTCAGTCAGGCGCCGTGTAGCACGAACAGTCTCTACCCTGTCCTCGAGCAATTTTTGCAGCCTGCTGGCGACCTGACCGGATTTCTCCTCGTTTTCAGGCGTGGGAGTTTCCTCGGCAAACAGCTGCTCGTCGAGCTCTCCCTTGCTGATATCCTGGAATGGCTTGCCATCAAATTCGGTCAGGTAGGACATCATCCACTCATCCAGCCGATCACATAACAGCAGCACTTCGACATTATTTTTGCGGAATGCTTCAAGGTAGGCACTGTTTCTCGCGCTGTTGATGTTTTCGCCAAGCAGATAGTAGATCTTTTCCTGTCCGTCTTTCATCCGCGACACGTAGTCGGCCAGAGAAACACTTTCCTCGCTGCTGTCTTCATGGGTGCTGTGGAAACGCAACAGCTCAGCGACTTTTTCCCTGTTGGCAAAATCCTCTCCGGCACCCTCCTTGATGGTCTGGCCAAATTGCCGCCAGAATTTTGCATAGTTTTCAGGCTCCGATTTGGCCATGGAGGTGAGCATGGTCAGCACGCGCTTGACAAGGGCAGACCTGATTGCATCGACAGTGGCGTTGCTTTGTAACAGTTCGCGCGAAACGTTGAGTGGCAGGTCATTACAGTCAACGATCCCCTTCACAAAGCGCAGGTACAGCGGCAGGAATTGCTCGGCATCATCCATGATGAATGTGCGCTGTACGTAGAGCTTGAGGCCGCGAGCGCCCTCACGGTTGTTGAGGTCGAACGGTGCCACGGCGGGGATGTACAGGAGACTGGTGTAATCAAGCTTGCCCTCTACCTTGTTGTGGCTCCAGGCCAGAGGTTCTTGCATATCGTGGCTGACGTGCTGATAGAAAGATTTGTACTCTTCATCACTGATGTCGTTACGTGGCCTTGTCCAGAGAGCCGCCGCGGTATTGACGGCTTCGTATTGCGGTGGCTTCTGCTCTTCACCCTCCGCTGCAGGCATCGGTGTTTCGAGCATTTCGACCGGAATAGCGATATGGTCGGAGTACTTTTTGACGATAGTGCGAAGACGCCAGGGACTGGCAAATTCGCTCTCAGCGTCACGCAGGTGAAGCACAATGCGAGTGCCGCGATCGGCTTTTTCAATGTCTTCTACGGTAAAATCGGCTTCGCCTTTACAGGACCAGCGCACGCCGTGCCCGGAACCCAGGCCGGCACGACGGGTCTCAACCACAACCTCATCGGCGACAATAAATGCCGAATAAAACCCGACTCCGAACTGCCCAATCATCTGCGAGTCCTTTCTTTCGTCGCCGGTCAGATTCTGCAGGAACTGCGCGGTACCGGATTTGGCGATAGTACCCAGGTTTTCGATAACCTCTTGCCGGGACATGCCAATACCGTTATCACTGATCGTGATTGTTTTCGCCTCTTCATCCACGTCAATGCGAACTTTCAGTTCAGGATCCTGTTCGTAGAGTTCAGCGGCTTTGAGGGCCTCAAAACGCAGTTTATCGGCAGCATCTGAGGCATTGGAGATCAACTCACGCAGGAAAATCTCCTTGTTGGAGTAAAGCGAGTGGATCATCAGATGAAGTAGCTGTTTGGCTTCGGTCTGGAAGCCCATGGTTTCAGTGGTCATGTCAGACTAATTCCCCCTGGTCTGGTAATGGTGAATAGAACGTGGGGGCTGCGGAGAGAATTTCAACCAAATCGTGGATTGTTTTTTTCAGTGAGAAAAGAATGGGGCTACAACCGGAATTTACCCTACGTCATACAAGGGGTATGCCATAGGCCGTCGACACCGCGAGAGTCGATTTTTCATCGGAAAGTTTAGCCTGAACTCTCACTTTCTATTAAAAAGCAATACTAGTTTTTAATTTTTTTGTGTTTTTTCTGGAAAAAAATTAAAGATTTTTTTCAAAAAAAGGTGAAATATTTATTGAAAAAGTTATAAAGTCGCAGTGGAGATTTTTTATCACCTATCAGGACCGATTTCCTATGCCCGCCTCCCCAAGTCCGAAGCCTGACAGCTCGGCCTCTAGCCTTAGTTTTCGTCTTAAAGGAGGCCTGTTTCCTCTCACCCTGCTTGAATTAATCGATACAGACCCACTGAAACTCAGAAAAGACCTGGCGCAGAACATGGCAGAAGCGCCCGCTTTTTTCCAGCAGGCGCCAATCGTGTTGAGCCTCGAACAAATACAGCCGCCTCTGCAGGCGGCTGAGCTTTCCTTTATACGCGACCTGTGCCGTGAATTTGGCCTTATTGTTATCGCATTGCGAGGCTCGAATGATCATCTACAGGATGCCGCCAGCGCTATGAATC
>JBFFTH010000043.1:0-14162 GCA_041571855.1 Porticoccaceae bacterium
AGACTGTTACTGCGGATAATGATCTGGCGGTTGCCGTAGGCACCGTCGTGGGATTCCCGGGTTGCGGAGACGACCTGTTCGCGGGCGACGGCTTTCGCATCGGGCGAAACAGAGTCCTCCAGGTCAAAAATCAGGGCGTCTACAGGCAGGGTCTTCGCCTTTTCCAGGGCGCGGGCGTTGGAACCCGGCATGTAAAGCATGGAGCGGAAGGGTTTTGAAATCATGGTGGATTAATCCTGGTTAGTGTTTGCGGGAGGATCAGACTTCTTCCAGTTCGACCAGCGTGCCGAGAAAGTCTTTCGGGTGCAGAAAGAGCACCGGTTTGCCATGAGCGCCGATTTTGGGCTCGCCGGTTCCCAGTACGCGGGCACCCTCATCTACCAGCTTGTCTCTTGCGGCGATTATGTCTTCCACCTCGTAGCAGAGGTGATGGATGCCGCCATCAGGATTGCGCTTCAGGAAGCCCGCGATAGGCGAGTTTTCTCCCAGCGGATAAAGCAGCTCAATCTTGGTATTGGGCAGCTCGACAAAAACGGTGACAACACCGTGGTCGGGCTGATCAACGGCCTCAGAAACATTACCGCCGAGGGTGTCGCGGTAGGTTTTAACGGCCGCATCCAGGTCGGGGACGGCGATGGCGACATGGTTCAGTTTTCCAATCATATCGAGTTCCAGTGCTTGGTGATTGTTGTGGCTGCAGAAGCCACGGGTTGATAGAGCGGCCAATTATAGGCGTTCGGAACCCTTCCTTCCAGACAGGTAGCGAACAGTCCGGGAGTGCCGTGGACGCAGAGTCAGTTTTTGCAGGCAATGAGGCGGCAGTATCGTGTAAAATGGCTGCTTTTGTAGCTACAAGGGGCGTAATGCCCGCTTAGTCAGTGGTTTTATTTAAGGAGAGCACTCATGCGAGACAATGATTTATCAGCCAGCCTGGCAGTGGCGCAAAAGGCTGTTGATGATGCCCAATCAATCGTTAACCGGAGCCTGTCGGCCCTGAAGAAAGACTGCACAGTGGATGGCCGCCTCAGCGGCAAGCTGCTGGATCGCAACCAGTGGGTAAGCTTTGATCTGGCGCGCTCGGAAGCAGAAATTACCGCGGCACGCCACATGCTGGAATATGCCGATGAGGCCCGCGAGCAGTCTCCCAATGAAGGTATCATGCTGGAAGAGCGCATGGCGCTGGCCTACACGGCCGAGATGTTCGGCAACCTGCGTGCCCGACTGGCGCCGCGACTGGCAGACTTCCGCCTCGACCCGGTCGAATTCAGCGCGGTGATGGATGCGGCTGAGGTTCAGGCCTGGGTAGCGGAGCAATCCCGCGCTGAAAATATCGAGGCAATCGGAGACATCCTGCGTGATTCCCAGGGCTTTATGGGTGCTGACCTGCTGGACCAGGAACACCAGTTTATGGCGGAAACCTTTGCCCGCTTTGCGCTCGACGTGGTGGATCCACTGGCTGAACATATCCACCGCAACGACGCGGATATACCCGATGAAATTATCGATCCACTGAGAGAAATGGGCGTGTTTGGTCTTTCCATTCCTGAGCAGTTTGGCGGTTTACAGCCCGATGACCAGGAAGACAATATGGGGATGATCGTCGTCACCGAGGCCCTTTCCCGCGGATCCCTGGGTGCGGCGGGTTCTCTGATTACGCGGCCGGAAATTCTCTCCAAGGCACTGCTGGCCGGTGGTACCGAGGAGCAGAAAGCTGAATGGCTGCCCCGCCTGGCAACCGGTGAAATTCTAAACGCCGTTGCCGTTACCGAGCCGGACTATGGTTCCGATGTGGCCGGAATGAAAATGCCAGCCACCAGAACCGAGGGCGGCTGGTTGCTGAACGGCGCCAAGACCTGGTGTACCTTCTGCGGCAAGGCCGATGTCATGCTGGTACTGGCGCGCACCGATCCCGATCCGGCTGCGGGTCACAGGGGACTGTCCGTATTCCTCGCCGAGAAACCTTCTTTCTCCGGCCATCAGTTTGAGCACACCCAGGAAGGCGGCGGCAAGATTCACGGCAAGGCAATCCCGACGATGGGCTACCGCGGCATGCACAGCTTCGACATTTTCTTCGAAAACTACTTCGTCCCCGATGCCAACCTGCTCGGCGGTGAAGAGGGCCTTGGCAAGGGCTTCTACTACATTATGAAGGGCTTCTCCGGTGGCCGAATCCAGACCGCAGCGCGGGCCCTCGGCGTGATGCAGGCGGCATTTGACAAGTCGCTGGCCTATGCCGCAGATCGCAAGGTGTTTGGCAGCCCCATCGGCGACTACCAGCTCACCCGTATCAAGCTGGCGCGAATGGGGATGCTGCTGCAGGTCTGCCGCCAGTTCACCTACGCGGTTGGCAAACTGCTGGATGAGGGCAAGGGCCAGATGGAAGCCAGTCTGGTGAAATTCTTTGCCTGTAACGTTGCCGAGTGGGTCGCCCGTGAAGCAGTACAGATTCACGGCGGTATGGGCTACGCGGAAGAGACCGCCGTCAGCAGATACTTTGTTGATGCCCGGGTGCTCTCCATCTTTGAAGGTGCCGAGGAAACGCTGGCACTGAAAGTGATCACGCGCAGCCTGATCGAAGGCGCTGAATAAACAGCAGGAGTTTTCGCATGACGATTAAATTTTCCCTGTCGGCGCAGAGCGAACTGGCGCCGGGTCTGGAACCGGACCTGGGGCGGGTGCGTCACCCGCACTACGGCCGCTACCTCGAAGAGTTTGTTCCCGGGCAGGTGTTTCAGCACCCACGCGGAATTACGGTCGATCGCGGTACGGCAAAGGCCTTTGCCACCACGTTTATGCAGAGCAACCCGCTCTACCTGAACGAGGATTTCGCCAGGGCCCACGGTTTCGACACCACACCGCTGTGTCCGCAGATGGTATTCAACCTGGTGCTGAGCCTGGGTGTTCAGAACGACTCCGAGAAGGCGATTGCCAATCTCGGTTACTACGATGCCCAGTTCCTGCGCCCGGTTTACCCCGGCGACACCATTCGCAGCCTGACCAAGGTGGTCGATCGCCAGGAACGGGGCGAAGACAAGCCGGGTATTGCCACCATCCTCACGCTGGGCCTCAATCAGCGCGAGGAAGTGGTGCTGCAATATCGCCGCAAGATCATGGTGGCCTACCGCGGACAGCGGCCGGAAACCAAGCCGGCGACCCAGGCGCAAATCGAATTCCCCTGGGTCGATAATGCCCAGGTGGAATTGCCGCAGGCACCCGCAGCCTACCCGGTCGGCCTCACTGGCCAGGGCACCTATTTTGAGGACTTTGCAGCGGGCGATATTATTGTTCATGCCAACGGCCGCACCATCACTGACGAACACGTTAACTGGACTTATGGTGTCGGCAATACCCACCCACTCCACTTCGACCGCATTTACTCCACTTCCCAGTCCGGTGCCATGAGTGGCGAGCCAATTGTCTACGGTGGGCTGGTCTTTGCCTGGCTGGACGGCATGGCCAGTCGCGACCTGACCGAAAACTGCCTGTGGGAGCTGGGCTTTACCGAGGGTTATCACACCCAGCCGGCGTTCCGCAATGACACCGTTGCCGCCATCAGCCGTATCCTGGCTGTTGAAGAAGGCCCCGAAGGGGTCGATGCGGGGGTTGTCAGCGTTCAGTTTATCGGCGTGAAAAATATGACGGCAGCATCAGCGCTGGATGAGTTTGGCAGCGATTTGTTTATCAAGGAAGGTGACAAGCGTAAACTGGGCAAGGAAAAAATTCCGGCAAAAATCTTCGAAATAGAGCGCAGGCTGTTAATCAAAAAACGCCCTGCCTGATACAACGGGAGTCCACTGTGAGCAATGCAAAAGATCGCCCCTGGCTGATTCGTACCTATTCCGGGCACAGTTCTGCCCGTGCGTCCAACGAGCTTTACCGCTCAAATCTGGCCAAGGGACAGACCGGGCTGTCGGTGGCCTTTGACCTGCCGACCCAGACCGGTTATGACCCGGATCACCCGCTGGCGCGTGGCGAAGTGGGCAAGGTCGGGGTGCCGGTATCCCACCTGGATGATATGGATGTACTTTTCGACCAGCTGCCGCTGGATCAAATGAACACCTCCATGACCATCAACGCGGTCGCGCCCTGGATGCTCGCCATGTACATTGCCCTGGCCGAGCGCCGCGGGATTGACCCGGCCAAATTGCAGGGCACGACCCAGAACGACATCATCAAGGAATATCTCAGCCGCGGTACCCATATCTATCCGCCCGGCCCCAGCCTGCGCCTGATTGTCGATACCATCACCTACTCGGTGCAGAATGTGCCGAAATGGAACCCGACCAATATCTGTAGCTATCACCTGCAGGAGGCCGGTGCTACCCCGGTCCAGGAACTGGCGTTCTCGCTGGCGACGGCGATGACAGTGCTGGATGCGGTGCGTGACAGCGGCCAGATTCCCGAGGCGGAATTCCCGAAAGTGGTGAGCCGCCTCAGTTTCTTCGTTAACGCGGGCATTCGCTTTATCGAGGAGTGCTGCAAAATGCGCTCCTTCACCCGCATGTGGGACGAAATAACACGCGATCGTTACGGGGTTGAAGATCCCAAGCAGCGCCGTTTCCGCTATGGTGTGCAGGTCAACTCTCTCGGCCTTACCGAGCAGCAGCCGGAAAACAATGTCCAGCGCATCGTGCTGGAAATGCTGGCCGTGGTTCTGAGTAAGGACGCTCGTGCCCGTGCCGTGCAGTTGCCGGCCTGGAATGAGGCTCTCGGCCTGCCCCGCCCCTGGGACCAGCAGTGGTCGCTGCGTATCCAGCAGATTATGGCAATGGAAACCGACCTGCTGGAGTACGGCGATATCTTCAACGGCTCGCCGGTAATTGAAGCCAAGATGAAAGAGCTGATCGACGGCGCCAACGAGGAGATCCAGCGCGTTGCCGAACAGGGCGGCGTGATAGCCTGTATCGAAAGCGGTTACATGAAGCAGGCGCTGGTGAAAAGTCACGCCGAGCGCCTGCGCGCGATCGAGCGCGGCGAGCTGACCATTGTCGGCGTCAACAAGTTCACTGAAACAGCTGAGTCGCCGCTGATGCAAAGCGGCGATGGCGGCATTATGAAAGTCGACCCGGCTGTCGAACAGCAGCATATTGAAGCCATCAGGGCCTATCGCGCTTCCCGTGACCAGGGCAAAGTCGACAGCGCCCTGTCCGAGCTCAAAGCAGTTGCTAAATCCGACCAGAACATTATGCCGGCCTCTATCGCCTGTGCCCATGCGGGCGTCACCACCGGCGAGTGGGCCCAGGCGCTGCGCGAGGTATATGGTGAATACCGCGCACCGACCGGTATTGATATCAGCGGCGAGCAGGGTGGTGATACAGCAAAAGTCGCCTCGCTGCGCGACCGCGTTGCCAAAACCGGCGAGGAGTTGGGTCGTCCACTCAAACTGCTGGTGGCCAAGCCCGGTCTCGACGGGCACTCCAATGGTGCCGAGCAGATCGCGGTGAAGGCCCGCGAGCTGGGTATGGAGGTGGTCTACGAGGGTATTCGCCTGACACCACAACAAATTGCAGCGGCAGCGCAGGAAGAAGGTGTTCACATGGTGGGCCTGTCAGTGCTTTCGGGCAGCCATGCCGAGATGGCAGAAATGGTGATGACAAGCCTGAAAGAGGTCGGCGTTGAGCATGTCCCTGTCACTATGGGCGGTATTATTCCGGAAGATGAGTATGACAGCCTGAAAGCGACGGGCATTGCTGCGGTTTATACGCCGAAGGATTCGGATCTGAACCGCATCATGGCCGAGATGGTGGATATCACCCGTGAGGCTAACGGTCTGCAGGCATTCGGAGATATCTAGTGGCTCCACGCGAGCTTCCCGATCCGGTCTCACTGGCCGGGGCGCTGGCCCGGGGAGAGCGGCAGGCGGTTGCCAGTGCCCTCAATCTGCTCGATGACAGGCGACCGGCGGCGCGGGATGCTGCTATCGCCCTGCTGTCGTCACTGGACGCGGAGCGTCTCGCAAAAAGCGGACATCTGATCGGCATTACCGGACCACCCGGCGCCGGTAAGTCCTCTCTCACCTCTGCAATGATCGACTACTGGTGCAGCAAAAACCTGAAAGTCGCCGTGCTGGCGGTGGATCCGTCCAGCCCTGCAAGCGGCGGTGCCCTGCTGGGCGATCGGCTGCGCATGACCCAGGCCGGTCAGCACACAAACCTGTTTATTCGCTCACTGGCCAGCCGCAACCAGCTCGGCGGCGTTGCGGCCGAGGTGTGGCCCATGAGCCAGGTGATGCTGGCCGCATTTGATCTGGTGCTGATCGAAACTGTCGGCGTCGGCCAGTCGGAAGTTGATATCGCCGGCATGGTGGACACCACGGTCTACGTGGTTCAGCCCGCCTCTGGTGACAGTATCCAGTTTATCAAGTCCGGCATTATGGAAGTGCCGCATATCATGGTGGTCAACAAGGCGGATCTGGGTATGCCGGCGATCAAGGCTGCCAACGATCTCAAGCAGGTAGTGCGTCGCACCGGTGGCCACGGCGACTGGACCCCACCGGTCTGCTCGGTCAGCGCCCGGGATCGCAAGGGTATCGACGATTTTGTTGCACTGCTGGACCAGCACAGGGATTACATCACCGGCCACGGCATGATTGCCTCAGGCCGTCGCAGTCATCAGGCCTCCTGGGTGCTGCGGCAGCTGCGCGATGAATTCGGTCGCTGGGGCCTTGAAAAGCTGGGCGGCGTTAGCCAGCTCGAGAGGAAAATAATGGCCCTGGGAAGCTCTGGCGAAGTGATGGCTCACTATCATCAGTGGGTCCGTCATTTAAAGGGTTCTTCTTAAGCTTCAAAATCAGGATGTCCGTATCCAAGCACTTTTAATCCATGGCGCTGGTCCTCGCAATCGCGGGCGATTTAGATTCTATTTAAAATGGGTGTGCTACTGGTCCTGCCCTCACTCTTTCCCCTGCCATCTATAATCTTCCACTTGTAACAATCAATAGTTTGATGTTGGTTAACTCTTAACTAAACTGGGCCATCATTCGTTTTGAGCATGAGAAGATGGCACAAATAGAAGTTATTGCCGGGGTGCACCAGAAGCTTGAACGCTGGTTTGAATCCCTCGCGGGGTTTATCTACAACCACCCGAAAAAAGTGCTGCTGCTGGTTTTTGTCATGGCGGCAGCCATTATCAGCCAGGTCCCGAAACTTGTAATTGATGTTTCCAACGAGGGGTTCTTCCATCGCAATTCTGAAATTGTGACCAACTACAACCGCTTTCTGGACCAGTACGGACGCGAGGAAGTGATCCTGATTGCCATCGAGCCGGAGCGGGTTTTTGATCCGGATTTTCTGTTGCAGTTGCAGGCCCTGCACGAGGAACTGGAGGCCGGGATCCCCTACCTGGACGAGGTCAACAGCCTGATCAATGCCCGCAATACGCGCGGCGAGGGCGACGAGCTGATCGTCGAGGATCTGTTTGACAATTGGCCGCAAAATGCGGAGCAACTGGCCGCCATTGAGCAGCGCGCGATGTCAAACCCGGTCTATCGCAACCTGCTGCTGTCGGAAGACGGTCGGATGACAACCGTGATCGTGCGGCTGGTAGCCAGTCCACAGGAGGAAGTGGACGATTTTATGGCAGGTTTTGACGCGGAACCCCTGGAGGCGGATACCGCAGAGGTGAAATACCTGACCGATGATCAGGCCGGTGAGTCTGTGGACAAGGTGATGGCGATTATCGATCGTTATCGCGCCGGGGGGCTATCAATCAAGATCAGTGGTGGCACTACAGTCACCCAGGTCATCAAAACCGGCATGCGGCGTGATACCGGCCGTTTTACCATCGCCGCGCTGGTGATGGTGGCGCTGGTGCTGGGCCTGATGTTCCGGCGGCTGTCCGGCGTGCTGATGCCAATGACAGGGGTGATACTGACCGTACTTTGCACCATCGGGCTGATGGCTTATACCGGCACCGCGTTTAAAATTATTACCCAGATATTGCCCTCGTTTTTGATGGCAGTGGGTGTTGGTGCAGCGGTGCACATTCTGGCGCTGTTCTATCGAGAATATGACACCACCGGCGACAAACAGGGGGCGATTGTTCACGCCCTCGGTATGGCCGGCCTGCCCGTGCTGATGGCCTGTGTCACCACTGCCGCGGGCATGATGTCGTTCAGCAATGCCGCCACCGCGCCGATTGCCGAACTGGGCCTGTTTGCCGGTATCGGCGTGCTGCTTTCGCTGGTGTTTACCCTGGTGATGATCCCCGCCTTTCTGGCGCTGTTTCCGGTCCGGCAAAAGCCGATTCGTGAGTCTTCCGAGGGCGGGCTGCACGAGTTGCTGACCGCCATAGGGCGCTTCGCGACCGGCTGGCCCCGGATGATAGTGCTGGTGTGCACGCTGGCAACCCTATTTGCAGCTGTCGGCCTGCTCTCCCTGCGCTTTTACCACAACCCACTGGCCTGGCTGCCCGAGGAAGAGCCTGTGCGTCAGGACACTTACTATATCGACGAGCGCATCAAGGGGGTGGCATCCCTGGAAGTGATTTTTGATACCGGAGTCGAAAATGGCGTCTATGAGCCGGCCTTTCTCAATTATCTCGATACCCTTGAAGAGCCACTCAAGGCAATCAGCCATAAAGGGGTGGACAGTGACAAAACCCTGTCGATTGTGGATGTGGTCAAGGAAATCAACCAGGCATTGAATGAAGACCGCGAGGCGTTTCACCGCATTCCGCAGCAGCGGGAACTGATCGCCCAGGAGCTGTTCCTGTTTGAAAATAGCGGTACCGACGACCTGGAGGATTTTGTCGACAGCCAGTTCAGCCAGTCCCGCTTCTCGGTAAAACTACCCTGGACAGATGCCTCCGCTTCGGTCGGTTATCTTCAGCAGGTGAAAGAAGTCATCGAGCGGGAAAAACCGGCGAACCTGAGTTACTACTACACCGGCGTAATGCCGATGTTTGTGACTACGTTTGCGGAGACCAAGACCAGCATGCAGGAGAGCTACCTGATCGCGGCGGTGGTGATTTCACTGTTGATGATTTTGTTTATCGGCAACTGGCGGCTGGGGCTGCTGGCAATGATCCCCAACTTTACCCCTATCTTTATGGCGCTGGGCCTGATGGGCTTTTTCGGTATAGAACTCAACGTCTTCACCATGTTTACCGGCTCAATTGCCATTGGCCTCGCCGTGGATGACACCATGCACTTTCTGCATACCTATAATCGCTTTTATCAAAAACTGGGTGATACCCGGCAGGCAATACTGCAGACCTTCCAGTCCACGGGCAGGGCCATGCTGGTGACGACGGTAGTGCTTTCGCTGGCATTTTTTATCTATTTATCGGCCACCATGAGCAGCGTCTTCACCTTTGGCCTGATCACCGGCTCTACTATCCTGTTTGCCCTGTTTGGGGATTTTATCCTGATGCCTGCCATTTTGATGTTACTGGCGCGCCGCAGGGATGAAGGCAATAATAGCGGCGTCGCCAATAGCGGACAGCCGGCCCCCTCTGCCTGAACAACTTTCAGCAGGAGAGACAGTTGGGCTGTTAGGGATACTGGCGTGAGCAGATAAGTCGACTGCGCGGCTTTGCCAGGGGTAAGGTCCGGAGCATAAATAATAACCAGAGAGATGCGAAGAGAGCGGGAAATAGAAGCGATGAATAGACGTGTGAGGACGTGGTTTGAGCGGTTTGGGGCTTTTGTCTATCAGAACCCGAAAAAAATGTTGTTGCTGGTACTGTTAGCAACGATGGCCATGGTCAGCCAGCTGCCAAAGTTGACCATAGACACAACCAACGAAGGGTTTTTTCATCCTGACTCCGAAATTATCGCCAATTACAATCAATTCAGAAATCAGTATGGCCGTGAGGATGTGCTGATAATTTCTATAGCGCCGGAACAGGTATTCGATTTCGATTTTCTCCGGCGGCTGCAAGCCTTTCATGCCGAGATAGAAAACAGTATTCCCTACCTGGAGGAAGTGACGAGCCTGCTCAATGCCCGCAACACGCGCGGTGAAGGCAATGAACTGATTGTTGAGGATCTTTTTGAAACCTGGCCCCAGTCTGAAGCCGAGCTCCAGCAGCTCAAAGACCGCGCAATGTCGAACCCGGTGTATCGCAATGCCCTGCTCTCGGCCGACGGCAGCATCACGGCCGTTATTGTAGAGCTCAACGCCTATGCCGATATGGGTGGCAGCGGTGATTTTCTCGCAGGCTTTGATGATCTGGATTTAGCTGGGGAACAGTTTTCGTCCGACAATAATGAGAAGAGAGAATTTCTCACTGGTCCGCAAACCACGGAAGTAATTAATGCCGCCAACGCGTTGGTCGAGAAGTACAACGGTGAGGATTTCAGGCTGCATATCAGCGGTTTCCCAATCATGTCAGAGTCGCTAAAAGTGGCAATGCGGGGCGATATGGCGCGCTTTACGCTGATCGGCATAACCACCATTGTGTTGGTTCTGTGGCTGATGTTTCGTCGTCTGAGCGGAGTGGTCGCACCCTTTATCACGGTGCTGTTAACGCTGTTTTCGACGCTTGGTATGTTGGGCGCGACCGGGACTGCATTCAAGATGCAGACATCGGTGTTGCCGTCTTTTTTGATCGCGGTGAGTGTGGGTTCAGCAGTCCATATTCTGACCATCTTCTACAAGCAATACGACAGCGGCGCGGAAAAGCAGCAGGCCTTGCAGAATGCCATGTCGCATTCCGGGCTGCCGGTTTTGATGGCCTGCCTGACAACGGCGGTGGGCCTGATGTCCTTCATCAACGCCAGCGTTGCGCCAATCGCCGATCTGGGGCTGTTTGCCGGTATAGGCGTGCTTATTTCGTTGATCTATACGCTGATTATGATCCCTGCATTTATGGCTTTATTCCCGGTCAGGCGTAAAGCGCTGGTGTCGGGTAAAAATGATTATCTGGACAGGCTGCTCGGGTTTATCGCCGACTTCTCGGTAAGATTTGCAAAACCCATTGTGGCCGTCTGCACCATATTTGCCGTGGTTGCAGTGTTTGGCACGTTCCGGCTTTATTTTTATCAGGACCCCATAACCTGGTTCGGGGATGATGTGCCAATCCGCGTCGATACGCTGGCCATTAACGACCAGTTAAAAGGTGTGGTCAGCCTGGAGGTAATAGTTGATACCGGTGTCGAAAATGGCCTCTACGAGCCGGCCATTCTCAACCAGCTGGCGGCGCTGGATAGCCAGGTCAAGGAGGTGAGAGCCGGCGATATCTTCAGCGAAAAAACAATCTCTATCGTTGATATTGTCAAAGAGATCAATCAGGCCTTGCATGCAGGTGATCCGGCTTATTATCAGATTCCCGATAATCGCGAACTGGTTGCGCAGGAATTATTCTTGTTCGAGAGCAGTGGTACGGATGATCTGGAAGATTTTGTTGACAGCCAGTTCTCACAGGCGCGGTATTCAATAAGAATTCCCTGGAGCGATGCGCTGGCTATTGATGCCTACAATCACAAGATCGAAAGATTGGTCGAAGACCAGTTGCAAGGCAGTGCGAATATCACCATTACAGGTATAGCATCGATGTTCGGTGATATTGTGTATACCTCTGTTGAAAGCATGAAGGAGGCCTATTTCCTGGCTATCGTCATCATTTCAGCGCTGATGATACTTTTTATTGGTGACTGGAAAATCGGCTTGCTGTCGATGATTCCAAACCTCTCTCCCATCTTGATGACGCTCGGCTTTATGGGTTTTATGGGAATACCGATCACGGTGTTTACCATGTTTGTCGGCGCCATTGCGATTGGCCTCGCCGTCGATGACACGCTGCATTTTCTCCACACCTTTAACCGCTATTATCGTGATGGCGATACAGCCGAGGTTGCAATAAGAAAATCATTCCTGACAACCGGGCGCGCGTTGATGGTAACCACCGTAGTATTGTCACTGGCATTTTTTACCTATATGTTTGGTTCACTGCTGGTAATTGTGCAATTCGGTTTGTTTACCGGTTTGACAATTCTTATGGCGCTGTTTGGCGACTTTGTGCTGACGCCCGCCTTACTGAGCCTGATATTCAAAGAAAAAACAGAACAAGTGAGCGAAAGTCCGTTGACTGAGGAAGCCTGATGAAAGTTTCATTTATACCTGCCGGCCATTTACGGGCACTGGTGTTGGCAGTCTTTGCCGTTACGTCCCAGTGGATATCCATGATCGCCTATGCCGATGATCCGGAAGCAAGAGCGATTATGGAAAAGGTGGATGAGCGTGAGGACGGTGACAACCGCACCGCCGACATGCAGATGGTGCTGATCGACAAGCGCGGCAATCAGCGGGTGCGGCAGATAAGCTCCTACATCAAGGATTTTGGTGAAGATACCTACCGCATCATGTTTTTTGACGCGCCCGCCGATGTGCAGGGCACCGGTTTCCTGACCTATGACTACGATGATGGCAGTGTCGATGACGATCAATGGCTCTATCTGCCTGCGCTGCGCAAGACCAAGCGCATTGCCAACCAGGACAAGAGCGGCAGTTTTATGGGCTCGGATTTCAATTACTCCGACATGACGTCGCGCAACCTGGAAGACTACGATTTCAGGCTGATGCAGGAGACCAGTGTTGGTGAGCACAAGGTCTGGGTCATTGAGGCCCTGCCCCGCAGTGAGGATGTGATTGATGAAACCGGCTACAAAAAAGGCGTGTTGCTGGTGCGGCAGGACAACTATGTGGTGATTCGCAGCATTCTCTGGACCGAGGATGGCAACAAGCAGAAGTACATGGATATGCCGGGGCTTGAAATCATCGACGGCATCTGGACGCCGACGGAAATGACCATGACCACCAAGCAGGGCAAGCAGGTAGTGCACAAAACGGTGCTGGTTTTCAGCAATATCCAATACAACCAACCCCTTGAGGAAAGCCTCTTCACGGTCAGGCGACTGGAGCAGGAAAAGTAAGGCGCCAAAAAACTGCCGAGACGAGAAAGAAAATGCAGATGGAAAAGGTCCACTACGATACCCTGATTATTGGCTCGGGCTTTACCGGACTGTACATGCTCTACAAGGTCCGCCAGTTAGGCCTGACCGCGCGGGTGTTTGAAGCCGGTGACAATGTCGGTGGCACCTGGTACTGGAACCGTTACCCGGGCGCCCGTTGTGATATCGAGAGCATGGAGTACAGCTACGAGTGGGACAGGGAACTGCAACAGGCGTGGAACTGGCCGGAGCGCTACTCGACCCACAGTGATATCCGACGCTATCTGGAACACGTCGCCGAGCGTCACGACCTGAGGCGTGATATCCAGTTCAATACCCGTATTGCCGGGGCAGAATACAGCGCTGAGGGCAACGCCTGGACGGTAACAACCGAGAGCGGCGAGATCTTCAGTTGCATCTGGCTGATCGCCGCTACCGGCTGTCTGTCCGCTCCCAACGATCCCGATTTTGCGGGTATTGATCAGTTTGCGGGAGAGATTTACCACACCGGCAAGTGGCCTCACCGCGAGGTGGATTTCAGCGGCAAGCGGGTGGCGGTCATCGGTACCGGTTCCTCCGGCCTGCAGTGCATTCCGGAAATCGCCCGGCGGGCAGCCCACCTGACCGTTTACCAGCGCACCCCGGCCTACGCCGCTCCGGCGCAAAACCATGACCTCAGCGACGAGGATCGCAACCGCATCAAGGCAAACTACGACGCCTACCGGGCGAAGGCCAAAACCATGTTTGCGGGTGCCGGTGCCGGCTGGGTGGAGAGCGATGAACCGATGGCGGCGCTGTCGCCGGAAAAGCGCAGGGAGATGCTGGAGCTCGGCTATAAACTGGGTGGTCTGGCATTTTTGTTAATGTTTCTCGAGGTCCTGACCGATCCGGAAGCCAATAAAACCATGGCCGATTTTCTGCGGGAAAAAATTGCCGAGCGGGTGAAAGATCCAGAGGTTGCGGCGAAACTGATGCCCCGGGGTGTGCTGGGTGCAAAGCGGCTCTGCTCCGAAACCCACTACTATGAAACATTCAATCGCGACAACGTCTCCCTGGTGGATGTGCGGGAAACGCCGATTGTGCGTTTGACCCCAGAGGGCATAGAAACCAGCGCGGGCGAGGAAGCATTCGACGTCATCGTCTTCGCCACTGGTTACGACGCCCTGACCGGTGCGCTGACCCGCATGGATATTCGCGGCCGGGACGGGGTCAGCATCAGGGACAAGTGGAGCCACGGGGCCGAGACTTATCTCGGCATGATGGTGGCCGG
>JBFFTH010000044.1:0-13841 GCA_041571855.1 Porticoccaceae bacterium
GAAAAGATGACCACCTATGAAGGTGGTGTCCGTGTACTTTCAATGCTCCGCTGGCCCGGTGTCATCAAGGCGGGACAGGTTCTCAACGGCATCCAGGCCCACCAGGACATGTTCACCAGCCTGGCCGCCGCGGCTGGGGTAAAAGATGTCCACGAGAAGATGATTAAAGAGAAGAAGCAGTACATCGATGGCGTCAACAACCTGCCGTACTGGAAGGGTGCGAGCAAAAAATCCGCAAGAGACCATATCTTTCACTATTATGAGTCAAAGCTGACCGCCGTTCGTATGGGACCGTGGAAATTCCACTTCTCTACCAAGGAAGATTACTACGCCAACGTAATCCCTCGGACTGTGCCTCTGGTCTTCAATGTCCGCATGGACCCGTTTGAGAGTTTCGATAGTACGGATTCCTACGGCCACCTGATGCAAAAAGTCTCATGGCTGATACAGCCCATGGGTGAGCTGATGGGTAAGCATCTGAAGTCACTGGCAGATTACCCGCCGGTCCAGGGCGGCAAGTCTTTTGACATGTCAAACGTGGTGGAAGAGTTCATCAACAAAGGCATGCAGTAGCACCTTTTTTTCTGGTTGCAGCGGGCTGTGCATCAGCACAGCCCGCTGTCTGCCAAGGCTTTGTCCCGCTAACCGGGATCTCCCCACTGGCTGTCCGCGCTTCTGGCAAGCAGGAATCTAATCACCTCAAGCCCCAGTACCCCGTGCTGACGTTTATAAAATCGGCACCGGCTATGCGGCCGATGTCATCCCTTCAATAACCGCGAGTTCACTACGGGTTCCTTGCAAACCCAAGGGTCGGAGGTCGATGTGTTTTGCCTGGTTGGCCTGCCAGGATGCGATTCAGCCAATGTTCATAACAGGCGCGGGCGCTGATTGCTGCGCAGATAAAAGCCCCCCCCACCGGCGCCGTTTTGGGGTCCAACAGGCCCGCATAACAGGTTACTGCAAGCTGAACCAGGTCGTCTGGCCTGTGCTAGAACATGTATTTGTAGGTCAGGGTAACGCGATCGCGCTTGTCAAACTGGCCAAACAGGCCGCTATCAACGCCGTCAAAAAAATCACCCGAGAGGCTCAAGCTGCTGTTGTCGTCAATGTCGTAGTCAAGTATCAGTGAAAGCAGGTTGTCTCCATCCTCAAAGGAGTGGTACCAGCGCGCCTTTGCAATCAGATTGTCATAGTTGAAGCCACGGCGTAAGTACAGTGTAGCCAGTTTGTCGGTAGCGGGGCGAACCAGTTGCTCCGGCGCGCTCTCTATGTGATCGAAGACAAATTGTATATTGGCAAAAATGTCCAGCGGTGCGCTGATGTCCATAGCCAGAGCGGCCCGGTGTTGATCCAGCGGCGCGGCGAGTAGCTGGTTGCCGGTGCGCAGGTTGAAGTAGCGATCGGGCTGGTAGGCATACTCGCCGCGAATCACCACCGAGCCCAGACCGATTTCGCCGCTGACGCCAAATACGTCATGTCGCTTGTAGTATCGCTCAAGAAACGCTGCGTTATTTTCGACAACCAGCCTGCCCAATGGCTCGGGGTCAAGCCCGGTGTAGGCGACGGCACTGAATTCAACGTTGTCGTATTGCCGGGTCATCCTGACGCCGGCGGCAGCTTCATCGATGGAGTGGCCCGGCGACTCAATGCGCTGCGGAATGGCAACAGCAGAAGTTGCGCCAAAGCGAAATCTCGGGGCAGTCAGGGCAAACCAGCTGTCTTCGGCCGGTATCGAGTGGCCGGAGCCGTCCGGGACCAGCGCCAGTTCAACGCGCCAGTCACCCAGGGAGTAGTCGAAGTAGGCGCTCCAGAGTGGCACTCTGGAGCGGTCAAAATCCTCCAGAATAAATTCACGATAATCCTGCGGGTTAACCAGGTCCAGTACCTTTATCCCGTCCAGGCGACCCCATACAATCTGTTGTTTGCCGAGCCGAATGCGACCGCTGCCGTCGAACCATTCCAGGTAGAAGTCACGCAGTTCAAGACTGCCGCGCCCGTCAAAGGCATAGGGCTTGGAAAGGGGTGAATAGGATTCCATCCGCCCATCGACGGGATCAGAAAAATTGTTGTTCTCGTAGCGCAACCTCGCCGAACCGACAAATTGAACGGAATCGGCCAGGGTCAGCTCAAAGCGAGGAAGCAGCTCCAGTTCGGACTGGCTGGTCCGGCTCTCCGAGGTGCCGAAACCATAGGTCAGGTTCAGCTCGGTGGAAATGCTGTCCAGTTCAACGGCCAGGCTCAACCCGCTGTGGACGAGAGAGAGCGCAAATACAGGGGGCAGCAGTCGACGCATCACTTCAATCCATCAGGCTTCTGGGTAGTTCGCGATTCAGGGTCTTGGCATCAAAGATCAGCTCCGGCAGGGATTGCAGGTATTCAATATCCTGAAAAACAAACCGCGTATGATGGTCACGCTGGTGATTTTTTGCCGTGATATCAAGTGCTGTCCAGATGCCTTCAATTTTTTCAACCTGGTGCAATTCGATGGTTTTCAGTGGGCGTCCACTGAGATCAAGGAAATCAATCTTGACCGGCATCCAGGATGTCTCGTCCACGCTTGCCTCAAACTGGCTGTAACCCAGCTCACGGGCAATCTCTATTGACTGCGGCTTACCAGCCAGCCGGTGCAGGCGCTGACCATTGGCTGAGGTTTCACCCAAATAGTCAAAGTGCCAGTCAGAGAGCTCAAACTTGAGCTCGGACTGAATGTCCTCATAGGAGAAATCGGTTCCCAGAAAAGCCTTGCCGCGATCCGAGGCGGGTATGCGCCTCACCCGCTTGGTGGCCGGGGTGAACATCCACCGCTCATCATCCTCTTGCGGGCTCCTGTAATCGTAACTGAGGAAGGTGACATCCTTACTTTTTTTCGGCTCGAGAAACGTGATGCGGGTTTGCTCCAGTTCAGCGCCATTGCTCTTATGGAATACCGCTACACGAGTTTCCCGGTGATCGCGCTTGTTGGTTATTTGCATTTCCACCTGGTATTTTGCTGCCGGTGCTTGCGGGCGTGCAGCAATGCTTGCCGCAATTTCATAGGCCCTTGTTTCCTCTGCACTCACCGGCTCACTCCAGAGGCTGGCCATCATTGCAGCACCACCTGCCAGTAACAGGCCCACCACTGTCTGCCTCCTGCTGGCAACCAGGAAACGAACCCCCATTACTTTATAACAGGCGTAAAACATTGCCGGCGACAACACCAGGGAGAAGATAAAACTTGAAAACGCGGCCAGGGCGACCATGCCGCCAAATCGGGTGAGGGTAGGCAGTTCGCTGATAAACAACACGCCAAAGCCCAGCCCCAGTGCCGCTGCATTGAAGAAGCAGGCGCGTGCTACCGGTGCCAGGGTGCAGTCAATTGCAGCGCCAATATCGCCGTCTGCCTGTTTTACTGCAGACAGTAGCCGGTCGAGAATATGGATTGCGTAATCCACCCCCAACCCGAGAGCAATTGCCGCAAACATCGATGTGGCGGGCTCCAGGTAGAGCCCCATGTAGCCCATCCAGGCATAGATCACCAGGATCGAGAGCACCACCGGAGCTGTGGCTACCACGCCCGCGATCACTGATTGAAATAGCAGGATCGCCGCCGCCAGCACCAGCAGCAGCGAGAACACAATCCCTTTGAAGTGGGTGCTTTCAAGGCTCGACATCCAGTGATAGCTGGTATTGACGCCGCCGGATAGCAGGGCGGTCATACCCGGCTCATTAAAAGTGGTGGCGATGTAATGTTCCATCTCGTCAACCACAACCCGGCTGTCGCTGAAATAGTGGGAATTCAGTGCTCCCCGAATAAAGGCGATTCGATTTTCATCATCTATTTCATCTTCCAGGTCTTCGGGGTCTCCAGAGACCTCGTAGACAAACAGGTACTCGGCAATAGCCTGGTCAGTGTCCGGAAGTGGTCGCTGGCTTTGCGCATTTGTGTGCTCGCCCTCAATCGCCTTGTGCAGCTCACTGATGTAGTCGACGATGGAAGCTGTCTTCTGGACGTGGGGCAGCTGTTCAAAAAAGTGCTGGAGATCGGCGATTTTCTGCATTCGATCGGCACGTAATAACCCGTCGCTCTCATCTGTCTCGACAATCACATCCAGAAATGAGGTTCCGGCGAAGCGCTGGTTAATTAACTCGTCGGCAATGCGCACAGGTTCGTCTTTGGTAAAGTTCTCAACCTGCGAGCGATCAATCCGCAGTTGCAGGGCGCCGACAGTGGAAATGCCGACAACAACTGCGAAGGCCAGCAACACCAGTGGCCAGCGCTTTCGTGACGCGGCGGCAATGCCACCCAGCAGCCGGCCAATATTACTCGGCTTATTTTCTCTCCAACTGGCAAAGGCAGGACTCTCGCCCAAATTCAGTACCACCAGAAGATTTGGCAATACCACGATCGACAATACCCAGGCCAGGGCAACACCCACGCCGGCATAGAGTGCGAAGTAGCGAATCGGAGGCATTACCGACATTGCTACAATGCCCGCAAAACCGGCGATCGTGGTCAGGGTTGTGAGGGTGACCGGTCGCGCCGTCGACACCATGGCCCGAACGACAATATCGCGGACAGAGGATTGTGTATCCATGGCGCGGTGTTGATAGTAGGCCGAGAGCACATGCAATGCATCGGCAACCGAGATTGCAACAATAATCACGGGCAGCGCACTGGTGATTGCGTAGTAGGGGATATGGTTGGACGCCATAATGCCAATTGAGGCTGCTGCTGCCCCTACAATGATAAACAGCGGTCCGGGCAGAGCGGCCGCGCGGCGAAAGGCCAGGAAAATAAAGCAGACCACCACCAGCAGGGCAACGGGCTGTAATTTACGCGCATCCCGGTCAATGTATTCGCTGAGATATCCGCTAATCGCTCCAGGCCCGGCGACATGAATATCGACACCTTCGGTATCCAGCCCCGCCACATACGCGAGTATGGCGTCGTAGGTCTGGTCTGCTTTTTTCAGATCCACTATTTCCGCCATGATCACCGCGGCCGAGCCGTCATAGCTGACAATAGTGCCCTGGTGGACAGCCATTTTCTGCCAGCGCTGCTCGGCATCTTGCGCAGATGTGTTGTCCAGGTTGAATTCGTCGATGTAGGGGTCGATATAGACAGCGCTGCCGTCGCCGGCAATTGAGGATTCAGTGGCAAGGCTGGAGATGCGATCCGGATCGATATTGGGCAGCAGAGACAGGGCGTCGGAGATGCGGGCAATGAGCTTGAGGGTGTCCGGCTTGAAGATCGACGAGCCATCCCTGTTCACCACCGCAACAGCTATGGTGTCAGATATGCCAAATACTTCTCGCGCTATCTTCTCAGCCTCAAGGGTTGCGTGTCCGGGCGGAATGAAGGCTTTCACCGAGGTATCCTTAACCAGGTCTTTCAACCCGTACCCCAGCGCGCCGAAAATAACGACGCTGATTGCTATCACAAACCAGGGTTTACGCGTTATAAACTGAAAAAACCTCTCGCTGGCGGTCATTTTCATTCTCTCTTGCTTGTTAGTGTTGTTGACGAAATATCAGAAGTATTTAGTGAGTGGGTGGTTCATGAGATGCATCATGCTCGAAAATCTGCAGTTCAACGCTGATCACTGTCACAAACCAGGGTTTGCGCGCTCTAAACTGAAAAAACCTCTCGCTGCCGGTTCGAGGGGTGGGTTCGCTCTGGATAGCGCTGAAAAAGCCGCAGAAAACTACGAATTCGAATAAAGTCGCCACCCAGGGCCGGGGTCCGGCGCCGTCGTTTGATCGCACCCGCCAAGATGGTTTCTTTCACCCGCTCGACACCGGCCACGCGCCTGTTTTGCAGGTAGCGCCCGCTATTCACCGGGCCGAACAGGTCCGGATCATGGGGCATGACATGACAACGGCTTTCAGCTACAGGAGCAAAATGCATTTGCTGATGCGCAAGGTTGTGAAGTGTCGCTGAGGGCAGGTCTGAGCAGAGATTCATGATCTCTGGTTATTTCCCTATGGCAAACCCGATTTTTCGTTTCGATCATCCCTTCCAAATTAACAAGATCGGTTAATTCTTGTGGGCCTTGGACTGCAAGTAATGACCTGATAAAAAATAAAAAAACGGTACCCGAGGGCACCGATTTAAATTCAAACAGTGGTCGGGAAGTTACCCGACCAGCGCTTATTCTTCAACCACTAGTTTTGTGTGGTTTTTTTTGACACAGCTTTCTTGGCTGGCGCTTTTTTTGCGGCTGCTTTCTTGGCCGGGGCCTTTTTCGCAGCTGCCTTCTTCGCCGGCGCTTTTTTTGCCGCGGCCTTTTTTCCGCTGCTATTGGTCACTACCGGCGCACTCCCGGTCTGCATATCGCGTTTGGCCCCATACTCGGCAGAGGCCTTCAGCAGTTCGTCGACTGATTCCCGGAAGCACTGCACCAGAAAGCCCGGGTCAGGCACCATCTCGCGGCAGGCGGTTATGCTGACCCAAAGCGTGCCGTTGTAGCTGAAGCCGGTGCAGCTGATGCCTACACCATCGAGTGGCATGTTGACCGGCATAAACATTTGCAGGCGGGCACCGGCGATGTAAAGCGGCATATCCGGGCCGCGCACATTTGAAATGGTCACCGAGCACTTGCTCAAAACAGTCGCATTTTGCGCCATAAGCGCGAGCTTGACGGGAATAAAGTCAAGTACCCGTGCAGTAAAGTCGCGTCCCAGATCATCCTGTTCCTGCTTGACCCGGTTGGCGCTGCGCTTGATAGCCAGCAGTCGCTCAATGGGATCCTCGATATCGGTGTGGATAGGTATCACCGCCATGCCGATGTTGTTGGCAGAACTATGCCCTGCCGGATTAAAGGCCATGGGAACCGAGGCATTCAGGCCAGATTCTGGCAGGTCATGATGGTCCTTCAGGTAGTGACGAAGGGCGCCACTGGTCACCGACATGAAAATGTCATTCACCGTGGCATCAATATTTTTGCGAATGGCCATGATGTCTTCGAGCGAAATACCCACGGCATCGACGACCCGGTGCGGTGAAACCTTGCCATTGAACCGGCAACGCTGATCGCCCGGCGTGCTGCTGTCTCTCTTTTCTTCCTCATCTGAGCCGGCCAGTGATTTTTGCAGCTTGGCAAAAAACTGGTTCAGGTTCTTGCTCTTTTCAAGGGTTTTCTTGCCCAGTTGCGCGGCGACCCGAGATGCATCAACAAACTGTGCGCTGCGGTTAATCACACTGCGCGCGGTGAGTTCCAGCGCTGTGGGTTCCCTGTCGGCATAGACGACCCTGGTTTTATCAGCGCTCTCAATTTCCGGGGTCAGTGAGTGGAGCATGGCAATCAGTTTTGCGCCGGCCTGGCCATCGATTCCGCAGTGGTGCAGTTTGATATAAATCGCAAAGCTGCCTTCCGCGATACCTTCAATATTATCCAGGCCTCCAATCACATAGGCTTCCCACAGTGGGCGTGCCATATCCAGCGGCCGTGAATGAAGACGGGCGATCTGGATCATGAACTGTCGCCAGTCGCCGGGATGTGGCAGGGCAATGTGGCGTACATGGTATTCAACATCAACGCTTGCGTCCTGGACGAAGTAGGGCCGGTCCATCGACAGTGGTGGCTTGACCAGTCGCTGGCGGAAAAAAGGTATTTCGTTGATTTTGCCTGAGAAGAATTCCAGCACATCCTTGAAGCGCACGTTTCCCTCCGGCGCCGACGAGGGATCATAGATACCCAGCGCAGCAATGTGCATGTGCTGTCGTTTGTCCTGCATGGCGAGGAAAGCATTGTCTAAACCGGAAAGTTGTTGCATGGTCGATGGCTCCGATGATCAGGTTAGTGAAAACAGGAAACCATTATAGACCTGATTTCTATCCTGGAAAGCCTCAATTCAGCCAGAGCGCTTAACGAGAGGTCTTTGCACAGAAATCTGGGCCAAAATGACAAGGCTTGGCACTGTAGAAAACAGGCCCAAAGGACAGTGATTCATTTGCATAATCTTTGATTATCGTCCGGGGTATGACTGTCAGGGTGGGTCTGCGCGGCGGTTGGTTGAACAGGGGGTAAAGGGCCAATACCCCCCATTGTGGTCCGGACCCTTAAGTCAGCCGATTCCAGATGCGGAGCAAAGAAGTTGCGCTGAAAAGCCTGCGGTCCGCTTAATGGGATATTTGTAATCAGGTTGTAAAACAGCAGCGGGAGGGTAGGGGTGTTGGGCTAGACAAAAACATGGAAACCTAGGGTTTCCACTGCTTCAGCCAGGTCGTCAAATTTTCTTCGTCCATGGGTTTTGCAATGAAATAGCCCTGCACCAGGTCGCAACCGAGTGCCGCGACCCTGTCCCAATCCTGCTGTGTCTCCACACCCTCGGCGACGATGCTCATATTGAGCCGCTTGCCCAGATAGACACTGGACTCCAGAATGGTGTTGGTGGACATATCGTCAGCTGCGCCCGATACGAAAGCCTTGTCGATCTTCAGTTCACAGGCCGGGATGCGCTGTAATTGCTCCATGGATGAATAGCCGGTTCCAAAGTCATCAATAGACAACCTGAAGCCCCTAAGTCTCAGTCGGGCAAGAATTTCAAGCGCTGTAGACAGGTTGTTTATCAAGCGGCTTTCCGTTACCTCGAGGATAATCTGCGATGGCGAAATCCCCGCTTGCACGGTCTCTTTAACGGCAAACTCAGGCCAGCCCAGGTCATGCAGCGTCTCCAGTGACATATTGACAGACATATTAATTGTGTATCCCTGGCGGAACAGAGTGGCAGCAAAAACGACAGCCTGGTGATAAATGCTCCGGGTCAGGTCGTCGATAAGGCCTTTTTTTTCAGCCAGCGGGATGAATATATCGGGAGGAATAATTCCGTGGATAGGGTGGATCCAGCGTGCCAGCGCTTCCAGCCCGACGACCTTTTTGCTGGTTACGTCAACCTGGGGTTGATAGAAGGCAGAAATTTGACCATCCTCGAGTCCCCGGCGCAGATCATCTGCGCTGATCTTCGGAGGGACATATTTGCCTTGTGATGATTGCTTGCCCGCTGGCTCCGATGAGAGGCGGCCGAGCATGGTCTCGATCGCGCCGGGATCGAGCGGCTTGTTCAGTACGCCCAACACATTGAGCCTGTGGTAGCTGGCCAGTTTCATGGCGGTGTTCAGCACGCGCTCGTCAACTCCACTAACCAGAGCTATGGCGCCGCAGTACTTGTTCTCACCAATGTGCCTTAGGAACTCAACACCGTCCATCTCGGGCATCAGTAAATCGCAGAGGATAAGATCAAACGGTTCGGTGGCCTGGTTGATAAGCTCAAGAGCCAGGTGGCCATTGGTTGCCGTTGTAATTTGTTTGACCCCCAGCTTATTCAGCATGGTCTGCTCGATATCGAGTATCAGCTGATCGTCGTCAATCAGCAGTACGGAGGGAGCATTGGGAGTCTGATCTGTTGTCGCTGCCTGTGCCCGTTCATCACTGCTGAAATTCTCAATGTAGCGCTTCATGGCACCAAACAGTCCGTCGAGGCGCGGTTCAAGCGCATCAATTTGTGACCAGTCCTCTTCATTGCTGGCCAGCTCCAGAGACTGGCACAGGTCGGCGAGGGCATTGGCTCCCACAGCCCGAGCGGAGGACTTGAGTTTGTGAGCCAACTGTCCGACGGCTTCGGCCTGCCGTGCCCCGCAGGCTGCATGCAACTCAGCGATGATATCCGGCGTGGTGTCGGCAAAGCTGCACAGCAGCCTGGCATGGAGCGCCCGGTCTTCCCCAAGCTGCCGGGAGAGAGCATCGGGATCAATGGCCGGTGCAGCTTCTTCGCCGGCTGCAGGGCTGTGTTCCGGCGTCTGGGGGCTGATAGCCTCGGGGCGCCAGCGGGCCAGCACCTGACCCAGATCTTTGAGGTGAACAGGCTTGGATATGTAGTCGTCCATACCCGCGGCCAGGGCACGTTCCCTGTCAGCCCTGCCGGCGTTGGCGGTAATGGCAATGATGGGGGTGCGTTTCAGACTGCTGGCCTGCTCCTTCTCGCGGATGGATTTTACCATCCTGTAACCGTCCATCCGGGGCATGTTGATATCGCTCAGCACCAGCTCGTAGTTTCCCGTTTCCCATTCACGCAGGCCTTTCTTTCCATCGATCGCTGTTCCGGAGGTATAGCCCAGCAGCTCGAGCTGCTGCTCGAGTACTGCCCGGTTGGCCTCGTTGTCCTCTACAATCAGTACGTGGCAACCTTTCTGCGCTGATCCCCTGTAGATCTGGTCGATGTGCTTTTCATCCCGGGCATCATCGGCCACTGTCGCAGGCGCCAGCGCTGGTGACAGTTCCACCCAGAAGGTACTGCCGACGCCGACGGTGCTCTCGACACCGATTTTACCTTTCATGGACTCAACCAGCTCCTTGCTGATGATCAGGCCGATGCCGGCGCCTTCAATTGCACCTTTTTCAATACCGAGGCGCTCGAAGGTCTGGAACAGTTTGTTAAGAAGTTTTGGCTTTATCCCGCGGCCGGTATCAGTGACCGAAAGACGCCAGACCGAGGTGGCCTCGTCAAATTTGCAAGTCACTCGCACCTGTCCACCGGGTTGGTTGTACTTGATAGCGTTGGATAACAGGTTGAGTAACACTTGCTTGAGCCGGTTGCGGTCGGCATGCGCGAATTCGCCGCAGTTCTCTGACCTGCTGTAGATCAGCTCGAGATGATGAGTCTCGGCCTGTTGTTTTACCAGCGTAAGACATTCCTCGATCAGGGGGGGCAGAGCCACCGGCTCCATTGACAGGCTGAGCTTGCCACTCTCGATCTCGGCCAGATCCAGCACCTGGCCGACCAGTTCCAGAAGGTGTCTGGCTGCCCGCTCGACCTCGGCAATGTTTGCGCGCTGCTGATCGTTCAGGTTGTTGGCGTATTCGAACAGCTGGGCATAGCCCAGGATGGCGTTGAGCGGGGTGCGCAGCTCGTGACTCATGCTGGACAGAAAATGTGTCTTGGCCTCGTTGGCCTGCTCGGCGGCATCGCGGGCAGCAATCAAGGCTCGCTCATTTTTTTTCTTTTCGGTGATGTCGTGCAGGGTGACTACGAAGACACGCCGGTCACGCAAAAAATACTCCCTGGTATTGAGGAGAACGGGAATCTTGTGGCCATCGCGATGCCTCGCTTCTACCTCCCTGCCGCTGCCCAAAACACCGGGTGCGGCGACTTCCAGGTGGCGTTTGAGCGAGCTGTCATGATCATGGCAATCAGTGTCGGGTATCAGTATTGAAACGTTTTGGCCAATAATATCCACGGGGGAATAGCCCAGTATGCGGGTAACTGCGGGGTTGGCGCTGAGGACGATGCCCTGTTGATCGGTGGAGACGACACAGTCAACCAGATTATCCAGAAGCGCGGAGGTCTCATCCTTTTTGTAGCTCAGGGCTTTGTTGGCTTCTTCGAGCTGCTGGTTCGCGGTGCGGATATCCCTGGTCTGCTTTTTGATCTCTTGCTCGAGCTGTTGCTGGTGTTCCTCAAGCTCGGCATCCCGAGCGCGTATCTGCTCCAGCATGCTGTTGAAGCCATTAATCAGGATATTGATTTCCGCAATGTTGCCAGAAGGATAATCGATTCGCATGCCGGTGCCGGCGGACACTTTTTTCATCGCCTCGCTGAGCATGTCTATGGGCTCATGCACAGCCGGGTGAAAACGCACCAGGCTGCGACGGGCAATGAATATGGCACCGCCTATAGCGAAGAAAACAAAGATGATGTTCAGAAGGGCGCCCATATGCACCGGCCTGGTGCTGATCCTGACATATGTCCATCCCACCTGGTTTTGCCCACCCTGTATCTCCTCAACCGCCACAATATGCAATAAATTGGAATGGAGGCCCTGGTCCGGAAGTTCGTTAACTGATGCGGGGGCGGAGTGAGCGGGTGACCGGGCAACTGTTGCAAAGGGACCCTCAGTACCTTCGAGATAGAGGGCGGCGACTTCCACATTTGGATCGCTTAAAAGGGTCTCCAGCAGTTGATTTGCCGAAGCGGCGTCATGAAACGGCATGCTTGCCCTGACATTTTCGAGCAGTATCGCTGTTTGGGTGCGGAATTCACTGAGAAGATCTCTCCACTCTTTGAAGCCGCCCCACAGCGCGAAGAGGATAACCAATAGGAATGCAGCGAAGATCTGGGCTCTTCGGCTGGCGAGAGCCAGGTAATCTGCGAGATGAATGCCCCCCTTGCGTTCAGTTTTATTGTCGGTCATTGGGTCACATAGCGTGCCAGGTTCGGGAGTTGGGAGCTTAGGTTGATGCCGTTGTCGCGGGCTGCCCGCAAGCTGGCGTCAAAACTGACCTTATTCTGGGTTTTAATCAGGTTGATGGTCAAGCACAGTTTTGCTCCGTTCGGCGAATCTGCCACAGTGGGTACCAGCAAATCGGGCAGCCGATGCACAAGCTGTGGAATCTTGTCTCTGGCCTGACTGGTAATGTAGGTTATTTCGCTTTTTGATAACCTAAGCTGGCCTGCTCTACAGCAATAATGTTCCGGCATCTGCAAACCTCGAGGGAGAACTATAATCGGCACGGTTCAGACTATGTTTAGCGGAATATCGGTGTGCTGAGTAAGTGTCGATATTAAAAAAGGGTCGCCGGCAGTTGATGATCAGGCTACATTAATGGCGTAATAACCGATCCACCTTTGAATAAATAAAATAAGGGGTCTATTCTTTCAGACCCAGCACAGGAGAGATAAACATGCAGCAACTTAGCGGACAAGACGCTTCCTTTCTCTATACCGAGCTAGATTTCACGCCAATGCATATCGGGCCACTACTGATCTATGATCCATCCACCACAAAGGATAATTTCGTGCGTTTCAGGGATGTTCTGGCCACCTTCGAAAAGAGCCTGGACCGGTCGACGATATTTCGCCGCAAGCTCGATCCGGTACCGCTGGGGCTCGACCAGCCTTACTGGGTAGACGACGAGAACTTCGACCTTGAGTTTCACGTGCGCCATATCGCGCTGCCCAAACCCGGTGACTGGCGTCAACTGTGTATTCAGGTTGCGCGGTTGCACTCGCGTCCCGTGGATCGCACCCGCCCGCTTTGGGAGGCCTATGTTATCGAGGGGCTGGACAATGTAGAGGGCTTTCCACCCGGTTGTTTCGCCGTCTTCATGAAAATGCACCACGCGGCTGTTGACGGAGCCACGGGAGCGGAAGTCATGGCAGCTCTGCACGACCTCGAACCCTATCCCAAGAAACGGCTACCGTACAAAAAGGCTGCTCCGGCCGAGGCTCCGGGGCAGCTGGAAAAACTGTGGCGAGCCTCCCTGGCAAGAGTTCGCTCGCCTCTGGATATGGCCAAGCTGGTTTCCAAGGGTCTACCGGCCTGGCGGCGGGTGCAGGCGGGTGTCAAGGCCAACAAGTTTAAATTGCTCGGAGAAAAGGAGCGTACCCGCTTCAATGGCCCTATCACCCCCCACCGGGTTTTCGGTGCCGCGGTATTGGACCTGAAGGAAGTTCGCAGGCTGAAAAACACGGTCGAGGGCGCCACGGTCAACGACGTGGTTCTCAGCGTGGTGGGTGGTGCCATGCGCCACTACCTCATGGACAAGGGGGAATTGCCCGAGAAGAGCCTGGTTGCGGGCGCTCCGGTTAACGTGCGTGATCCTTCCGAAGTCGGCACCGGCGGCAATGTGGTATCGGCGATGTCTATTTCCCTGTGCAGTGATATCGCGGATCCGCTGCAGCGATTGCGCGCGGTGCACGAGGGTGCGATCGCTTCCAAGGCCTACCTCGATGCCGTTGGCGCACGCTTGATGACCGAGGCCTTCCAGTCTATGCCAGCAGATCTGGCCGCATTGGGTATGCGGGCCGCACTGGCCTCCGGTCTGATAGCGCAGATGAAGCCCATTTTTAATACCGTGGTCACC
>JBFFTH010000045.1:0-13827 GCA_041571855.1 Porticoccaceae bacterium
ATTCGTGCGCTCTGTGACCAGCAGGGCTGGCTGATGATGCTGGATGAAATCCAGACCGGCAACGGCAGAACAGGCCGCTATTTTAACTACCAGCACCACGACCTGTTACCGGATGTGGTCACTACAGCCAAGGGGCTGGGGAATGGTGTACCCATCGGCGCATGCCTGGCTGCCGGAGCCGCATCGGAAATAATGACACCGGGAAAACACGGTTCAACCTTTGGTGGCAATCCGCTGGCCTGCGCGGCTGCACTCGCCACTATCGAGGTGATAGAAAAGGAAGGTCTCTGCGAAAACGCCACCAGCATGGGCAGTTACCTGAAAGAGCAATTCACCGCCAGCCTGTCGGGCTGTGAAAGCGTGGTCGAGATACGCGGCAATGGCATGATGATCGGCATTCAACTTGACCATCCCTGTGGCGAGCTGGTCGCAGAGGCTGCCGCAAAAGGACTGCTGATCAATGTCACCGCTGAATCTGTGATTCGCCTGCTGCCACCGCTGAACCTGGCAAGGGAGCAGGCCGACGAGATTGTGGCGACTGTGAGTCAGCTTATCATCGATGGAGGGGGCAGATGAGCATCCGCCATTTCCTTACCCTTAAAGACCTGACCACGGAAGAGCTGCAAGGGATTATAGACCGTGCGATAGAGCTGAAAGCGGCACACAAGGCGGGCATCGCGGGCAAGCCCTGCGACGGCAAGGTCATGGCGATGCTTTTCGACAAGTCATCGACCAGGACTCGCGTTTCCTTTGAAGCCGGCATGGCGCAACTGGGTGGCAGCGCGCTGTTCCTGTCACCCAGTGACACCCAGCTGGGGCGCGGCGAATCCATAGCAGACACCGCCCGGGTAATTTCCAGCATGGTCGATATCGTGATGATCCGCACCTTTGCCCATCAGCGGGTCGAGGAGTTTGCACAGCATTCCTCGGCACCGGTAATCAATGCCCTCACTGACAGCTATCACCCCTGCCAGTTGCTGGCGGATATCCAGACCTTTGTGGAGTACCGGGGCAGCATCCAGGGCAGAAAGGTGGCCTGGGTCGGCGATGGCAACAACATGTGCCAGTCCTACATCAACGCCGCCTCGATGCTCGACTTCGAGCTGGCGATCGCCTGCCCGGAGGGTTATGAACCCGATGCCGAATTATTGTCAGCTCACAGCGACAGGGTCAGCATGGTCCGCAAACCGGAACAAGCCGTCGCTGGCGCTAACCTGGTGGTCACCGACACCTGGGCGTCGATGGGCCAGGAGGCGGAAAAAGTGGCCAGGGAAAAAGTCTTTGCCGGCTTCCAGGTCACGGAAAAACTGATGTCACAGGCAGCGGACAATGCTCTCTTCATGCACTGCCTGCCGGCCTACCGTGGCATGGAAGTCAACGACACCATTATGGACTCCACCTACTCCGCGGTCTGGGATGAAGCTGAAAACAGGCTACATGCACAGAAGGCATTAATCGAATTTCTGCTGAAATAATTGCACCGGGGTGTCGGCGACTGGATTCCTCGTCACATTAACCAGCCCCTGTTGTACCGCCAAAAACTCCTGAATGGGGCTAAACTGAAACCATACTGAAAAAAACATGGTGTCGAGACAATGAACGATCGCCTGGAAAAAGACAGTTTGGGGGAAGTACGGGTGCCCGCCGATGCGCTTTAAGGTGCACAAACCCAGCGCGCAATCGATAATTTTGCTATCAGTGACCTGCGACTGCCGCGTCCCTTTATCCGCGCGCTGGGCCTGATCAAGGCCGCTGCCGCTGCCGCCAATGCCAAGCTGGGCTTGCTGGATCACGACCTGGCTGCTGCCATTGAAACTTCGGCCCTCGAGATCGCTGCCGGGCGCTACGACGACCAGTTTCCTGTCGATGTGTTTCAGACCGGTTCCGGGACCAGTAGCAACATGAATGCCAATGAGGTGATTGCGACCCTCAGCCAGCGGCAGTTGAACCGGTCAGTACACCCCAATGACCATGTCAACATGGGCCAGAGCAGCAACGATGTGATTCCTACAGCCATCCATGTCAGTGCATTACTGGAGTTGCAGGAGCAGCTGCTTCCGGCCCTGGATCACCTCCGGCAGACGATCGACAACAAGGCGGCGCAGGAGGAAGACATCATCAAAACCGGGCGCACGCACCTGATGGATGGCCTGCCCCTGACCCTTTCCCAGGAGTTGGGTGCCTGGTCAGCACTGCTAGAGGAGAGCCGTCAATCACTGGATGAATCCCTGCCACGCCTGCTACAGCTGGCACAGGGTGGAACTGCGGTCGGCACCGGCGTGAATACAGATTCCGCATTTGCTAGGACCTTTGCCAGAGAGCTTTGCCGGCTGACTTCCCATGACTTTCAGCCCAGCAGCAATTTTTTCGCCGCCCAGAGTGCCCAGACAGCCAGCGTCGAACTTTCAGGCAAGCTGAAGACACTGGCGACCAACATAATCAAAATTGCCAACGACCTGCGCTGGATGAACAGTGGCCCGCTTACCGGGCTGGCGGAAATTGAACTGCAGGCCCTGCAGCCGGGCAGCAGCATCATGCCGGGAAAAGTAAATCCGGTGATACCGGAAGCGGCCGCCATGGCGGCCACCCAGGTAATGGGCAACGATGTCGCCATCGGCATCGCCGGGCAATCGGGAAACTTCCAGCTTAACGTAATGCTGCCGCTGATTGCCTGGAATCTGTTGCAGAGCATTCAGCTGCTGGCCGGTGCCTGTCGCGCCATGGCCGACAAGTCGATCGCCACCTTTCGCGTTCAGGAAGCCAACATCTGCAAAGGCCTGCACCGCAACCCGATTCTGGCCACAGCACTGAATCCGGTTGTCGGCTATGAAAAAGCGGCGGAGATTGCCAAGCGCGCTTACCGGGAAGACCGTCCGGTAGTCGATGTTGCGGAAGAGATGACAGAACTGTCGAGGGACGAGTTGCAGCGACTGCTTGACCCCAAAAACCTGGTCTAGCGGCTCTGCACGAAACCAGGTTCTATTCTGCGCTTAGCTGTCAGAGACTCAATCGGAGCTGTCGCAGAGCAGCTGCGCTTGCTTCACATCCAGTGTGCCTTCATATATCGCACGTCCGGTGATTGCGCCCATAATGCCGTGACGAGCGACCGCTTTCAGGGCACGTATGTCGTCGATATTGGTAATGCCACCGGAGGCAATCACCGGGATGGGTGAAGCCTGGGCCATGGTGACGGTTGCCTCCACATTGACGCCCTGCATCATCCCGTCGCGGTCGATATCGGTGTAGACAATGGCACTGACACCATCGGAAGCGAACTGCCTGGCGAGATCGGTGGCTTTCACGGCCGTCACCTCGGCCCAGCCATCGGTGGCGACCAGTCCGTTTTTGGCGTCGATACCGACAATAATATGACCCGGGAACTGCGTGCACATGTCAGTGACAAAATCGGGCTCTTTCACCGCCTTGGTGCCGATAATGACATGTTCGACACCCGCCTGAAGATAAGCCTCGATGGTTTCGCCGCTGCGAATGCCGCCGCCGATCTGAATAGGCAGGCCGGCATAGGCCCTGGCAATATCCTTGACTACACCTCCGTTGACCGGCTCCCCGGCAAAAGCGCCATTCAGATCGACCAGGTGCAGGCGACGGGCGCCCTCTTTCACCCAGCGCCCGGCCATTTCAACCGGGTCGCCGGAAAAGACGGTGGAGTCCTCCATCCGCCCCTGCCGCAGCCGAACACACTCACCGTCTTTCAGATCAATGGCGGGAATAATTAGCATCTTAAACTTCCTGAATTAACACGTTAATAAGTCACCTTTGTGGCGGATTATTTCACCGGCAGGTATCTTGTTTTCAGCCGAAGCGAAAATACGCGCAGGAAGGAAGTTTATGGTAAATAAATGACCGACCGGGCACATTTTCAACAAAGCCCCAAGCAGGGCAAACACGAACTAGTTGCCGCGCCAGGAGACAAAGTTCTCCAGCAGTTTCAATCCAACGGTATGACTTTTTTCCGGGTGAAACTGGGCGGCGAACAGATTGCCCCGTGCCATGGCGGCAGCAAAATTGACGCCGTAATCGCAGCGACCGACGACCAGTTCATCAGCGTCTGTTTCCACGTAGTAACTGTGTACAAATTAAAAGCGACTGTTCTGCTCAATACCCTGCCAGAGCGGGTGACTGACAGTCTGGCGGACCTCGTTCCAACCCATGTGCGGCACCTTCAGGCGCTGACCATCTGCATCCCTGTGATTGCGACCAAAAAATCTTACACGGCCGGGAAGAATATCGAGACAGTCAACTCCGCCGTTTTCCTCGCTGTGGGCCATCACCGCCTGCATGCCGACGCAAATCGCCAGTACCGGCTTTTCCACCACGGCCTTCTTCACCGCGTCATCGAACCCGGCGCGATGGATTTCAGCCATGCAGTCGCGAATCGCACCGACCCCTGGGAACACTACCCGGTCGGCATTGGCTACGTCCTGCGCGCTCTTTGTCACTACTACATCCGCATTGGGAGCGACATGTTCCAGCGCCTTGGAAACGGAATGTAGATTGCCCATACCGTAATCCATCACGGCAATTCGTGTGCGAAAATCAGTCATAGTTAGCAGCTAAACTTGGGTCAGGCTAGAGGGAACCTTTGGTCGAGGGAGTAACGCCAGCCATCCGCTCATCCGCCTCAACCGCCATTCTCACCGCCCGGCCGAAAGCCTTGAAAATGGTTTCGATCTGATGGTGGGTGTTGCTGCCGCGAATATTGTCGATATGCAAGGTGGCGCCGGCGTGGTTCACAAAGCCCTGAAAAAATTCAAAGGACAGATCCACATCGAACTGGCCAACCCTGGCGCGGGTGTAATTCACATTCATTGACAGGCCGGGACGACCTGAAAAATCGATCACCACCCGCGACAGCGCCTCGTCCAGGGGTACATAAGCATGGCCGTAACGGCGAATACCTTTCTTGTCGCCAAGCGCCTGCTTCACCGCCTGACCAAGGGTGATACCAATATCTTCCACAGTGTGGTGATCGTCGATGTGGGTGTCGCCCTCGGCCCTGACGTCGAGGTCAAACAGGCCATGGCGGGCAATCTGATCCAGCATATGTTCCAGAAAGGGCACGCCAGTTTCAAACTGTGACTGTCCCGTGCCGTCGAGGTTGACCTCAACAGTGATCTGGGTTTCCAGCGTGTCGCGACTCACCGTCGCTTTGCGATCTGTCATTTTTGGCTCCATCACCTGCATCAACCATCACACCCCTGCGTGATGGGCGCATTATAAAGCCCAAGCCTGTATCCCGCCATAACAAAGACCGCGATCCGGGTTGCTGCCCGAGCAGGGGCTCTTATACTTTAAGTCAGCAAATTGACAGGACGCTTGAGATGTTCAGCTGCCACTACCGCCCCGCCAGAAAAGCGGATTGCCGAAAGATTGCCGAGCTATACCGGATATCGTCAGATGGTGTCGCGGATTATGTCTGGCAGAAAATTGCCGAACCGGGCGAGGATCCGCTCGAGGTCGGGCGCAGGCGCTATGAACGGGAAGACAGCCTGTTCAGCTTTAAGAACTGTACTGTCGTTGAGCAGGATAAAAAGGTTCTCGGCATGCTGGTGGCCTTCCCCATGCATGTCGATCCTGAAGAGGTGGAGAACGACCCGGTACTTGCACCCTACAGCAAGCTGGAAGAGGACAACAGCTACTACGTCTGCGGCGTTGCCCTTTTTCCCGAATATCGCGGTTTGGGGATTGGCTCAAGGCTGATGGCGATTGCGGAACGGCAGGCTGAAGAGAAAGGTTACGCTAAACTGAGCCTGATCGTATTCGAACAAAACGCCGCTGCAAAATCGCTCTACGAAAGGATCGGCTATGCTGAGGTGGCACGGGAGGCCATTGTTCCTCACCCGCTGATCCACTACACCGGCGATGCTGTATTGATGGTGAAAAATATCGACTGCAGCGACTGAGCGGCTATCACCTGTTCAGCATCGACCGGGCTGCCTTGACAAACTTTTCCCTGGCGTCGCCCTCCAATTTATTCTTGTCGCCGCCTACCGTTTCTCCATCCACCTGCTTTTCCGGGACTGCCAGACCGCGAATGCAGGAGGGCCGCTCTTCCAGCCTCTCGAGCCAGGCCTTGAGATGTTCAAACCCGTCGATTTCAAAACCTGACCACCAGTAGGTTCTCACCCAGGGAAAACAGGCGATGTCGGCAATACTCAACTCATCCACCAGGTATTCCCGCCCCTTGAGACGGTCATTCAGTACCCCGCACAGTCGCTTGCTTTCGTTCTGGTAACGGTCAATCGCCGGCTGGTAGGTCTCCTCCCAGTAGCGATACCAGACGTTGGACTGCCCCATCATCGGCCCGAGACCACCGATCTGGAACATTAACCACTGGATCACCTGTGACCGTTTCTTTGGGTCAGGTGGCAACAGCCTGCCGGTTTTTTCCGCCAGATAAATCAGGATGGCACCGGATTCAAACACGGCGAAGTTATCATTATCCCGGTCGACAATGCTTGGAATCCTGCCATTGGGATTAATGCGCAGATACTCCGGTTGCTTCTGATCGCCCGCCATCAGGTCCAGGGAATGGACGATGTAGGGAAGCTCCAGCTCCTCCAGTGCGATACTGATTTTGTGGCCGTTGGGTGTGGCCGCAGTGTACAAGTCGATCATAACAGGCCCTTTTTATCGAGTGATTAGCGGACAAAGTCCACAGTGCTACTTACCAAGAGTACACCTCATTCTGTTATGTCCCGTCAAATCAATCCGGCATGGTCTGGCCGTCGCTGTTACTTGGCGCAAAACCGGGGCCCGCGTAAGATATCTGGGTGATTTTCGAGAGCGCCGGCCGTGAACATGAACACTGTTAACAGATTAGTCCTGACACTTGTTGCCTGCGCCGCACTGACAACACCCATGGAAGCGGCCTTTGCAGAGATCTACAAGTGCACCGACAGCAGGGGAAAAGTGACCTTCCGCGACACTTCTTGCCCGGAAAAAGATCAAGCGGCAGAGAAAAAAACTGTCGCTCCTGCATCCGCACCCACTAACAGGCCGGAGCGGACCGGTGAGAATAAGCGAGTGGGTTACGGCGGCTATATCGACCGCGCCCGGGCCCTGGACGGCAAGCCCTCCCGGGAAGAGTAATCACAAAGGTGAGGGTAAAAGGCTGAGGCCATTACCCCAGCTCAACCATTACAGCTTCCGGTGCCGCACCAGTCAACTACCCTGTTTGCCCAGCGCTCACCGTCCACCTCCTGAATAAAGTGTCCGCCATGCAGGACGGCATGGGGCTGGTTTTTAGCCCCGGGTACTCGCTCCAGAAAAACCTTCTGTAAGCCGGCGGTGATCGGATCACCGTCGGAGAAACATAACAGGAAAGGTTTTTGCCACTGGCTCAGAACCTGCCACGCCTGCCGGTTGGCCTCGGTTGCCGGATTATCCGGCGAAACAGGCACCAGCAGCGGGAACTGGCGGGCGCCAGCTTTATAGTCATCGGACGGAAACGGTGCCCGGTAGGCATTGATTTCCGCCTCGCTGAATTCGCGCGGGGTAAAGTTGGCGATGATGGCACCGGCATCGAAATCTTCAACAACCTGGCTGTATTCTCGCCACTGCATAAAAGCCTCTGCCATTGGCTGGTCGCCGGTGGGAAGGCCTGTGTTGGATATGGACACCCGCGCGAACCGGTCTGGCATTTCTGCCAGCAGGCGCAGGCCAATAAGGCCACCCCAGTCCTGGGCCACCAGGGTTATGTTTTGCAGATCCAGCGCCTGCAACCACTGGGACATCCAGCGCACATGCCCGTTGTAGCTGTAGGCACTTTTCTCAGCCGGCTTGTCCGACTTGCCAAAGCCAATCAGATCCGGGGCAATTACGCGAAACCCGGCATCGACAAAGATGGGGATCATAAACCGATAGAGGTAGCTCCAACTCGGCTCACCGTGCAGGCACAGCACCACCGGCGCATCGGCGGCACCTGCATCGACATAGTGCACCCGCAATGATCCGAGCGCTTCATCGGAGATTTCCAGGTAGTGGGGCCGGAACGGGTAATCGGGCAGGTTTTGGAAACGATCATCGGGTGTGCGCAAAACTTTCATGGCCAATACTCCTGGATATATTGAGACAAAAATTACCGACCAGACATTTCATTACTATGGAGTCACCACAGCCATGGTTGTGGATGCCTTGGCTACCAAGTCTTCCCCGTCTGCTGAACGACAAAATACCTCAGCTTCAACAAAGAAGAGATTTCTTCCCGGTTTAAGTACCTTTGCCTTACAAATCAGCAGTTCGCCTTTCGCCGCCTTCAGGTAGCTAACCTTGATCTCCGCAGTAACCACATAACAGCCGGTAGCCACCAGGCTTGAAGCGGCAGCACCGGAGGTATGATCGGCCATGGTGAACTGAACACCAGCATGAACAAAACCGTTCTGCTGCAGATGGCGCTGAGACACAGGAAGGCGGGTTACACATATACCCTTGTTCACAGATTCCAATTCCATACCGATATCCGCGACGAAAGGCGCTGCACGAAAGTTTTTTTGTATCTCGCCGCCATCCATAACATTACCCCCGCCAGGTTCAATAAAATTTCATTCCGCAACGCGCGGCACTAATTCTTATTTCCCAATTGGAAGTAGCCGCCCCTCGTGAATGGTGCCCCAGATGGGAATATCCCTGATCGCCATCGGCTCAACGGTCAGCGGGTTGGCGTCCAGCACGGTGATATTGGCCAGCTTGCCGGGCTCCAGGGAACCAATCTCGTGCTCCATCTGCATGGAATAGGCCGCTTCCAGGGTGACCGCTCGCAGCGCCTGTTCAGGGGTTATGCGTTGATTGCCGCCAATGATATCTCCCTCCACCGACACGCGATTAACGGCACACCACATAAGAAACAGTGGCAGTCCTGGCGCCATGGGGGTGTCGGCATGAAGCGAGAAAGACACCCCGGCGCGGGTCAAATCACCCAGGCGAACCATCTGCGTTGCACGCGCCGGGCCGATACCGTGTTCGCTGTATTTTTCACCCAGCGCGACCGCGTAATAGGGATTGGCACTGACAATCACACCCAGTCGTTTAATACGCTCGACCTGCTCAGGTGTAGAAAAACCAAAGTGAACCGCCACCGTTCGGTGATCCACTCGAGGATTGCGCTGCATGTTCTCCTCCACCACGTCCAGCAGCATCTCGAGGCCGAGATCACCATTGACATGTACATGAATCTGATAACCGGCATCCCAGTAACGGGCAAAAGCCCTGGCAAAAATCTCGGGCTGGATAAGCCATTCGCCGTGGTGACCGTCCAGATACCCCTGCTTCATCTGCATCAGCTGACTGTACATGGCGCCATCGACAAACAACTTCACCTGCTTTGGCAGGAAGCGACTCATACCCTCACCCCACTCCATGATTTTTTCCGTCTCGGCGATCAGCTCTCCATCCAGGTACTCCGAGGCCATGGTCTTGCCATCGACGATGTAGTCCATGTGGAACGGGGTATCGGCAGGCGCAAAAACCCTGTTCTGCATTTCCTGCAAATTTTGATTGACCCAGCCACCGGGCTCAACCACCCAGGTAGCCCCTGCCCGGTGCCAGTATTCTTTCATCACTTCCAGCGCCGGCAGATAGCGGTCCGGTGCTGCCAGCAGCTTGAACAGCACTGGCAGCAGCGCCAGTGCACCCTGTTCCCAGAAGTGACCCTCCGCCCAGTTGACCTGCGCCCTGGCGCTGGCCGGAAAACTTTCGACAAGAGTCTGGCTGATACCCAACAGCTGCAGCGCGCGGGTATTAAAAATAAACTCATGGCCTGAACGCTGCCAGATCAGGATCGGGACATCCTTGCTGATGTCATCCAGCATGCCGCGATTCAAATCGCCGTGCCACAGACGGTGGTAACCCCAGGAAATGAACAGTTTGCCAGTATCGGGGTGCTGCGCCACCCGTTGCCTCAACATTCGCTGATACTGCGCAGGTGTGCCCGCGCGGGGGAAATACTGATCGTTGACCTGCCAGTCTTCTATCGCAATCACCTCCGTCGACAGCATGGTTGCGGCAAGGAAAGGATGGTCGTGCTGGTTAATAAAACCCGGCACCAGAACCCTGGCGGCAAATCGGTAATCGATCACCAGGGAGCGGCTTTTCAGCTGAGACTTGATACTTTCCACGTCACCAATAGCAACAATTCGGCCACTCTCCACGGCGACCGCGGTCACCAGAGGCATGTCATCATCCAGTGTTACCACCTCTTTGGCCACGTAGACGGTGACAATATTTTCGCCGCTGGCCAGTGACAGCCAGCCGGCAAACAGCAATCCAATAAACCATCTTACTCTCATATTTGTTCCCACCATTTTTCACAGTAACTGCAACCCGACAAGCATTGCTACTGATCACCGCAGCTGTGTGCAATAATTACCTGCATCTTAACGAGCAACCAATCAAAAGGAAAAAGTTATGAGCGAGCATGTGAGCTATGAATTCAGTGACGATACGGCAATTATCCGCCTGGACGATGGCAAGGTGAATGCGATCTCCATGAGTCTTATTGCTGAAATCAACGGGGCTCTCGATCGCACCGAGCAGGACGGCGCCAAGGCTATTGCCATTGTCGGTCGCGAGGGCAAGTTCAGTGGCGGGTTTGATCTGAACGTGATGCGCGGCGGGCTTGAAGGCATGATCGAACTGCTCAGAACCGGAGCCAACCTGGCCCTGCGGATGTATTCCCTGCCGGTTTCACTGGTTTTCGGCGTTACCGGCCACTGCCTTGCAATGGGAGCCATTTTCGCACTCGCTGCCGACGAGCGCATCGGCGCCGCGGGCAATTTCAAGCTGGGACTGAACGAGGTCGCCATTGGCATGGCGATGCCCATGTTTGGTGTCGTGCTGGCACAGGATCGCCTGGATCCGCGCTATATCTACCGCGCCCTTTGCTCCGCCGAGCTGTTTGACCCCGAGGGCGCGGTGAATGCCGGCTATCTGGACAGGATCGTTGCGGCGGAAGAAACGGCCGATGCCGCCATCGCCAGGGCCAAGGAAATGGCCGCGACGCTGCACCCGGGTGCACTGAAAGAAACCAAGCTGCGTATGAGGGCCGATAAGATCGCCAAGCTTCAGGTGATCCTCAGTGACATGAACTTTGGCTTGCAGGGGTAAGTGTTCAAACCAACGGCTGCATACCCTGAGTCCGGAAGTATTGGCCGGAATTCTAAACCATACCTGGCACCGACAAAAAAGCCACCACAGGATGCTGTGGTGGCTTTTTGCCATTCAGGTGCAACAGGATTTCTTTTCCCAGATACGTCACGCCACCCTGACTAGACGTCGCGGAATACCACGCCGGCATATTTTGGCAGTCGTGTCAGCAGGCTTTCGCCAATCACTGCGGCGGGTGTATAAAAGCCACCCTGCTGGTCTTCCGGCAGATCCAGTGCCAGGGCGGTTGCCGCCTGCAACAGTATTCTGGCGGTAGAACCGTAGCCCGGGTCCAGGTCGCCCTCCACCTCCACCGCGAGGCTTTTGCCCGAGGCGGTGTCACCGTAGTGGCGAATCAGGTAGTTGCCCTCCTGCTGCTGTTTCTCGGTGGGACCCTCGCCGGGTTTTGGCAGCACCACATTTTCCAGCAACCAGCGACCGGCTGAGAACGAGCCAGCCAGCCCCAGTGCTCCGGTACCGAGAGCCAGCGCGTGGGCGGTCAGCCTTGAGCGCAAACTCTTGCCAATGACCAGGCCCTCTTCATAGGTGACATCGGCGGGAAACAGGGACGGCATCAACTGCGCCGAGCGCAGTACAATTTTGGTGTTGATGGCAGCCATCACAAAGGGCGCCATCCACTTGCCGGTAACCTCATCCCACTGTACGTCACCAATATAGGGCTGCCTGACATGCTTTAGCCCCGGCGCCAGTAAGTAGGGATCGAGCAGTTTTTTTCGCAGCGCCTTGTCTTTGCTGGCGCGCTTGAAAATATTCACCATACTGGCCATGGTGCCGCCGGAAAATGTTCCCTGCATCCGCAGCACACGGCTGCGAATGGATGTACAGGGTTCGCCAAAGGCCTCCTGCGCATGTTTCTGCAGCAGGTATGAATTGATATCAAAGGGAATAGAGTCGAAACCGCAACAGTTGACAATACAGGCCCCGCTCTTTTCCGCGGCGGCGGTATACTTGTCCAGCATCTCGGCAATAAAGTTCGGCTCACCTGTCAGGTCGCAGTAGTGAGTGCCGTTTTCCGCACAACTCCTGACCAGTTGCTCACCGTAAAGATCATAAGGGCCGACCGTGGTAATAATGACCCGTGCCTGCTTCGCCAGCGACTGCATGGAATTCGCATCAAGTGATTCAGCCTGCAGCAGGTCAACCTCCAGCTGGCAATCCAGGCGCCGCTCCACATCCTCGACAACCTGTTGCAGTTTTTCCAGCGAGCGCCCCGCCCAGGCCCACTTGAGTTGCGGCTGGTGTTCCCGGTAATGCTCCGCCATACGCCAGGCGGTGATCTGGCCAACAAAACTGGTGGCCCCCATCAGGATGATGTCGTATTTTCTCTTTGCCATGCTTAACCTCTTTTAGTTTTATCTCGATAGCACCTGGTTATTCTTTTGATTAACGGATCTGGCGCTATCAACGCAATGCAGTGCGGAGCATGTTAACCGATCGGGCCGCTGCTCGGCCAGACCACCACTGGGTAGTCAGCAGGGCCTACAAGATGCCCAGCTGCAGCTCCATCGACACCTGGTCGCCGGAAGTACCGGCCGTATTGATCACCATTCTCTGCTGCCCGGTCAGCGAGTAGCCGGCGCGCTCGGCTTCTGCCGCAAAACCTTTCAGCGCATCCAGCACGCCGCTGCCGGGACCCTGGTACTGGCGGTACACGCAACTGAAGTCGTCTTGTTTTTTAATCCTGAAACGCCCCCTGGCTGAAGGCTGCCCCCGATACGGAAAGCCCAACCGGAGATCCTGCTCGCCATTGTCATGGCTGTCAATTAGCAGGGTCAAGGCACCGTCGATAGAGCCTCCCCCTTTCACCAGCGCAATGCCGAGAGAGGTCGCGCTGCTCCGCATCGCAGCGCCCAGGTCGCCGTCGTCCCGGTCCAGCCCGACGGTAAAGAAACCCTGCGACGGTATCAGTTTTGTCTGCAGTGAGCCATCAATGGTTGCACTGCTTGCAGTCTCTGCTGCAGCTGGCACTGCATCGCCGGCCAGCAGGCGGGCAGTGCGCGATGACATAACCCGCGCTTCCCCTGGTGCGCAGGGCTTGGTGATTGCTTCCAGTTCCGCGGATGAAGGTTCGGCAGCACCGATAAAAGCCAGCCACTGGCGGGCCTTTTCCGCCTCCCCGGAAATCAGCGTGGCGTTGATAAAGGCGCGCCTGGCGCCATCGTTGTTTCCCTGTTTGAGTTGGCTCACGCCCAGCAGCAAATTGGCGCGACTGACATATCTGTCCTGCAGGGTCCGGCTACAGGCTCCCAACACCGCCCGCCTCATTCCCGACCAGTTTTCCCGCTCCATCTGCAACTGCGCCAGTTGCAGATACAGCTCAGTGTCATAGTTGAGACCAAGCGCTTTTTCCAACGCGACTATGGCCTTGTCTTTTTCCCGCGCCTGCAGCCAGAATTCAAACAGCCTCTTGTTGTTGCCAAAACTGTTCTCAACTTCACCGCTGGCAATACCCCGCGCCAGAACCCTGGCACCTTTTTCGGCAGCTCCATTGGCCACGTAGAGGTCAGACAACAACACCACATCCTGGCTGCGAAAGGGAATCTTCTTCTGCCGTGCCAGTTCAAGCTGATCCAGCGCCTGGCGGCGTTTGTTTTGAGCCAGCAGGATCGCTGTCAGTTGCCGCCAGTACTCGGGAGAGCGCGC
>JBFFTH010000046.1:0-13705 GCA_041571855.1 Porticoccaceae bacterium
AGGCTTGTGCAGCCTTGGGAGTGGTTAAGTAACTCTTATGGAACCTCTCAGGGACCAAGGGGGGCTGGGTTCCCTTCGGGCTGCCTGATTACAGGGCTGTATTCCGTGTGATGCTCCAGGGCGGGAGGAAAAGGGTCGGTTGCCTAATTAAATATATAGATGTACCGGGGCTGACTGGGCTTTACAGGTCAATTTTTCTGCTTAGTTTTGAGAAATTACTGCTACAGATTTCCTGACTCAATGAAGCCACTTGCAATTCAACCTTAGAAGTTTGCCCACCAGCGGCCATAAATTTTTTCATTTGTTTCTTTGCTGAATCAGAAAATAAGAGCTCAGCAAAAAAAGCCGCCTCATCCTGCAAACCAGCATCAATGGGTTTGTCGGCACTGTTGATTGCTTGCTTTGCCTTAATTAGAGCTTCTGCTGGAAAGGATGCGATACGATTAGCAAAACCCTCAACCCAACCATCAATTTCATTTTCATCAAAGATTCTATTCAGTAACCCCCACCTATCTGCGGTATCAGAGTCAATATCCATTGCACCTAATATAATTTCCATCGCCCGACCTCGACCAATTAATCGAGGTAGCATCTGCGTTCCAGAGCCCCCCGGTAATATTCCCAAGGGAACCTCCATTTGATTGAAAACCGTTTTCCCTTTAACCCCAAATCGCATGTCAAAATTCATTGCGAGTTCAGCACCACCTCCGCCAATACGTCCCTCTATCTGGCCTATAACTATCTTATCCATCTCGCGTATATTTTTTAGTAACTCGTGGTAGGTGGTGTGCGTCACAACCGCATCTTCAACCGTTCCTTCAGATAAAGCCTGTAATAGCCCCACGTCCAGATGCGCCAAAAAAAAGTCTGGATTCTTACTCTTCACTACGACCACTTTTAGATCTTTAGCAGCTGCAATTTCTTCGAATGCATGAACCAATTCAGAAAACAGATCCATGGTGAGAATATTGATGGGTGGATTATCAATAATAATGGTTGATAATGAGCCAGCCTTCTCAACTCTCAGGGTATTGTAGATAAAGCTCATGCATCGAATCCTTTTCTATTCTTAGAGAACAATTGTGACACCCTTATTTATTGTCCGCTGCCTTTATACCCGGAATCATTTTAGTGGCCGTTACTGCAATTTAAAGGGCTCTGACCCCTTTAATTCGGTAATTTCAGTTCAAATGGGGGTATAGAACAGACACCTCACTCTCCTGTACACCTTTATTTATTTGGCAAGTCACCTTTTTGTCCTCCCCTAGGGCACCTCACCAAACACCAACCTATAACCAGGCAACCCAAGCTTAATCCATCCCCCCTTGGTTCCTCAGGGGTTCAGGGGAACTGTTTAACCGGACTCCATAGGGATTCAGGGTAGACTGTAGAGAGCCTTCTTCTTGATAGTTGGCAACAGTATAATCGGCGGTGGAGCTTGTATTTCAATGATTCTGGAGCATGTGAAGGGTAGCGAACAAACCTCGGTGAGTCTCCCGGGGCGCCAAATTTATCTCGAAATATGAATCTGCTACTGATCCAACCCGACGATTTGATCACCGGCAACCGGGCACGGATTAGCGGACGTCGCCTCCGTCACCTCCTCGATGTAAAGAAAGTCTCTATCGGTTCAGAGCTTGATGCGGGCCTGCTCAATGGCAAAACCGGTGTAGCCAGAATTCTTTCGATGACAGGGAACGAACTTGAACTTGAACTGGATCTATTTGCAGATCCGCCTACGCCTCTACCCCTGACAATGGTGCTGGCCTTGCCCCGGCCAAAGATGTTACGGCGGATCTTTCAGACCATCGCAACGATGGGCATCAAGGAACTCCATCTAATCAACAGCTGGCGCGTTGAGAAAAGCTACTGGCAAACACCATTTTTAGCTGAAGAAAACATCCGGGAGCAGCTGGTACTGGGACTGGAACAGGCTATGGATACAATGCTGCCTGAAGTTCATATAAAGAAGCTTTTCAAACCCTTTGTGGAAGATGAAATAAAACAAATTGTCGGCCAAAGCAAAGGGTTGGTAGCCCACCCCACTGCGGATATATCCTGTCCGGTCGGCTACAACCAACCGCTCACGCTTGCCATTGGCCCTGAAGGCGGCTTTATTGACTACGAAATTGATAAATTGGTGGAGGCTGGATTTCAGCCTGTCACCCTTGGCCGAAGAGTACTGCGGGTTGAGACAGCGATACCGGCTATTCTGGGACGGCTTTTTACGTAAGCCTGTCCCTGGGACCACCACCCGTAAAATGAATTGAAACTCAGTCATAAAACCCGGCAATGCTGAGTTTTAAACTTGATATCAAGAGCTCTCTGGATGTAAGAAGAAGCGCTAGGCGTCTAGATGGCGGTGAGGGAGGGATTCGAACCCTCGATAGGGGATTAGCCTATACTCCCTTAGCAGGGGAGCGCCTTCAGCCGCTCGGCCACCTCACCGTATTTTAGTTGGGTTTTTTTGTTGATCTGTCCTGCACAGCAAGACAAAAAAACTAAAGCTGCCCCAAAAAATGAGGCGGCATAATACCATATGATTCAGAAAAACAAAGGGCGATTAAACGTTTCCGTTCGCTTCCTGTTCCATTTGTATCCGTTGGTAGATTTCTTCGCGATGCACGGACACATCTTTTGGTGCATTGATACCAATACGCACCTGGTTCCCCTTCACACCAAGCACTGTAACGCTGACATTATCACCAATGATTAAGGTTTCCCCCACACGACGGGTAAGAATTAGCATGAAACACACTCCTGTTTTTATACTGCCAATAAGTCAACAAAACCATGTTGACGTCCATTTAATTCCGTAGCTTTATCGTTTTTATTTGCTACGCACTAACAGTAAGAGTCTGCCCTTACCGTTGGAGTTCAAACTCTGCAGTTCACCCCAACGCCGAGTATAACCCGTAAATTGTCAACCTTGAACTTCGAGTTCGAATGCTGAGTGCAGAGCTCGCACAGCCAGTTCCAGATAGCGCTCTTCGATAACCACCGTTACTTTGATCTCGGATGTTGTAATCAACTGGATATTGATATTCTCTGCTGCCAGCGTGGCAAACATTTTAGATGCAACCCCCGCGTGAGAGCGCATACCTACCCCGACCAGAGCCAGCTTGGCGACCTTGGAGTCTCCCTCCACGCTGCGAGCTTTCAGTTCCGATGCGACAGTTTCAAGAATGGCTTTTGCCCTGGGAAGATCATTGCGATGAACAGTAAAGGTAAGCGATGTGGTCTGATCCTCGGAAACATCCTGAACGATCACGTCGATTTCTATATTTGCATCGCTGATCGGTCCGAGTATTTTGTAGGCCACGCCCGGAGTATCCGGAATGCCCCGAATTGTCAGCTTGGCTTCATCGCGGTTAAAAGCAATTCCTGAGACAATCGGTTTTTCCATTTCTTCGTCGTCCTCCAACGTAATCAGCGTACCCGGGCCTTCCTCGAAACTGGAGAGCACCCGCAATGGAACCTTGTATTTACCGGCAAACTCGACAGAGCGAATCTGCAACACCTTCGAACCCTGGCTGGCCATCTCGAGCATTTCCTCAAAGGTAATGCGGTCCAGCCTTCTGGCCCCTTCAACAACCCTCGGGTCTGTAGTGTAAACGCCATCGACATCAGTGTAGATCTGACATTCGTCAGCTTTCAGCGCTGCCGCCAGAGCTACGGCAGTGGTGTCGGAACCGCCGCGCCCAAGGGTTGTAATATTGCCGTCGGGATCGACCCCCTGAAAGCCGGCGACTACCACGACCCTACCCGCCTGCAGGTCAGACTCTATGCGGTGGGCATCAATCTCCTGTATTCGGGCTTTCGAGTGGGCATTGTCTGTCAGGATGCGCACCTGACCACCGGTATAGGACCGGGCATCGCAGCCCTCTTCATGCAGTGCGATACACAACAGGGCAATGGTCACCTGTTCACCCGTTGAAACCAGAACATCCATTTCCCGTGGTGAAGGCTCGTCGTGAATCTCTTTTGCCAGTGACAGCAGGCGATTGGTTTCGCCGCTCATGGCGGAGACCACGACCACGACATCGTCACCACTGCTACGATGCTTGGCAACTTTGGCGGCTACCGCTTTTATCCGCTCTATCGAGCCGACAGAAGTGCCGCCATATTTTTGAACAATCAAACTCATGCTGTCTTTATATCCGAAAACGCCAACCAGTGGCTTCAGCGAGGAAAAATCGCGCGCAATTAAACACCATAACCGCTTAAAAGTTAAGGAAAATCAGTATCTTTAAGGCATTAGCCTTGATTTCAGGCCAGCTGAATCAGTGCATCTTCAGCCGTCAAGCAGCTTTTCTTCCACCCAGGCGTAAACCGATTCCAGTGCAGCTGGCAGAGCCGCCAAATCCGTACCTCCGCCCTGGGCCATGTCGGGTCTCCCACCGCCTTTGCCACCCACCTGGCGCGCTACCGACTGCAGCAATTCTCCGGCTTTGAGCCTGTCTGTGGCATCCTGCGTAACACCTGCAACCAGCGCAATCTTGGCATCGCCCGGAGCTGCCAGGATCACCGCCCCGGAACCCAGTTTATTTTTCAACTGGTCAACGGTATCGCGCAGGGATTTTGGGTCAGCGCCTTCGAGACTGGCCGCAAGCACCTTAATACCGCCGATTTCCCGGGCCTGGGACACGAGGTCAGTACCTGCAGATGCGGCCAGTTTGGCCTTCAGTTGTGCTGTTTGTTTCTCCGCTTGCTTTAACTCCGTAAGCAGGCTTTTCAATTTTAGAGCTGCCTTGTCGCGACCGGTTTTCAGGGATTTACTGATTTGATCCAGCTGCATCTCAATGCCATCGATATAGTCCAGCGCATGCTGGCCGGTGACCGCCTCGATACGGCGAATGCCCGCGGCAATGCCCGACTCACCAATTAAACGCAACAGGCCTATATCACCGGTGCGATCAACATGGGTGCCGCCACACAATTCGACAGAAAAACCATCGCCCATGGTGAGAACCCGCACACTGTCGCCATATTTTTCCCCGAACAGGGCCATAGCACCCCTGGCCACGGCAGTTTCCATATCACAGGTTTCGGTTTCAACCGGCGTATTGCGGCGAATCTCTTCATTGACACGATTTTCAATCTGCTTCAGCTGCCCCGGAGAAACGGCTTCAAAGTGACTGAAGTCAAAACGCAGACGTTTGCTGTCAACCAGGGATCCTTTTTGGGTCACATGATCACCCAGCACCTCTCTCAAAGCGGCATGCAAAAGGTGGGTCGCCGAGTGATTCAGTGCCGTCGCCCGGCGCACCTCCGGGTCGACCTGGGCGCGAAGCTGCCGGCCGCTCGTAATGCTCCCCTCTGTTACCACACCGATGTGCAGATAGTTTCCACCCTGCTTCTGGCAGTCAGTGACTTCGAACTCCACACCTTCACTGGTGAGGAGTCCGCTATCGCCCACCTGTCCGCCGGACTCGGCATAGAATGGGGTACTATCCAACACGACCACGCCCCGTTCGCCCTCATGGAGATCGGCAACCAGTTCGCCATCTTTAAGCAACGCGGTGACCTGGCCTGTTCCCGAGATCTGCTCATATCCCGTAAAGCAGGTTTCACCCTCCAGTTGCAGCTGATGACTGTAGTCGACCTTGAAGGTGCCGGCCGCGCGGGCGCGCTGGCGCTGTTTTTCCATGGCTGCCTCATAGCCGTCCATATCGAGCCTGTAACCCCTCTCACGCGCTATATCGTTGGTCAGGTCGACAGGAAAACCGTAGGTGTCATAGAGGGTGAAAACCACCTCGCCATCGATGACATTGCCCCGGGTTTCGGCAAGGGCACTCTCCAGGACCGACATGCCGTTATCCAAGGTTTTCGCAAATTGCTGTTCTTCGGCCAGGAGGACTTTTTCTACCTGCGCCTGATGGGCCACCAACTCCGGGTAGGCGACCCCCATCTCGTCCGCCAGTGCCGCCACCAGCTTATGGAAGAAAGGCTGCTTTTGCCCGAGCTTGTGCCCGTGGCGAATGGCGCGACGAATAATGCGTCGCAGCACATAGCCGCGGCCCTCATTGGACGGCAGGACACCGTCGACGATCAGAAATGAACAGGAGCGAATATGATCGGCAATCACTCGCAGCGAATTGCTGGCCACATCCTTGCTGCCGGTCGCTTTCACTGCCGCATCCAGAAGCGCCTGAAACAGGTCAATTTCGTAATTTGAGTGCACGCCCTGCATCACCGCGGCGATGCGCTCCAGCCCCATACCGGTATCTATTGAGGGCTTGGGCAGCGGAGACATGGAGCCATCGGCACTCCGCTCATACTGCATAAAAACCAGGTTCCAGATCTCGATATAGCGATCGAGATCATCGTTATCACTCCCGGGTGGACCACCGGCTACATCCTCGCCGTGGTCGTAAAAGATTTCTGAGCAGGGACCGCAGGGCCCGGTGTCGCCCATCTGCCAGAAATTATCTTCATCGAGGCGGGAGAACCGCGCTGGACTGACGCCAATTTCCTTCAGCCAGATATCGGCAGCTTCATCATCAGAAACATGCACCGTCACCCAAAGCCTTTCCTCAGGCAGCCCCAGCACCACGGTCAGAAACTCCCAGGCGAAGGCGATAGCGTCGCGCTTGAAGTAATCGCCGAAGCTGAAATTTCCCAGCATCTCGAAAAAGGTATGGTGGCGAGCGGTATAACCTACATTCTCCAGGTCGTTATGCTTGCCCCCTGCACGAACACAGCGCTGCGAGGATGCAGCTCTGCTATAACTCCGCTTGTCAGATCCCAAGAAAACATCCTTGAACTGAACCATGCCGGCATTGGTGAACAACAGCGTGGGGTCATTGCCTGGAATCAGGCTGCTGGATGGCACAATGGCGTGTTGTCGGCTTTCGAAATATTTCAGGAAAGCATCACGTATTTCAGCACTTTTCATAGGGAGTATTCAGGTCACTCAAATCTGGAAAATTACGCTTCAAAGGCCCAGCTGGGACTCTGAGAATTTTTTGTTGCCGAGAATATGGATATGCAGGTGAAAAACTGTCTGCCCTGCCCCGGCACCATTGTTGATGACAAGGCGAAAGGCGTCCCCCACCCCGGCCTGCTCGGCAATTTCACCAGCTTTCAGCATCAGGTGTCCCATTAATGCCCTGTCTTCTTCCGCAGCATCCACAAGTCGCGGTATCGGCTTTTTGGGTATCAGCAACAGGTGTGTCGGCGCTTTCGGTGCAACATCCCGTATCACGATACAGTGCTCGTCTTCATAGAGCTTGTCTGCGGGAATGTCTCCACGAATAATTTTGGAAAAAACAGTCTCTTCAGCCATAAGTCAACCCTGCTTCGGTATCCTATTTCGCCAGTTTTTCGTCGGCACTGAGTTGGCGGGCTTCACTTTCCAGCATCACCGGAATGCCGTCCCGAATCGGATACGCCAGTCCGCTCGCCTTGCAGACCAGTTCCTGGTTTTCTTGATTGTACTCAAGCGGTGCCTTGGTCACCGGACAAACAAGAATGCTCAGCAGTTTTTTATCAATCATTGACTACACCCCTTTTTAGGAAGCGGCAATTCTACGTGAAAGGCGCTGCCAAAACCACGATCGAGGCCGGTCAGGGGGCAGGAAATTGTTCCAGCACAATGGCCGGATCCAGACGCACATCAAACCAGTTAATGCGCCAATCCAGGTGGGGACCGGTAGCCCGGCCGGTGGCACCGACTCTGGCAATAGGGTCACCCTGTTCGACCCGATCACCGGTATTTACCAGCACTTCGCTGAGGTGAATAAAACTCGAGGTGAGCCCATGGCCATGATCGACAATCAGCGTGCCGCCGGAGAAGTACATATCGTCATGGGTCAGTTTCACCACACCGGGCGCGGGCGCGTAAACCAGCTCTCCGTTAGGCGCAGCGATATCCAGTCCATAGTGGGGGCGGCCGGGTGAGCCATTGTATACCCTGCGACTGCCATAGACCCCGCTGATCCTGCCCTCCAGGGGGCGCTTGAAGCCGACCAGAAAGTCCTGCCTGCGGTCATCAGCAGAGCGCGCCTTTTTAACCAGTGCCGCCTCTTTGCGTATCCTCTCCATCACTTCCGGAGGAGGCGTCACCGTGCGCTGGGGTACCCCATCAACAATTTGTTCATCGTACCGGCGCTGCTCTACCTGAAACAGGTGCCGGGATGCACTGCCATCCGGGCCGCGCACCAGCAGTTCTATAGTCTCTGGCGCATCCCGACCAAGACCAACAACAAACAAGCCGTCTTCAGCAACGCGAACGTCACGCCCCATGAATTCGACTGCAGCGGCTGGGTCCACCCTGCCCAGTAAAAGCCCACCCTGAATCCACTGTCCCCTCAGCTCCGGATCTCCACCAGCTGTGGCCAGCGAGGACAGAATCAGCAGCGTCATTGCCAGCACGCCACGCAATACATTTTTCAACCTGCTTGTACTCAAACCTTTTGTCTCCAACTTTTGATCCTGATTTTCACTTTGGTGATAACTCTGTGCCCACTCTACATATGACAGACAATAGGCAACGAGAGGCTAGTCGCCACTGGCAGTCACCCTGATGGCATCAGGGCGGGTAGATAGATTGTCGATACGAGTCTGATGGAAAAATCCCCTGGATCGCAATCCAAAACATGAATTTTGTAACTTCATTAATACCCTTGCCTGCCCAGACGCGCAAAAAAACGCTGAATAGCTACCGGAAATAAAGCCCTGCCGATGCCGCGTCATGAAATACATTACTTATCCAGAAAGGCGGACTCAACAGTTTCTGCTGCGGACTGAACCAGTGAAGCTGACGATGCAGCAGCCAGGAAAAGGCCTGCAATAAAACCAACCATATGTTTTTCCATGGACGCAGTTGCTTTCAGCCATCGAGGACAGTCCTGATATCGTCAGCCGCGAAACCACGATATTGCAAAAAACGGATTCGCTTCGCCTTTTCGGAATAGTTACTGCAGGGTCTGCCACCGTATTTACGTGCACCGACCTGCTTCGCCAGTTCTAGCCAGTTGATGCCGCTTTCTGCAAGGACTTGCTCAATCAGCGCCTCGGATACGCCTCTCTGCCTGAGCTCCGCCTGAATTCTTAAAGGCCCCTGCCCCCTGGCTGACCTTGAAGAGACGAAAGCCTCGGCAAATCGCTGATCGGATTGAAGATTTTCTTTGCCCAAACGCGCGACAACATTCTCGACGCTGGCTTCCTCACCGCTAAACCTGTGGCACAGCTTGACAATAAGTTCTTGCCGGCTGTGCTCTCTCCGGGCCAGCAGATCCATCGCCGCGAGCCGGATAACACTATCAATATCAGGCTTGCTAAAGGCCAGTTCACTCATTGGCTCCCGGCCCTCTTCGTATCGGCCACTGATTGCCTCGGGGCATCACCTGTCTCTGGCAGCTTGCGCTGATCAACTGCAGCAACTGGATTTTCTCCTGATGCCCCCCCGGGTTCCGCGCCAGAGAACCAGGCCCTGACCCGGCTGAAAATCACCTTCAGTGCTCGCCAGATTTTGGGCAGCAACCAGATCACCACCAGGATAAACACCAGCATTAACAGAATAAAAATAACAGGATGATTCAACATGGTCCACATACCACCAAGCACCATCACATCCTCGGTGACAGAGGCAGTCCAGTTTGTGAATGGTTCGGGAGATGTGTTGATCAGTGCTCTCGAGGATGTCTTGGTCACGTGACTCGCGGTCGCCATGGCCCCGCCGAGAATCCCGGCAGCGATTTCAAGCGCGGGGGTTACCTCACCCACAGCACCCGCTGCCAGCATCGCACCGGCTGGAATACGGATGAAAGTGTGTACTGTATCCCATCCGGTATCGACCCCCGGTGTTTTGTCGACAAAGAACTCGACAAAGTACATCAATCCGGCGGCGCCAATTACCAGTGGATCCTGTAGCACCTGCAACTCGGGTGGCAAAACCAAATTGCCGGTATTTGCAGCGATGCCCAGTACCAGCAGTGCTGCGTACAGATTGATCCCGCTGGCCCAGCCCACGCCCATTGTCAGGGCAATGACGCTGATCAGTTCCTGGTAGTTTTCCATTGCTGGTCTCCCATGGTTAAATCTGGTCAACTTCGACCGTGAAAGCGGTATTAAGTGCCGCCACTTGCATTCGCTAACTATATCGTGCAACTTACTATTTGGTGAACATCGGGGCCCGTCAACATGTCATCCTGGGATTATCCAGCTCCATTTACATTGCAGGTTACCGTCACCGACAGTGATATCGACAACCTCAATCACACCAACAATGCTGTCTATGTCCGCTGGTGCGAAGAAACCGCCTGGGCACATTCGGAATCGCTCGGCCTGTCGATTAGTGATTCCCTGTCACTCAACCGTGCCTTTGCAATCACTCACGCAGAGTATGACTATCTCATGGCAAGCTTCGTCAATGAAAATCTGATCATTGGTACCTGGTTGATCCGCTCTGATGGCAAACTCAGACTGGAGCGCGGATTTCAGGTAGTCCGCACGAGTGATCGACGCACGATCCTGAGAGCCCGTTGGCAGTTGACCTGCATTAACATAGAAACCGCCAAACCATGCCGTATGCCGGAAGCCTTCTCAAAGACTTACCTTCCCGTACTGGTTGACAGCGGCAACACTTGAATCTCGCCGGTCCCACTTTTTCGCTATCTATCCCTGGCAAACTTGATTTCACGCATTAGCTATTATTTGGATTTAATCTATCTTTAGCTTTGTTGCAGTCGAGGCGGCGAGGCCTTACATTCGACTAAAAATAGCCGGCCATAAAAAGAAGTAGTGGAGAAAAGAACATGAACAAGCCCTGGTACGGATTAACCTCACAGGAAACCTTTGAATGGCTACAGTCAAAACCCGAGGGCATCAGCGATGAGGTCGCAAAAGCAAGACTTGAGGAGTACGGGCTAAACGAACTTGCCTTTAAGAAAACACCTGCCTGGGTGCGATTTCTGCGTCAGTTTAACGAACCCATGGTGATCATCCTTCTGATCACTGCATTGGTTACAGGTATTCTCACTGCCCTGGGCAGCCACATGCTGCCGGATACTATCGTTATCGCCGGCGTGGTAATCCTCAATGCGATTTTGGGTTTTGTCCAGGAGGGAAAGGCCGAGGGTGCGCTGGACGCCCTGCGCAACATGATGGTTCAGGAGTGCCTTGTCGTCCGAGAGGGTGACCAGCGTCGGTTGCCGGCTAAAGAGCTGGTCCCCGGCGATATTGTTGTTCTTGAAGGCGGCGACAAGATTCCCGCCGATGTCAGGTTTTTTGAAGTCAGCAATATACACGTCGATGAATCATCACTGACCGGAGAGTCTGTTCCAGTGCAAAAAGTGACGGATCCGCTCGCAGGTGATGACCTCGTTCCCGGAGACCAGAAAAACATGGGCTTCTCCGGAACCTACATGACCCAGGGCACTGCCCGCGCAATAGTGGTCGCAACCGGCAGCGGCACCGTTTTCGGCAAGATTGCCGATATGGTGAAAGCCGCTGACAGCGGGATGACACCACTGCAGAAAAAGATGAAGGAATTTATCAATGTCCTGATCATCGCCATTCTGGCCGTTGGCGGCTTTAACTTCGGTTATGGGGTCTATCTCGGCTATGACATGTCCTACAGCTTCCTCGGTGCTGTATCACTGGTTGTTGCCGCCATTCCCGAAATGCTGCCTGCCCTTGTTACTTCCATTCTGGCCCTGGCCGGCACGGTAATGGCCACCCGTAAAGCACTTATCCGCAAGCTGCCCGCTGCCGAGACTTTGGGCGCAACCTCCGTAATCTGCTCTGATAAAACCGGCACCCTGACCGAGAACCGCATGACGGTAACCCGTATTTATGCCGGCGGCGAGATCTATGACGTCACCGGCGTCGGTTATGACATCGAAGGGGAATTCCAAATCGAGGGCGTATCTCACGCGCCGCGAAAGCGACCGGCTCTGCTGAAACTGCTGCAATGTGGCTTCGAGTGTAACAATGCGCACCTGAGCGGCGCCGGGGGTACCGGGGACCCTACGGAACTGGCGCTGCGAATTTCCGGTGCCAAGGCCGAACTGGTTCCCGGAGCGGTGAAAAGAGTTGAAGAAATACCCTTTGATTCCACGACAAAATACATGGCCGTGATGGTGGAAGCAGAGGGTAAACGCATGATTTATGTCAAGGGCGCACCCGAGGTTGTCGTCAATATGTGCGCTAGCAGCTTAAACCCCGAGGGAGAATCTATCCCCTTCCAACCTGATAAAGTGCTGGCAACAGCAAAACTTTTTGCTGCCGATGCACTGCGCACTCTCGGCTTTGCTATCAAGGAATTACCCGCCGATGTCAAGAAACTTGAAGCGGACCACCTCACTGACCTGTGCTTTCTAGGTCTGCAGGGAATGATTGATCCTCCCAAGAAATCGGCAATCGAAGCAGTGGCACAGTGTAAGCAGGCGGGAATTCGTACCGTGATGATTACCGGCGACCACCCTGACACTGCGCAAGCTGTCGCCCTTCAACTCGGTATTGAGGCCTCTGAGGTTTTAACCGGCGCTGAACTGAGCCACCTTGACCAGGATCAACTCCGGGAGGCCTCGGAAAGAGTCTCGGTTTTTGCCAGGGTCGCGCCCGAACACAAGAAAGCCATTGCTGAAGCATTACAATCCACTGGCTTGGTTGTGGCAATGACCGGAGATGGTGTCAACGATGCTCCGGCCCTGAAAGCCGCCGACATAGGCATCGCCATGGGCATCAGTGGTACCGAGGTTGCGAAAGAATCCTCTGATATGGTGCTGGCAGATGACAACTTTGCCACCATTGTCGCCGCGGTCGAGGAAGGACGTCACGCCTGGACCAACCTGCAAAAAGCGATTCTCTACACCCTGCCGACCAATGCCGCGCAGGCATTGCTGATTATGGGAGCGATAATCCTGGCAGCCTTTGTGCCGGTTTTCTCGGTGCGCTTTGTGCTGGAGCCGGTGCAGATTCTCTGGATCAATCTGCTCGACTCCGTTTTGCTGACGATGCCTCTGATGATGGAGGGCAAGGAGAAAAACCTGCTCAATGTTCCGCCGAGGGACTCAAGTGTGAAAATTATCAACGCCATGTTTGTCCAGCGCGTCGTCGTCGTCGGCCTGGCTATTGCGAGTCCGGGATTTTTGATCTATTACTATTACGGTTCCCAGGCTGTCATCAATGGTGTGCTGGTTGACCCGCTGTTACTGACCCAGGCGCAGACTGCGGCATTCTGGGCTATCCTGATGGCCCACTTCGGTTATGTCATCTCGGCCAGGTCGATATACAACTCAGCCTTCACCTTTAACCCGTTTTCGAATCGCTGGCTACTGGCGGGCATCGCCGCAAGCGTGGCAATTCGGTTTATTCCCACTGTAATACCCGAGGCCGCTTCTCTGTTCAGAACCGCGGAATTTCCAAGCGAATGGTGGCCCATTATCCTGGCGAGTTTCTTCCCGAGTTTTTACGCTATCGAGACCGACAAGTTCATCAGGAAAATGCGCCGCAGAGGAAGTCCCTAGACTCTGAGGGAAGACCTGAAAGACAAAAGCCCTTTAGTGTTCTAGAGGGCTTTTTATTAGCAGGCTGTCAAAAATGCTTTAATCTCGGCTTCAGCAGGATTGGACCGGCTATAGTGGTCAGCAATACCACCATCACCATGGCCGAGTAGACGCTGCTATCGAACACCTCGTGATGGTAAGCAAATGTTGCAAACACAAGTCCTACCTCGCCCCGCGGGATCATACCAAGC
>JBFFTH010000047.1:0-13699 GCA_041571855.1 Porticoccaceae bacterium
CCACGAAAACTACGCTGAATTCTGCCGCTACCTGGAGCTGGCGATATCCTACACTGGCCACAACAAACCGTTTTACGCTATCACCTGCGGTGTATCGGGGAGTGGCAAATCAACCGCTGCCCTCAGTATCGCCGCCGAAACAGGCGCTATCGTGCTTCGTTCTGACGTCGAGCGCAAACGCCTGTTTGGTCTTTCCCCGAGGCAGCCTAGTGACCGGAAAATCTATACGCAGGAGGTCTCTGAACAAACCTTTTCACGTCTCGCAAACCTGAGCCAGATCGTGTTGCAAGCCGGCCTGCCCTGCATCGTCGACGCCACATTTATCGATGCAAGACGCAGAAAACAATTTGCAGACCTCGCGGCACAACTGGGCCTGCCGATGAATATTATTCTCTGCCACGCCGACCTGAATACCATGCAGGAAAGGCTTGCGCAAAGGGCTGTAGGCACGAGCATCTCCGAGGCCGACGCAGATGTCATGCGCGCACAGCTGTCCAATTTCGATCCGCTGAGCGATGAAGAGCGCAAACACACGGTAGAAATTGATACACTGAACCCGCCACCGGTGTCGTCCCTGATCGATCAACTGCTTGCCTGAGGCCGGTTTTCCGCGATACCACTGGCGTCAACCAGACAGGACCCTCGCAATGGATCAATATACAGCCCCGACATCTTTCTTCGATTGCGACCACCCGGACATCAGGGCATTTGCCGAGCAACACACGTCGGCAGGGATGAGCGCAAAAGAGAAGGCCATTGGACTCTACCATGCCGTGCGGGACGGTATCCGCTACAACCCTTATCGCTTTGGCCTTGAAGCTGAAATTTTCCGCGCCAGCCATTGCCTGCAACAGGGCGAGTCCTTCTGCATTCCGAAGGCTGTGCTGCTGGGCGCGCTGGCACGCTGCTGTGGCATTCCATCCAGGCTGGGGCTGGCGGACGTTCGCAATCACCTGGCCAGCCCCGAACTGTTGAAATGGATGGGCACCGATGTGTTTGCCATGCACGGTTATACTGAACTCTACCTCGGCGATAAATGGGTCAAGGCAACCCCTGCCTTTAACCATTCACTGTGTGAAAAGATGAACCTGCTTCCACTTGAGTTTGACGGCGAAAGCGATTCCATCTTCCATGCATTCAGTGCCGACGGAAAGCAACACATGGAATACATCCGGGATTATGGCACTTTCGCCGATGTACCCCTGTCATTGATCAGGGAAGTGACCGAGAAGACCTACCCGCACCTGAATCTGCAATTTGCAGCGGGCCGATCGCTGGAAAAAGAAGTCTGACACAGGCCGCTAGCAGTACAGAAAAAAGCCGGGCTACTGGCCCGGCAATCTCCCCCTAACGAGCGCACAGTGGCGCCCTTCAGACCGACTTTATCTGTGCATCAGCCACATTTTGAATCCGCACAGTTGAGACAGGTCATGCAGCCGTCGAGCAGGATCACTGCCTTGGTCATGCACTTCTGGCACAGCTGGGCACTTTCAGGGTAAGGGTTACCATCTGCTGCTGGCATCGTCGCTGGCCGGGACTTGCTTTCGTACTCGGCCCGCTTCTCGGCCAGAATCGCCATCTGGTGATCACCCAATTCCGGATTTTCCAGCAACCCGATCTTCATCAGGTGATCCTCTATCGCCTCGCCGATTTCGGCCACCAGTGACGGACTGAACTTGCCGCCGCGCTTGAAGTATCCACCCTTGGGGTCGAACACCGCTTTCAGTTCTTCCACCAGGAAAGTACAGTCACCGCCCTTGCGGAAGACCGCGGAGATGACCCGCGTCAGCGCCACCACCCACTGGAAATTGTCCATGTTCTTGGAGTTGACGAAAATCTCGAAGGGGCGCCGCTGCTCGTGGTCTGTACCCGCGTTGAGGATAATATCGTTGATGGTGATATACATCGCATGATCGGACATCGGCGTTTTAATCTTGTAGGTAGCACCGTGCAATTCCTCCGGGCGGCTGACATTCTCATTCATGTGCTCGATAGCGCGCTCAATATCCTCGACTGCCGGTGCAACCTGAGACTCTGGAATGCTGTCGTCGTTGGAAGGGGTCAGCACCTTGTAGCTGACAATTTTTTTATCCAGTTTTAAAGCCATTTTCTTTACCTGAAATTCTGTGGTCGTTATCCAGCCCTGTCTTCGCGAGATCAGAACTTACCGTAGTAGCCTTCTTTCAGGGCATCGAACAGGTTTGCGGCGGTATGCACCTCGCCGTCGTACTCAACTTCCTCATTGCCCTTCAGCTCAACCTTGCTGCCATCTTCCAGCGTAAACTGGTAGGTGGTGTTTTCCAGGTCTTTCTCTTTCACAAGCACACCCTGGAAGGCTTCCGGGTTAAAGCGGAAAGTGGTGCAGCCCTTGAGACCATTTTCATACGCGTAGAGGTAGATATCCTTGAACTCTTCAAAGTCACAGTCTGTCGGCACGTTGATGGTTTTCGAAATAGAGGAGTCGACCCACTTCTGCGCTGCTGCCTGCACATCCACGTGCTGCTTCGGGTTGATCGTCTCACTACAGACAAAATAGTCCGGCAGCTTCTCGCTCTCCTTGTCACTGAACGGCTTCGCCTCCGGGTTCACCAGCTCGCGATAGGCCAGTAACTCGTAGGAAAATACATCGACTTTTTCCTTGCTCTTTTTGCCTTCGCGGATCACATTCCGCGAATAGTGATGGGCAAAGCTCGGCTCTATGCCGTTACTGGCATTGTTGGCCAGTGACAGCGATATCGTTCCCGTCGGCGCGATGGATGAGTGATGGGTAAAGCGGCAACCCTCTTCCGCAAGCCTTTCCACCAGGTCCGGATCCTGCTCTGCCACCTGCTGCATATAGCGGCTGTAGCGGGCATGCAGTACCTTGCCCTTCAACTTGTCGCCAACCACAATGCCGTCCTTGGCCATTTCCGGGCGCAGGCGCAGCATGGTTTCGGTAACTTCAAACTCTTCATCCATGATTGGCGCCGGGCCTTTCTCTCGGGCCAGTTCCAGTCCGGCACGCCAGCCGGCCATGGCCAGTTCACGGGCAACGCGCTCGGTAAAGGCCAGCGAACTGGTGCTGCCGTAGGGCATTTTCAGCATCGCCATAGCGGAGCCCAGGCCGAGGAAGCCCATGCCGTGACGGCGCTTGCTCTGTATCTCCTTGCGTTGCCCCTCCAGCGGCAGGCCGTTGATCTCCACCACGTTGTCCAGCATACGGGTGAACACGGACACCACTTCAGCGAAGCTCTCCCAGTCGAATTTCGAATGGTCGGTAAACGGGTCGAGAACGAACTTGGTCAGGTTAACCGAGCCCAGCAGACAGCTGCCGTAGGGCGGCAGTGGCTGCTCGCCACAGGGGTTGGTGGCGCGAATGTTTTCACAGAACCAGTTATTGTTCTGCTGGTTGACCTTGTCGATCAGAATAAAACCCGGCTCGGCGTAATCATAGGTGGAGGTCATGATGACATTCCACAGGTGGCGCGCCTTGACAGTACGGAACACGCGACAGGCCACAAGGCCCTTGTCATTGCAGATATAGCCCTCGGTGGTGGGAAAGTCGTGCCAGACGATACTTTCGTCATCAAGGCGATGGGTGCCCTGCTCTACTTCCTTGGCGGTCAGGGGGAAATACAGATCCCAGTCGCCGTCGCTCTTTACCGCCTCCATAAAATCTTCGGATATCAGCAGCGACAGGTTGAACTGTCGCAGGCGACCGTCCTCGCGCTTGGCGCGAATAAAATCGACAACATCCGGGTGTGATATATCAAAGGTCGCCATCTGGGCGCCACGACGGCCACCGGCAGAGGAGACGGTGAAACACATCTTGTCAAAGATATCCATAAAGGACAGCGGCCCGGAGGTGTAGGCGCCTGCACCGGAGACATAGGCACCCCTGGGGCGCAGGGTGGAAAATTCATAACCGATACCGCAACCGGCTTTGAGGGTCAGGCCCGCTTCCAGGTTTTTCTCCAGAATGCCCTGCATGGAGTCGGCTACGGTGCCGGATACGGTACAGTTAATGGTAGAGGTTGCCGGCTTGTGCTCCCGGGCACCCGCATTGGAGATAATGCGACCCGCCGGAATGGCACCGTTGCGCAGCGCCCAGAGGAATCGCTCAAACCAGTGTTCCTGTTTACCCTTGTCTTCAACTTCTGCCAGTGCCTTGGCGACACGGCGGTAGGTTGCATCGATGGTTTCATCCACCGCGTTACCATGCTTGTCTTTCAGGCGGTACTTCTTGTCCCAGATATCCTCTGAGGCGGCCTGAAGCTTGATATCAACAGTGGCAGATTCAATATTCGTTTTTAGTGCTTCTATGGACATATTCCCTCTGCATTTTTATCGGCGGTTGTCGTTATGCGTACTCTTGCGCGGAAGGCGGACGGCTGAGCTTTCGGCCCTGCTGTGGCTGCTTTACACCCCCTTGCCACCTCACTGCCAGTAAAGGCTCATGAGAACGAGTATACAATATCTTGTGTCTTTGGCCAGAAAAAACACTACAAATTGTATTTACTGCTTAAAAACAGCTTATCCACAACTTGTTCAGCCAGCCTCAGCAGGAAAAACCCTGTGAAAGTAGTGGCTGAAGCCGAAGCGTTCGCTCAGCAGTTAAAAAGCGGTAATCCTGCAATGCCCGGCGCCAAAACCCGCAGCCGGATTCCGGTCAGCAAAAGTCGCCCCCGCCCCTCGACGCTCGAACCCGGCTTGGCAAACCTGCATGGTTCACGGATAATGCCCGGCTCACGTGGGTACAAACATATTTCCCCCTCCTCTTTTCACTCCAGAATATTCACCAAGGATTACGAAATGACGATCACAGAGAACAGCGCTGTCACTTTTCACTACACTCTCACCGATGACGACGGCAATGAAATTGACTCTTCAAAAGGGCAGGAACCACTGGCTTATCTCCATGGTCACGGCAATATTATTCCCGGGCTTGAAAAAGCCATGGAAGGTAAACAGGTAGGCGACAGCTTCGACGTCTCAGTAGAAGCCGGCGAAGGCTACGGCGAGAGCCAGCCGCACATGATCCAGGAAGTTCCGCGCGCCTCCTTCCAGGGAATCGACGACATCCAGGTCGGCATGAACTTCCAGGCCGAAACAAACCAGGGCCCGGTGCCGGTTGTCGTCACCTCCGTCACTGACGAAACCGTTACCGTTGATGGCAACCACCCGCTGGCGGGAAAACGCCTGCACTTTGCTGTCACCGTGGAGAGCGTTCGCGAAGCCACCAGCGACGAACTGGATCACGGCCATATCCACGGAGCCGGCTGCTCCCACTGATTTTTGCTCAGCGAAAATATAAAGGTTGCAGAGCGGAGCGCTTTCAAGAGACCAAAGTGGTAACAAGCCGCCACATGCCATTTGGCGGCTTGATATTACCGGTTGGCGGATAACCCTGCGGGGGCTTGTGGCCTGATGCGAACCATGAAACCTGCTAGGGTGCGCCTCCTTTTTATCGACAAGAGATATTTACCGGCATGAAAGAAGCACAAGATATCAATATGGATCCCAACAACCTCTACCGTGAAGAGGTGTTCACTGATCAGAAAATCGGTACCATTCGCCGCCTGACGCCAGTGACCGCCGAGGGCGATATAGACAGCAGCCGCTCCGTAGAGTACGCGGGCGCTACCCAGGCCATGTCCCCCATGGGGCCAATACCGATCAATTTTGAGCTGGATGCCAACAGTATTGGTGAAGCTGCTCAAAAGTTTGCGGCGGCTGCAGAGGATGCACTGGAAAAGACCATCAAAGAACTGGAAGAGTTGCGCCGCCAGCAGGCATCCTCGATTGTTGTACCCGGCCAGGGCGGGGGTATGCCCGGAAGCGGTGGCAGCGGCATCCTGACCCCCTGACAGTAAAGGCTGTTGCTGAGTGCGTCAGGCAGAACCACCTAGCGGATCTTTTTTGAGACGGGTTGCACCATGACCCAGGGCTTGACGACGACGGTCCATAAAACCGCCCCGGTTTCAGACCAGGTTGCCGCCTGCTGGTCACTGACCCTGCCCACCAGGCCGCGCTCGATCCAGGGCCGGATCATGGACGTGTTGTCGCGTGCCATCTGCAATGCGACATCAATCAAATCCAGCTCGGGAGCCACGTAAACAGTGGCCCCGCTGGCAAACCAGCGCTGCAGTTCAGCCCAGGGCATTTTTGCTGTTTCAAGGTTGAGCCTGTTGCGCTCCTCCTGCTCTAAACGATGCTCGTCCAATTTTTTATTTTCCGCCTTGCGATTTTAAAGACCATGACCAAATCTCGAGGCGGATAGTTTACAAGCCCGCAATGACGGGTAACATAGCCAATTTTTCTGAGACACGATATATGCTGAAAACCAATCAATACTTCAATGGGAATGTGGTTTCCATTGGCTTCCAGACCGAGACCCTGCCGGCAACCGTTGGCGTAATGGCCCCGGGAGAATACGAATTTGGCACCAGCAAAAAAGAAACGATGACCGTCGTCAGCGGCGCCCTGACTGTCAAATTACCCGGCAGTGACAACTGGCAGACGTTCAACAAAACGGAAAGCTTTGTGGTTGAGGCGGGAAACAGTTTTCTGCTGCGGGTAGCTGTGGATACCGCCTACCTTTGCACCTACGAGTAGCACCTACGATTAGCACCTACCGATGCTGGAATGCAGCAGGCAATGCCGGCCCTGGTTGGCTCGGGTTTTATTGTTTCAGGTGATCTCTGACGTACCAGCATGATGCGGTGATGTCGAACCCTGATTCCCTTGCCCAGTTAAGGCCACAGGCGACCAATTGCTCGGCATATCCCTGTCCGCGAGATTTGAAAGGTACATAGGTGCGGTAGAAATCAACCGTGTTCTGAGAGGCTTTTTTGTAGGCCAAAATTGCCTCCCCCGCCTCCAGCTTAATCACGAACTGCTGCTGCTCCCTGTCGTGCAAAACGTCCACCCTGCCCCCTCTATTCATCTGTCTGCTCACCAGTTATCAGCGCCTGCTTCTGCCCGCGGCTGAGTTTTTTGATTTCGGCCTCGCGGCGAGATGCACTGCTGCGATCATGCCCCTGTTCGTGGTAGACCACGGCTAATGGCTTGCGGCCGGCAAAATACCTGGCCCCCTGCCGGCCCTGCAGGTGCTCGCTGAAACGCCGCTCCAGGTCGGTGGTAATGCCGGTGTAAAGCGAGCCATCACTGGCCTCGATAATATAGACAAACCAGTTCACAAGGGTACCACCTGACTACCGCAGAACCGGCAGTGATAGCGGGCCTCGCCGCGCAGCACCTTATTGTGCCGACGGATGCCCAGTTTATGCTCGCGACAATTGCAGGCATAGGCAACAGTTGAGCTTGTTCTCAGCGGAATCCCCGCCAGGTTGTAATCAGAGGTTACGCGACCCTGCAGCCCAAATGACTGCATGATACTTTTCCACTCCCTGCCATGGGGCCGCACCGAACGCCCGTAGAGCATATCTACGACGTAGTGCGCTACCTCATGGGGAACCGTCTCGGCGAGATTTTCCCGGTAGTACTTGGCAAACAGCCAGGGGTTGTAGCGTATTTTTCGGGTCAGGCCAAAGCCCCGTTTCGACACCACGTACATCCCGGCCGCACGCCCTTTAAGATCGAAATCCACCGGGATCTCGTCAAACGAACGGTCAAACAATTCTGCCGCCAAAGCGATAAAACGATTCGTTGCAGCAATGATTTCCAGTTGCTGCTGGTCGCTGACGGGATTTATATAAGGACGAGTGGCCACCAGTGTCATTCCAGAAGATCTCTTAACTTCAGCTCAAGCATTTGGGCTCCGGCAAACATGGCAGCCATTATCCAGCAAATTAAATTCACCACAACTCCTGGCCAGCAAAGACTATAATCCCCGGCATGCTTTACGACCTGCACTGTCACAGCACCGCTTCGGATGGGAAACTCACACCGCTGGAACTCGTTGACCGCGCCAAAGGAAAGGGTGTGGACTGTCTTGCCATTACCGACCACGATACCGCCGCTTCATACCAGCAGATCCCCGCACAGATTGACGGCCTGAAACTGATAACGGGGATTGAGCTTTCAACCCAGTGGCGCGGCACCGGTGTACATATTGTCGGGCTGAATTTTGACCTCCACAGCAGTGCCATTTCAGAGGCCATTTCGCATCAACAGCGGGCGAGAAAACAGCGCGCGGAACTCATTGCAGAAAGGCTGGCAAAGGCGGGTATTGAAGAAACCCTGCCAGGTGCAATCGCCATTGCCGGCACTAGCGTTGTGGGCCGACCCCACTTTGCCCGGCATCTCGTTGAGCGTGGAATTGTCAAAGATTCCGGGCAGGCCTTTAAGCGGTATCTCGGATCCGGCAAGCTCGGTGATGTCAAACAGACATGGGCCTCTCTTCCCCAGGTGGTTCAGTGGATCAACGCCGCAGGCGGCATTGCTGTACTGGCTCACCCGGCGAAATACAAAATGACCTACACCAAGCTGGGGCTGCTCTGCGATGAGTTTGTTGCCGCCGGAGGCCGGGGGCTCGAGGTCTGCTCCGGACTCCAGCCACCGCAGACCACCCGCGATCTCGCCCGGCTATGCAGGGAGAAGAAGCTGCTTGCTTCCTGCGGCTCTGATTTCCATCAACCGGGGCAGCACTGGGCGGAGTTGGGCTGCTACACCCCGCTACCGGAGCACCTGGATCCGGTATGGAGTAAATTCTAGCCAGCCACGCACCCAACCCTGTAATATTTTCGGACAGTCAGGACAAAACCCACAACGTGAAAAAAACACCCAACAAGCAGGAAATTCGCCGCCAAATCGCCTCTCAGGTCGATGACTACCTGGCACAGGGTGGTTCAATTCAGCAGATTCCCCGCGGCATCAGTGGCCACAACAATCGACCCGGAGAGCAGCGCCCTATCAACCAGCTCTTTGATCAACCTCGCCAACAGCGAACCCCCATCCCCGAAGTGCTGGCTGCGCTGGATGAGCGCAAGCAGAAAAAGACTGAGAAAAAAGTCCCGGCGAGCAAAAAGCCGCGATTAAAAGAAAAGATAATCTACGATGATTTCGGTGAACCACTCCGGCGGATACAGGTGGAAGAGTAACCAGCCCCGAGTGAATGAAAAGTTCTCACTTCAACGGTTTTACATACAGCACCAGGCTATGACCGACGATCTGATAGCCCTTGGCCTCGGCAACCTTTTCCTGCAGTGTTTCGATCTCGTCACTGTGAAACTCGATCACTTTGCCGGTTTCAGTGCACACCATATGATCGTGGTGTTTGCCGCGATCCAGTTCATACACCGCGGGGCCATTGTCAAAGTTGTGGCGCTCAACCAGGCCGGCAGCCTCAAACTGAGTCAGCACCCGATAAACTGTCGCTATGCCCACGTCATCACCGGTACTGACAAGTTCCCGATAAACATCATCTGCACTCATATGCCGGTTGGTCGCATTCTCTAGCGCCTGAAGAATTTTAAGCCGCGGGGCCGTAACCTTTAGCCCCGCATTGCGCAGCTCTTCATTTTCATCTGACATTTGAGTCTGTGCCCCTTCTCTCTGTTGGGTTCATTCGGTATTATCCCCGTTCGCTCAGCCAACTGGAACCCCAAATATGCGCGCAGCTACCAGCACACTTCTCGCATTTCTTTTCACCGCTCTGCTGGCGGGATGTTCATCCTTCAAATTTCCCGGGGTTCACAAGATCGACGTGCAGCAGGGAAATATAATCACCCAGGAGATGGTCAACCAGCTCAAGCCGGGCATGAGCCGATCTCAGGTACGCTATGTGATGGGAACACCGCTAATTGTCGATACCTTCAACCAGGACCGCTGGGACTATTTTTACAGCCTGGTAGACAAGGACGAGAATGAAGTTCGGGAAAAGGTCAGCATCTACTTTCAGGACAACAAGCTGGTGGGCATCAAGGGCGATTATGTCCCGGTTAGCGCATCGACAAACCCTCTGGAGTCTGCGGAGTCTGCGGAGTCTGCGGAGTCTGCAGAAACGGTCGAGTAACTACTCTTTGGCGGCAGCGGCTTTTTCGGCTTTTACTTTTTCAGCCCGCCGTTTCCTGGCCTCTTTCGGATCCGCGATCAGCGGCCGGTAAATCTCGACCCGATCCCTGTCCTCCAGCACATAGGCATCCGCCGCAGCCAGGCCGCGGGTTCCGAGTGCCTGGCCGAAAACACCCAGCTGTGCCGTCTCAACTTGAATCTCGGGGAATTCACTGGCAATACCGGAGAGGCGAACTGCCTCGAGGGCAGTGGTCCCGGATGGAACCTGCAGCGCAATAATCTTTTGCTTGTCGGGCAATGCGTAGGCCACTTCTACAGTCAGTAATTGCTGCTCACTCATGCTGTCTTCCCATAGGTTGTATCCGCCCGCTGGCACAGTGCATCCACCATTTTGTTGCCCACCGTACTGAACAGCGAAGACGACGCCAGCGTGGTTGCGAGGCTATTGGTTTCAAATTCCAGCAGAAAGGTCACTTTACATGCGTTTTCGGTCAGCGGCTTAAACGTCCACTCTCCCGATAACCGTTTGAATGGCCCCTGCTCCAGTTCCATCTTGATCGACTCAGGCAAAAACAATGAGTTGCGGGTAACAAAACTCATTGAAACACCACTCTTTTTCAGGTCCAGCTGAGCCACCATTTGCCGGTCACCGTGTTCAAGAATACTGGCGCCGACACAGCCCTCCATATATTGGGGGTAGGACTCAACATCATTGACCAGATGAAACATCTGCTCTGCCGAATACATTACCAGCGCTGATCTGTTGATTGTCGTGAGCATCAGGAAAACGTTTTATATACACCCAGCACGAGGATTACCAGCACAGCCAGCGGCGCGATAAAACGCAGCACCCCAAACCAGAGATTAAACGTTTTTCTGTTCTCATCCATCAGCTCTTTGGCCAAAATCTCGGGTTTCATTATCCAGCCGACAAACAGGGCGATAAACAGCCCCGAGAGGGGCAGCATAAAGCTGGAGGTAAGAAAATCCATGAAATCAAAGAAGGTAAAACCGCCAAGGGTGTAATCCTTCCAAAGGTTAAACGAGAACACACTGCCCAGGCCAAGGAGCCAGGTAAAGCCGCCAAGCAAAAGGTTGGCCGTGATGCGGTGAAAGCCACGAGATTCCACCAGGTAGGCAACCCCCGGTTCAATCAGAGCAATTGCCGAGCTCCAGGCCGCAACCGTCACCAGGACAAAAAATACCGTACCAAACATAATGCCCCCGGCCATGTTGCCAAAGGCAACCGGCAGCGTAACAAACATCAAACCGGGACCTGCACCCGCATCAATGCCAGGGTTGGCGAAAACAATCGGGAAGATCGCCATTCCTGCCATCAGCGCGACAACGGTATCCGCCACCCCCACAAGAACCACCGTTTGACCCACCTTGGCATGCTCCGGCATGTAAGCGCCATAAGCCATGATCGCCCCCATGCCCAGACTCAATGTAAAGAAAGCGTGGCCGAGAGCCTCCAGAACACCTTCCAGCGTCAAATCCTCGTAGTTGAAACTGAACAGGAAGCTGGCACCCTTGCCAAAGTCACCCTGGTCGTAGGCAAATGCCATCAACACAATCAGCAGCACAAACAACATCGGCATCAGGATTCGAACCGCAACACCGAGACCATTGGTCACGCCACCGGCAACAACGCCAATGGTCAACAGCATGAAAATGCTCTGCCACATGATCAACGTCTTTGGATCGGCCAGCAGGCCGCCAAAAATCTCGTCGGCCGCCGCCGAGTTGACGCCCTGGAAAGTGCCGCTCGCCATCTCAACGATGTAATGCAACGCCCATCCGGCTATCACCGCATAGTAGGAGAGAATAAACAGGCCTGCAGCCACCCCGAGCCAGCCAATACCATTCCAGGCGCCATGCAGGTCCGCCTCATCAGTCAGCACACGCATCGAATTTACCGGGCTGCTGCGACCGCGACGTCCGAGCATTACCTCTGCCAACATAATCGGCAAACCTACGAGCAAAATGCACAGCAGGTAAACCAGGACAAAGGCACCACCTCCGTTTTCGCCGGTGATGTAAGGAAATTTCCAGATATTTCCCAGGCCGACAGCAGAGCCCGTCGCCGCAAGAATAAATGTCCAGCGGCTCGCCCACGCCCCGTGCATTCCCCTCGTGGAAGCAGCGGTGCCTCCGTTTTGTTTTGGCATATCGAGTACCCGGTTTTTTACTAGGCGGGATTGTACCGATATTTACTCGCTGCCTAAACACCGCAGACAAAAACATGGGCATCCCAATAACAACTCCCTATAATCCCCGCCATGGCAAAGAAACCAAAGAAAAAACCTCAGGGAAACACCATTGCCCTCAACAAGCGCGCCCGTCATGACTACCACCTGGAAGATCGTTTTGAGGCCGGACTTGCGCTGCAGGGCTGGGAAGTCAAGAGTTTGCGGGCAGGCAAGGGCCAGCTGGTGGACAGCTATGTGCATCTGAAAAATGGCGAGGCCTGGCTGCTCAATGCTCACATCTACCCGCTGCAATCTGCCTCCAGCCACATCGAAGCAAATCCAACCCGGGCCCGGAAACTGCTGCTGCACGAGCGGGAACTCAGCAGGATATTTGCCGCTGTGAACCAGAAAGGATTCACCTGTGTCGCCACGGCCCTGTACTGGAAAAAACACCTGGTTAAATGCGAAATCGCCCTGGCCAAGGGCAAAAAAGCCCACGACAAGCGCGAAACCGAAAAAGGCCGCGACTGGGAACGCCAGAAACAGCGCCTGATGCGCCACAACTAAAGAAAAATCAGAACTTTTCTGCACAGCAAATTGTCAAATCGCCCGTAGCGGTTGTGCTAGAATAGCCGGGTTGTAAAAAGTGTTGCCACGTCATCTGATTTCAGACTCGGCTCACTCATTAACGCAACCGGCTCAGGTGTAAGCCGCGAGCGACAGGTACAGCAAAAAGCACTTGTGCATTTTCCATACCATGTTGACGGGGAGCCAGAGGGCTCAACACAAAGTAACGGGGATGACTTGGATTCGACGCCGGTTACAAAACTTTTATTGCATGTCGAGATGGCGACCAATCTCGTAAATCCAAAGTCGCAAATTATAGTTGCCAACGACGACAACTACGCACTCGCTGCTTAATACCCAGTAGGGTGCCATCTGACCGGAGCCGTGCTTGTGCGTCCGGAGCCTTCTCTCTCGAGAGGGGCTATCAGGTGTCATATCTCACAAGATCGCACTGAAGCTCGTCCGGGGTGGAAGCGTTAAACTCTTACCGGAATCGCCTTTTACGCGCCCTGTCGGCCGGGTTGTAACGGGTTAAATTTAATAGACCAGACTAAGCATGTAGAGGTAGAAGCGGAGGGCTGACGGACGCGGGTTCGACTCCCGCCATCTCCACCAAACTCCGGGTCCGCTCAGGACCACTCAGGATCACTGGAGCCCAGCACTCATGCGGACTCCAGCGGTTTTGGAAATCACAGCCTTTTGGTCTCTGGTATCAAATTGAGGTATTTATTACCGGCAATCTGCGGGTCGAACAAGCCGGCCTGAAGTGATGCCCGTTCCGGCGATAGTTCGAGCGGCTTAAGGCCCGCATGCAGTTCCTCCTCCACCCCTAAGCGTTTTAGAATATCTGCAATCACCTCCGGATCTTCGATGCTGGCAATCACCTTGATCTTTCCGTCACAACGCCCACAGGTTTCGATATCAATATTGAACACACGCTTGACGCACAGCATCCAGGGCTGGTGCTGACCGACAAGCCCAGCCCG
>JBFFTH010000048.1:0-13299 GCA_041571855.1 Porticoccaceae bacterium
ATTGAGGGGTTGGATAATATCGAAGGGATTGCCAAGGGCAGCTTTGCTCTCTATCTCAAAATGCATCACTCGGGCGTAGACGGAACAGAAGGCACCAGAATCTTCAGCATGCTGCACTCTTTGACAGCTGAATTTGAACCCAAGAGCGAGAGCAAGGTGGTATTGGCTGACCGGGATCCCAGCGAACTGGAGCTCTCTGTGCGCAGTGTTATCGGCCGCAGCAAACGGCTATGGGAAGCTTCCAGGGTGTTTGCAGAGCTCGGCCCCAAGCTGCTTAGCCTGAATGAAGAATACGGTGAGGAGTTTTTTGACCATCTGAAAAACTATGTCAACGATAAACTGGGTAAGGGGGATCCCGAACACAAAACCCATTTGTTACCCGGGCACATCCATACCCGTTTCGATGCCAAGGTGTCGCCGCACCGCGTTATCGATGCTCTGGGCCTCCCCTTTGATGAGTGTCAGAAGATACGCCAGCATATGCCTGTCACCTTTAACGATATCTTTCTTGCCACTGTGGGAGGGGGGCTGCGCAAATACCTTACGGTGCACCACGAGCTGCCGGATGTCTCCGTGAATTGCTTGATGCCGCTGGCGGCAACCGGCACTGACAGAAGCGATGCGTCATCCAACAACATAACCCTGGCGGCACTACCCATTCACACGGAGATCGAGGATCCCATCGAACGGCTGTTGGCTGTTAAGAAGAGTTCTGCCAGGGTCAAGCAGCAGCAGGAACTGATTGGCCGTGGTTTTGTCAACCGCCTGATGAATGTAACGCCTTTTCCTGTCACCAAAACCTTGCTCGACAAGGCGCTCCTCGGCAACGCCAGTGTGACCGTATCCAATGTTCGCGGGCCTGAAGCGCCAGTCTATGTGGCCGGTGCCCGGATGCAGATGTTTCTGCCGGTTTCTGTCACTTTCGACGGTGTTGGGCTGAATGTTACCGGCTTCAGCTGCAACAATGTATTGTGGCTTTGTCTAGTAGCCTGTCGGGCCATGCTGCCGGATCCGGGCTTTCTGACGCAGTGCCTGAAGGACGCCTTTGACGAGATCGTTGCCGCATCTGAGGAGTGGGGTAAAAAAGCCGGTGTGAAAACGGCAAAAAGCCCCGTCAAGGGCGGCGCTAAACGCAGTAAGCCAAAGGGTGTCGCTGCCGCCACAAGGACGGTGAAAAGAGCGGTCTCCAGAAAAGCCAACTAGGCCAGTGTAAATACAATAAAAGGGGCGATTGAGGTGTCAATCGCCCCTTTTTGGGTGACCGCTTAACAGTTGTTCCCCAGGCTTGACGATGCCCGTTTTCAACTCTTCCAGCCGGTCAAGGTCGCTGCAAAGATGCCTTTCACATGCTTCTGCGCCTGGTCTTTCATATCCTCTGTTTTGAGCGATGTGCTATTTCTCGGATAATGGTATTGAAAGAAAAATCGGGACTGCATATGACGAACAGGCCTCCGCTATACCGGTTGTTTTTTGCCCTCTGGCCACCAGCGGAGGTGCAGGGGTTGCTGTATAGGCGTGCGGTCATGCTATCCAGGCAGTTCGGCGGCAGGCCAACGCGGTGTGAGAATCTTCATGTTACGCTGCATTTTATCGGACCCGTCGAGCGGGAAAGGGTTGCCGACTTTAAGGCAGCAGCAGAAAAAATTGAATCCTCCAGCTTCCACCTGCAGCTGGAAAGGTTGACGCTTCGACGCCGCCAGAAAATGCTCTGGGCCATGCCGGAGCAACCACCAGAGGCGTTGTTGACGCTGCAAGGAGAGTTGGGCCGAGTGCTTGCAGAACGCTGTGCTTTTGTGCCGGAGAAGAGAGCCTATCAGCCCCATGTCACCATGCTCAGGAAACTGACCGTTTTTGCCGAACCTCCGGCCTGGCAACAGCTAGCCTGGCAGGTGCGGGATTTTTGCCTGGTGGAATCGAGGCAGGCGGCGGATGGCGTCCACTACCGCGTTTTGCAGCGCTGGTCTCTGCGTCGGATATAAGTTCTACGGGTTGCGACTCTCTGCTAAATCATTACAATCTTCGCCCCACGACTCATAGCCGGATTGCGCCGGCAAAACCACGTGGCCTTTGGTAGGGGTCACCACTGGAAAAGGATCAAACCATGCCTGTAATTACTCTTCCTGACGGCAGTCAACGCACTTTTGATCGGCCTGTTTCTGTACTGGATGTTGCCGCGGATATCGGCCCGGGGCTGGCCAGGGCGACGCTGGCCGGAGCGGTTGACGGCCATTTAAAAGACGCCAGCTATATCATCGATGACGACGCTGACCTTTCCATAATCACCGAGCGCTCGGAAGAGGGGCTGGAAATTATCCGTCACTCAACCGCTCACCTGTTGGCACAGGCGGTCAAGCAGTTGTTCCCCTCGGCGCAGGTCACCATCGGTCCGGTGATTGAGGATGGCTTCTACTACGACTTTGCTTTTGAGCGTCCCTTTACGCCTGAAGACCTGGAGGCGATTGAAAAGCGTATGCAGGAGCTGGCGGCAAACGATGAAGGCGTTGTCCGGCGGGTATTGCCCCGCGATGAGGCGGTGAAGTATTTCCGCGATATGGGCGAGGAGTACAAGGCAGAAATCATAGAGAGCATACCCAGCGACGAAGATCTGTCGCTCTACCGACAGGGTGATTTCGAGGACCTGTGCCGGGGTCCGCATGTGCCATCAACCGGCAAGCTGAAGTATTTCAAGCTGATGAAAGTCGCCGGGGCCTACTGGCGCGGTGACTCCAGCAACGAAATGCTGCAGCGCATCTACGGTACAGCATGGACCAATAAAAAAGACCTGAAAGCCTACCTGCACCGCCTGGAGGAAGCAGAAAAGCGTGATCACCGCAAGCTGGGGAAAAAGTTTGATCTTTTCCACCTGCAGGAAGAGGCGCCAGGCATGGTGTTCTGGCACCCCAAGGGCTGGTCGATTTACACGGAGATCGAGAACTATATGCGCGAGTTGCAGCGCAGCAATGGCTACCGTGAAATCAAGACGCCGCAGGTGGTCGATCGGTCCCTGTGGGAGCGATCCGGACACTGGGACAAGTTCCGGGAAAATATGTTTACCGTGGAATCGGAGGCACGCGACTATGCGGTCAAGCCGATGAACTGTCCCTGTCATATTCAGGTGTTCAATCAGGGCTTGAAGAGTTACCGCGATCTGCCACTGCGGCTGGCGGAGTTCGGTTCCTGTCATCGCAACGAGGCTTCGGGCACCCTGCAGGGACTGATGCGGGTGCGCGGTTTTGTCCAGGATGATGCCCATATCTTCTGCACCGAGGCGCAGGTACAGGAAGAGGTTTCAACTTTTACCAACCTGCTGTTTGACGTCTACCGGGATTTTGGCTTTAACGAGGTGATTATTCGCCTCTCAACGCGGCCGGAAAAGCGGGTCGGCAGCGATGAAGTCTGGGACAAGGCAGAAAAGGCGCTGGCCGATGCACTGTTGGCCGAGGGGCTGGAATACGAGTTGCTGCCGGGCGAAGGGGCTTTCTACGGCCCCAAAATCGAGTTTTCCATGAAAGATTGCCTCGGACGGATCTGGCAGTGTGGCACCATCCAGGTAGATTTCTCCATGCCGGGCAGGCTCGATGCCCAGTATGTAGCCGAGGACGGTTCGCGACAGGTGCCGGTGATGTTGCACCGGGCTATCCTCGGTTCTTTTGAGCGTTTTATCGGTATTCTGATCGAGCAATACGAGGGTGCCTTCCCGGCCTGGCTGGCGCCCGAGCAGGCGGTTGTAATGAATATTACAGATAGTCAGCACGATTATGCGGTTAAAGTGGCAGAGTCCTTGAAAAACAAGGGCTTCCGAGTCATAAATGACTTGAGAAATGAAAAAATCGGCTTTAAAATCCGCGAGCATACAATTCAGCGGGTTCCCTATTTGCTCGTAGTGGGCGACAGGGAGATGGAAAACCAGGCCGTGGCTGTACGCACGCGAGGCGGTGAAGACCTTGGCACTATGTCGGTTGAAGACTTTGCCAGGCTGCTGGCCAGCGATGTCGAGCGCCGCGGTCGTGTCGTTTCATAACCCTGGAATCAGGCCGCTGAATACAACAACCAATTTTGGAGATTTGAGTTATTAAGAAAAATTATGCGAAGGGGAATGTGAAGCGTTCTCGTCTCAACGATGAAATTGATGCCCCTCAAGTGCGCTTGATCGGCGCCGATGGAAGTCAGGCTGGTATCGTTTCCATTGAGCAAGCATTGCAGGCTGCGCAGAGTGCCGGGTTAGACCTGGTTGAAATAGCTCCGGATGCCGAGCCGCCAGTATGCAAGGTCGAGGATTACGGCAAAAAGGTTTTTGAGGCCAAGAAGCAGCAGGCAGCCCAGCGCAAAAAACAGAAACAAACTCAAGTCAAGGAAATGAAATTTCGCCCCGGCACGGACGTGGGGGACTATCAGATCAAGTTGCGCAATCTGAAACGATTCCTTGAACAAGGCGACAAGGCCAAGGTAACCCTCCGCTTCCGAGGACGGGAAATGGCTCACCAGGAGCTGGGTATGGAGATGCTGAAACGCATCGAGGAAGACCTGAGCGAACTGGGCAATGTGGAACAGTTCCCCAAGATGGAAGGTCGCCAGTTGACCATGGTGATCGCCCCGAAGAGTAAAAAGAAGTAACCCTTCTTAGAAGAGAGCCCTAGAAGCAACCAGCGCTATCCGCGAGCAGCCTATTGGCAGACTGTCCGGAAGCCGCTTCTATTTTATTAACCGATAGCGAAAGCTACTAACGGAGAAGAGAAATGCCAAAAGCAAAAGTACACAGCGGTGCAGCCAAGCGGTTCAAAAAAACTGCAGCTGGCTACAAGCACAAACACGCTAACAGAAGCCACATCCTCACCAAGATGTCCCAGAAGCGCAAGCGTCACCTGCGTGGCACCAGCACCATGAATGCTGCTGATGCGCCACTGGTTGATCGCATGTTGCGTTCCTGATTTTTCTTGCAAGAAAACCGATTCAAAGAGGATAGAAAGCTATGCCACGCGTAAAAAGAGGTGTCCAGGCGAACCGCAAACACAAAAAAGTTCTCAAGCAGGCCAAAGGTTATTACGGTGCGCGCAGTCGCGTTTACCGGGTCGCCAAGCAGGCTGTTACCAAGGCCGGCCAGTATGCTTACCGCGACCGTCGCGTCAAGAAACGTACCTTCCGCTCACTGTGGATAACCCGTATCAACGCCCAGGCCCGTGCTGAAGGCATTACCTACAGCCAGCTGATTGCCGGCCTGAACAAGGCGGGTATCGAGTTGGATCGCCGCGTTCTGGCCGATCTCGCTGTCAATGATAAGCCAGCGTTTGCTGCGGTTGTTGAGCAGGCAAAGGCGGCCCTCGCTTAATCATCTTCAGTCGACTCGTTCGGCTGAAAGTGAAAACACTCAGGTAGGGAAAGGGCGCTGCTCTTTCCCTATTTTGTTTACAGAAGGTGCATAACGAAAAATGGAAAACCTGGAGACTCTGGAGAAAAATGCCAAGCTGGCGATAGCCAATGCAACGGATCTTGCCTCGCTGGATCAGGTTCGCGTGCAGTACCTGGGTAAAAAGGGCCAGTTGACAGGTTTGTTGAAGGGGTTGGGCAGGCTTTCACCTGAAGAGCGCCCGGCGGCGGGCGCCCGCATCAATGAGGTCAAGCAACAGCTCCAGGCAGAAATCAGCGAACGCAGCAGGACGCTGGAAACTGAGGCAATCAATGCGCAGCTGGCCAGCGAATCCCTGGATGTCACCCTGCCGGGCCGTGCCAGTCAGCGGGGCAATTTGCACCTGGTTACCCGCACCATGGAGCGCATTGAGGCATTCTTCACCCGGGTGGGGTACAGCGTGGAAGAGGGGCCTGAGATTGAAGATGACTATCACAACTTCGAGGCACTGAATATCCCCGCCCACCATCCCGCCAGGGCAATGCACGATACTTTCTATATCGACGCCTCTACGGTGTTGCGCACCCATACATCACCGGTACAGATCCGCACCATGGAAAGCCGGGAGCCGCCGATACGGGTGGTTTGCCCCGGCCGGGTCTATCGCTGCGACTCGGACCTGACCCATACGCCGATGTTTCACCAGGTGGAAGGTCTTGTGGTTGATCGCGATATCAGTTTTGCCGATCTCAAGGGAACCATCGACCAGTTCCTGAAAGCCTTTTTCGAGGCGGACCTGCCGGTGCGCTTTCGACCATCCTATTTTCCGTTTACCGAGCCGTCCGCTGAAGTGGATATCCAGTGTACCAACTGCGGTGGTGATGGCTGCCGCATCTGCAGCCAGACCGGTTGGCTCGAAGTTATGGGTTGCGGCATGGTGCACCCGAATGTCTTTACCCAGAGCGGGGTCGATCCGGAAAAGTTCACCGGGTTTGCTTTCGGCATGGGCGTGGAGCGACTGGCGATGCTGCGCTACGGCGTCAACGACTTGCGGCTGTTCTTCGAGAATGACGTCAGATTTCTTGAGCAGTTCTGATTAAAAAACAATAAGTTAAATATTTTTATTAAAGTGTTTGGTGAAGAATGAAATTCAGTGAATCCTGGTTGCGCGAATGGGTAAATCCGCAGATTGACAGCGCGGAGCTGGTGAGCCGCTTGACCATGGCAGGTCTCGAAGTAGACAGCATTGAGCCCGTTGCGCCTGAATTCAGCGGCGTCGTTGTCGGTGAAATTACTGCCATTGAGCCGCATCCCAACGCTGACAAGCTGCAGGTCTGCAGGGTGGCCGGCGGGCCGCAAGGTGAAGTCCAGGTCGTCTGTGGTGCCCCAAACGCCCGCCAGGGTCTGAAAGTGCCTTTTGCCACTGTCGGTGCCCAGCTGCCCGGTGATTTCAGGATTCGCAGGGCAAAGCTACGGGATGTGGAATCCCTTGGTATGTTGTGTGCAGAAAAGGAGCTGGGCGTGTCCGATGCTGACGAGGGCTTGTGGGAACTGCCCGCCGATGCGCCTGTGGGTGATGACCTGCGTGTTTATCTCGGCCTCAACGATCAGATGATCGAGGTTGATTTAACCCCCAATCGCGGAGACTGCCTCAGCATCAGAGGCCTGGCCCGGGAAGCGGGTGTGGTTACCGATTCTGATGTGACAGCTGCCGCTCTCGAACCGGTGGCAGCTGACATTGCGGATACTTTCCCGGTTACGCTTTCAGCACAGGAGGCCTGTCCGCGTTATGTCGGCAGGGTAGTCCGGAATATCAATCCAGGCGTGGAGACACCGCTGTGGATGCAGGAAAAGCTGCGCAGAAGCGGAATTCGCAGTATTGATCCGGTGGTCGATATCACCAACTACGTGCTGCTGGAACTGGGGCAGCCCATGCATGCCTTTGACCTGGATACATTGCGGGGCGCAATCGATGTGCGCATGTCCACCCCGGGTGAGTCACTCAGGCTGCTCGATGGCTCCGACGTTCAACTCAGCGCCGATACCCTGGTCATTGCCGATGCCGAAAAGGCGGTAGCCATGGCGGGTATCATGGGCGGCGAGGAAACAGCGGTGAGTCCTGCGACACGGAATATTTTTCTCGAGAGTGCGTTTTTCTCGCCGCTGGCAATAGCCGGCAAGGCGCGCAGTTACGGTCTCCACACTGACTCTTCCCACCGCTTTGAGCGCGGTGTCGATACGGCCCTTCAGGAACTGGCCATCGAGCGGGCAACTGCCCTGTTGCTGGATATTGTCGGTGGTGAGGCGGGCCCGATCAGCGTTGTTGAAAGCCCAGACTGCCTGCCGCAAGCGGCAACCATCACCCTGCGAAAGGCCCGCCTTGAACAACAACTGGGTATGGAGTTTGAAAGCCAGGCCGTTGAAACCATGATGCAACGGCTGGGTTTGCAGACCCTTGCCAGCGATGCTGACGGCTGGGAATTCAAATCACCCAGCTGGCGCTTTGATCTTGCCATCGAGGCGGACCTGGTGGAGGAGGTTGCGCGGGTTCACGGCTACAACAGGCTGCCAACCGCAACCCCCGCTTCGGCACTGGAAATCCGGGCAAGTAATGAGCGGGCGCTGGGTTTGCCGCAGCTCCGGGAGCAATTGATTGCCAGGGGCTACCAGGAAGCGATCAGCTACAGTTTTGTAGATCCCGCTGTGCAAAAAGTCCTGGAACCTGCCCTGGAACCCGTACCAGTGTCCAACCCGATTTCAAGTGATATGAGTGTTATGCGCACCACGCTCTGGTCTGGCCTGCTGCCCGCTGTGCGCTACAACCTCAACCGGCAAAAGCAGCGAGTGCGCCTGTTTGAAACCGGTTTGCGGTTCCTGCCCGGTGGTGAACTCAAGCAGGAGAGGGTTATTGCCGGCGCTGTAACCGGTGCCCGGGAAGCAGAAGGCTGGGCCAGCACGAAACAAGCTGCAGATTTCTACGATATCAAGGCAGACGTGGAGGCCCTCCTCAACACCGGCTGCAACGGCGCGGATTACCGCTGGCAGGCGACGGCGCACCCGGCGTTGCACCCGGGTCAGAGTGCCAGTGTGGAGAGAGATGGAGAGCTGGTGGGTTTTGTCGGAAAATTGCACCCGCTTGTCCAGAAGGAACTGGACATCAGCCAACCGGTTTTTGTGTTTGAGCTGTGTCTGGAAAAGCTGCTCGACAGCGATCTTCCTCTCTTCAAGGATCTCAGCAGGTTCCCCGAAGTTCGCCGGGATCTCGCTGTCATTGTCGATGAGAACCTGTCATCTGCCAATCTGCTGAAGGCGGTTAAAGACAGTGCCGGCGATCAACTGACAACCTTAAAGATATTTGATGTATATCAGGGAAAAGGTGTTGAATTACATAGGAAAAGTGTCGCAATGGGCTTGACCTTCCGGCATGCTTCCCGCACTCTTACCGAGCAGGAAATTAACGATGCCGTCGATCGGGTGGTGGCTGAATTAAGTGAAAAGTTTGACGCGAGTTTGAGAGGGTAGACTATGGGGGCTTTAACCAAGGCTGATTTGGCAGAAATGCTGTTCGAGGAGTTGGGTCTCAACAAGCGAGAAGCCAAGGATCTTGTCGAAGGTTTTTTCGAGGAAATCCGCTCAGCGCTGGCCAACAATCAACAGGTTAAGCTTTCCGGCTTTGGCAATTTTGAGCTTCGCGACAAAAACCCCCGTCCCGGCAGGAACCCAAAAACGGGCGAAGAGATTCCAATCTCTGCACGCAGGGTTGTCACTTTTAAACCTGGACAAAAATTAAAAGCAAGGGTGGAAAGCTATGCTGGAGCCGAGCAATAACGACCAGTTGCCGCCAATTCCCGGCAAGCGTTACTTTACTATTGGCGAAATCAGTGAATTGTGTAACGTAAAACCGCATGTGCTGCGCTATTGGGAGCAGGAGTTCCCGAGCCTGAGCCCGGTCAAGCGCCGTGGTAACCGGCGCTACTATCAGCGCCAGGAGGTTCTGTTAATCCGTCAGATTCGCTCACTGCTCTACGATCAGGGTTTTACCATTGGCGGAGCCAGGCAGCGTTTGAGCGGTGAGGGGGCAAAGGAGGAGGCGACCCAGGTCAAGCAGCTGATTGATCAGACTGTCAGTGAACTGGAAGAGCTACTGGCCGTGTTGCGCCACTCCTGAAGGCCAACATCCTCTTTGTTGTCTTTTAGCGATCAAAGTTTCTTGAATTGAAAGGCGTATTCGGTATCATGTGCGCCTTCCAAAAATGTATTGCCCAGCAATCAGGAAAGTCATCGGAGCGTAGCGCAGCCTGGTAGCGCACCACACTGGGGGTGTGGTGGTCGTCGGTTCAAATCCGGCCGCTCCGACCAAATTGTCTTTATAAAGTGACGAATTAAAGAGCCCGCATTATTGCGGGCTTTTTAGTTTTTAGGATTTAAGTCCATATTAAGTCCAGATTTTTGAAGCAGGGCAGCTACTGGGCTGAAATACCCTTAATATTCCTATTGCTGCTGTAGATGTATCTTCTCGGGACGGCAAGCGAATGGTTTTCCAGGATCAGCTGAAAGGGAACCCTTGAATAAGGGCAAGCGTGCGATAACACATCGATTTTTATAAGGTGTCATTTAGCATGTCAGGCCAAGGAGTCAAATCAAAAAAACCGTGAGAGGCTCATTTTTTGACCAACGGTCAAAGTCAAAAAACTTCTTATCAACCTGTTCAGTAAAGAAAATATCGTCTTAATGCAGTTTTCTGTTCAGAATTAACGTGCCAAATGGATATAGTGCCATTGGTACTATAATTAGCAAATAGCACTTGAGAGTCGAAACGACTTTTTATGATTACAGATCAGCAAGCAAATACAGTAACCATTCGACTGCCCAAGGAATTTGTTGATCGGCTCACCAACCCCTTTGTGCGTTTCTTGCATATTGAGTCAGCGGTTGGGGCAATTCTTCTATTGTTTACTGTTGCCGCACTCGTTCTGTCCAACTCACCGTGGGCTGACGCATTCGAACATATCTGGGAGACACCGGTGGGGCTTCATTTTGGATCGTTCGAGTTTGCCCGTTCGCTGCGCGAATGGATCAACGATGGCCTGATGACGCTGTTTTTCTTTCTTGTCGCACTGGAACTCAAGCGGGAGTTGGTCCTCGGAGAGTTGAACAAGCCACGCATGGCCGCGCTATCCATAGCAGGCGCCCTCGGCGGTATGATCGTTCCCGCTGCAATATTTTTGGCACTGCAATCGGGGCAACCAGGCCAGTCCGGCTGGGGCACTGTCATGGCAACTGACACGGCGTTTGTTATTGGTTGCCTTGCACTTCTTGGTTCGCGCATCCCACAAAGCCTACGCGTATTTATGCTGTCTTTGGCAATTGTTGATGATATCGGCGCCATACTTGTTGTCGCGGTCGGCTACAGCAGCCATATTGTCTGGTGGCCGTTGGTGCTGGCCGCGCTTGGTCTGGTGATTACACGTGCCATGTCAATGCTAGGCTTTCGCGGCTTTCCGCTCTACATATTGGTGGGTGTACTCATCTGGTTTGCAGTGGATATGTCCGGGATTCATGCCACCATCACCGGTGTCATGCTTGGATTAATGACCCCAGCACGCCGATGGGTCAGCGACGAGCGGTTGTACTCGATATTGGGTCAGGTTATTGCGCATCCAGCTAGCAACGAAAGCAGTAGTGACACGAAGGATCGACAGACATTGCAGATGGCTGAAATTGCGGCGCGTGAAACCCTGTCGCCAGTGGAGCGTCTGGAGATCAGGCTGCATCCCTGGGTGGGTTTTGTCATCATGCCGCTCTTCGCATTTGCTAATGCTGGGTTCCCACTAGCAGTAAGCGACCTTGGTAGCTCGGTTATCATCGCGGTATTCTTCGGCTTCGTGCTAGGTAAACCCATAGGTGTTCTGTTGTTCAGTTGGTTGGCTGTGCGTTCACGCATCGCAATTCTCCCTGCGGAACTCAGTTGGAGGATGCTTGCAGGCGGTGGCATTCTCGCCGGAATTGGTTTCACCATGGCGCTGTTTATTGCAAATATAGCTTTTAACGATAGCCAGATTGATAGCGCTAAGCTGGGAATATTTCTCGCGTCCGTTTTTTCCGCAGTGACGGGTCTCGCATTATTGATGTGGTTGCCTGCACGTGAAAAACTTCCTTGAGTCTGTCACTGATTTAAGGGGTCAGAGCCCTTTAACTGAGCCCTTAAATTTGGGTATATGAAAGGCGGGAAAGGCCGGCCAAATCTGTCGAAAAAGGGTTTTGACCCCTTTAATTCAAATCCGTTTTATTTCGGTGAATAACATGCCAGTGAAAACTATTAGTGCAGAGGCGGCTCAAACAGAATTAACCCGCCAGTGGGTCAGATTGGTTGCGCTGTATCTCCTTATCCCGCTGATTTTATTGGTGTGCGGTGGGGATCTCGGTTGGTGGCAGGGGTGGCTTTATTCTCTGCTGATATTTACTGCTGGTATCGGGGGGCACGTGTGGGCGGAAAAGCGACACCCCGGATTGATGGCGGAACGACAAAATATTGAAAATATCAAAAACGCAAAGGCATGGGACAAAGTGCTTGCTCCACTGATGGCGTTTACTATCGTGTTTCCAATGGTCATTGTGGCAGGGCTGGACCACCGCTATAACTGGTCCTCCGAGTTTCCGTTATGGATCATCGTAATTGGCTTCATTCTGATCTCGCTCGGATACGCTTTTGCTGTATGGGCAATGGCAGAGAACCGCTTTTTCTCCAGCGTGGTGCGCATTCAGACTGATCGAGGGCATGTAGTGTGTGACAGTGGACCGTACCGCTTTGTCAGGCATCCGGGTTATGCCGGTAATATCCCTCCGCTCTTCGGTATTGTTCTTGCTCTGGGCTCGGTATGGACACTGATTCCTGCAGCGGTGGCGCTAATCATCACGGTGATTAGAACCGTACTTGAAGACCGGGCTCTACAGCAAGAGTTGCCGGGCTATCTAGACTACTCACGGCGCGTGCGGTATCGGTTGATTCCCGGGGTATGCTGATAGACCTCAGTAATTGGAGCCCCAATTTAAGGGGTCAGAGCCCTTAAATTTTGGGGATATGCAAGGCGGGAAAGGCCGGTCTAATCTGTCAAAAAAGGGTTTTGACACCTTTAATTTTGACACCTTTAATTATGTTTAAGATGCATCATTAATAGATAGCACTTTAGCTCCGGAAAAGAGAAATCGAAATTTATGCATGAATAAGTTAATACAGTTCTGGGGTAATCTACGATCGAGCTTCTGGTTTCTGCCTTCGCTTATGGTCGCGGGTAGCATTGTCTTTGCGGTGGTGTTGATCGAGACAGACTCTGCCATTAGCGACCGCTGGCTGAGCCAGTGGCCACGCTTGTTTGGGGTAGGGGCGGAAGGCGCACGCCAGATGTTGTCCACGCTGGCCGGTTCAATGATGACGGTGATGGGCATTACCTTCTCCATGACCTTGCTGGCTCTGACACTGGCGTCTAGCCAGTACACCTCCCGCATTCTGCGGAACTTCATGCGTAGCCGCACCACACAATTCACGCTTGGGGTTTTCGCCAGCACTTTCGCTTATTGCCTGATCGTATTGCGCACCATCCGCGGCACTGATGGTGTCGATGAGTTCGTGCCGAGTCTGGCGGTATTCTTTGCGTTTATCATGTCGCTCGGTGGCGTGGGTATCCTCATCTATTTTATTCATCATATTGCCTCCTCGATTCAGGCCTCCAGCATTATCGCCTCTGTCGCCAAGGAGACCAACGCATCCATTGATCGGCTTCTGCCCAAAGAGCTGGACCAGGGGTGCGATGAAGATGAAGGCCAGGAGCGGGGGCTCGAGTCACTGGATGAGAGGACCTGGTATCCCGTGCCGGCAGCCGTGAGCGGGTACATTCAAAGCGTGAATAACACAGCGTTGATGAGCCTGGCACGAGACAACAGAACCATCTTGCGAA
>JBFFTH010000049.1:0-13291 GCA_041571855.1 Porticoccaceae bacterium
CGGTATCGCCACCCAGATGGTCGTCGAACGGCTGCTCGATGCCGAGGGAATAACCCGTCACGATCTGGGCCGCGAAAAATTTATCGAAAAAGTCTGGGAGTGGAAGGAGGAGTCCGGGGGCACCATCACTCAACAGCTGCGCCGACTCGGCGCATCGCCGGACTGGAGCCGGGAACGGTTCACCATGGACGAAGGTTTTTACCAGGCAGTACAGGAGGTCTTTATCCGCCTCTACGAAGACGGGCTCATCTATCGCGGCAACCGCCTGGTCAACTGGGACCCGAAACTGCATACCGCCATCTCAGACCTGGAAGTTATCTCCGAGGAAGAAAGCGGCAATCTCTGGCACTTCAGATAGCTCCTCAGTGACGGCAGTGGTCACCTGCCCGTTGCCACCACCCGGCCGGAAACCATGCTGGGCGACACCGCCGTGGCGGTCAACCCCAATGACGAGCGCTACCAGTCAATGATTGGCAAAAGCGTGATGCTGCCGCTGGCAAACCGGGAAATCCCGATTATTGCCGACGACTATGTCGACATGGAATTCGGCACCGGCTGCGTGAAGATCACGCCGGCACATGACTTTAACGATTATGAAATGGGTCAGCGCCACGGCTTGCCCATGATCAATATTTTCAACGATGACGCCCAGCTTAACGGCAACGTGCCCGAAGCCTATCGGGGGCTGGATCGCTTTGTTGCCCGGGAAAAAGTCGTCGAAGACCTGCGCGAACTCGGCCTGCTGGAAAAAATTGACGAGCACCGGCTGAAAGTCCCGCGCGGAGACCGCTCCGGCGTGGTCATCGAACCCTACCTCACCAACCAGTGGTACGTGAAGACCCAGCCGCTGGCAGAGAAAGCCATTGCCGCCGTGGAGGATGGCAGCATCCGGTTTGTACCCAGGCAATACGAAAACATGTATTTCTCCTGGATGCGCGATATTCAGGACTGGTGCATCTCCCGTCAGCTCTGGTGGGGACACCGCATACCCGCCTGGTACGATGAAGAGGGCACGCCCTATGTGGGCCGCAGCGAGGAAGAAGTCAGGCGCGAGCACAACATTCCCGATGATATCGCGCTGACGCAGGACGAGGATGTGCTGGATACCTGGTTTTCCTCCGGACTCTGGACCTTCGGCACCCTGGGCTGGCCGGAACCGACCGAGTTTCTGAAGACCTTCCACCCCACCTCGGTGCTGGTAACCGGCTTCGACATCATCTTTTTCTGGGTCGCCCGGATGATCATGCTGACCCTGCACTTCATGGATGAAGTGCCGTTTAAAACCGTCTACGTGCACGGCCTGGTGCGCGACAGTCACGGCCAGAAAATGTCCAAGTCGAAAGGCAACGTGCTCGACCCCATCGACCTGATCGACGGCATCGACCTGGAATCCCTGGTGCAAAAGCGCACCGCCGGCATGATGGTGCCCCATCTGCGGGAAAAAATTGAGCAACAGACCCGCAAGGAATTTCCGCAGGGTATTGCCGCCTATGGCACAGACGCCCTGCGCTATACCTATTACTCACTGGCCTCCACAGGCCGCGATATCAACTTCGATGTGGGGCGGATCGAGGGCTTCCGCAACTTCTGCAACAAGATCTGGAATGCGAGCCGCTATGTGCTGATGAACTGCGAAGGACAGGATTGCGGACAAGACGATGGCGATTACCAGCTGTCTCTGGCAGATCGCTGGATTATCAGCCGCCTCCAGGAAGCAGAAAGGACAGTTGCGGAAAGCATCGCCGGCTATCGTTTTGACCTGGCTTCACAGGCGGTGTACGAGTTCGTATGGAATGAATACTGTGACTGGTACCTGGAACTGTCGAAGCCGGTACTGTGGGATGACAATGCCCCTGCTGCACTGAAAAAAGGCACCCGTCGAACATTGATCAGGGTGCTCGAAACGACCCTCAGGATGGCTCACCCGATGATGCCCTTTATCACTGAGGAGATCTGGCAGCGGGTGAAGTCTCTCGCCGGCGCTGAAGGCGACACCATTATGCTGCAGCCCTATCCGGTTGCCGATGAAAGCCGGATCGATAGCGGGGCAACAGCAGATATCGAATGGATCAAGAAGGTGATTGTCGGGATTCGCAATATTCGCGGCGAAATGAATATCCCCCCCGGCAAATTGCTGCCGGTATTCTTCAAAAACGGTGACACCGAAGACCAGCGAAGGATGGAAGAAAACCGGCACTACCTGACCAGGCTGGCAAACCTTGAGTCCGTTACCTGGCTGACTCCGGCAGACAGCGCACCGATGTCCGCCACCGCCCTGGCCGGCACCATGGAGATTCTGGTGCCAATGGCAGGGCTGATCGATAAAACAGCCGAGATGACACGGCTCGGCAAGGAAATCGATAGACTGCAAAAGGACATCCAGCGGACGCAAGGCAAACTGGGGAATGAAAAATTTGTCAGCAATGCCCCCGCAGCAGTGGTAGAAAAGGAGCGCGACAAGCTGGCCAGTGCCCACGCTGCACTGGATAAGATGCAGCAACAGCTGGAAACAATTTCATCGCTTTAGGCATGGCGGACGGGGCTGAGGCACGCCACCGCCGTTGCAAGGACTGCCTAAGTGCTGCAGCAAAAGTTGTGCGTGTGGAGATTTAGCTGGTGAAATTGGGCAGGCAGGACTGGAACCCTGCAGGCGGGAGGTCTATCCCCCTGTCTGCGCAGCTTTAAATGCATCCAGCAGCTTCCCGGCCGCCACAGTCGCCGGCAGCTTGCCGGAAACCACCTCGGATTCCAACCGGGCAACCAGTTGTTTAACCTCTGCATTGGTTTTCAGTTCAGTCAGCAGCGCATCGGCGGTCTCGTTCCACATCCAGGCCTTTGACTGGGCTGCCCGGCGGCTTGTTATTTCCCCCGCCGCCGAAAGTTTTTCGCGGTATTCCCCGACGGTATCCCACACCTCTTCAATACCCTGGCCCTTGAGCGCAGAGCAGGCCTGAACCCTGACTTTCCAGTTTTTACTGCGGGCATGGAGAAAGTGCAGCGCCAGGCTGTAATCAGAAACCGTGCGCTTGGCAGCGGCCTGCTGGTCACCATCGGCCTTGTTCACCAGGATCAGGTCGGCCAGTTCCATGATGCCGCGCTTGATGCCCTGTAACTCGTCTCCACCCCCGGGCAACAGCAGCAGCAAGAACATATCTGTCATTTCTGCCACTGCGGTTTCCGACTGCCCCACGCCAACCGTTTCCACGATAATCACGTCAAAGCCCGCGGCCTCGCACAAGAGGAGGGTCTCGCGACTGCGGCGGGCAACACCGCCGAGCGTCTTGCCCGCGGGAGAGGGGCGGATAAAGGCATTGGGATTGCGGCTCAGCACTTCCATCCGGGTTTTATCCCCCAGAATCGAGCCGCCACTGAGGGCAGAGGTCGGGTCCACGGCAAGCACCGCCACCTGGTGCCCCTGATCGATAACGTGGTTGCCAAATGCCTCGGTAAAGGTGGACTTACCGACGCCTGGAACACCGGAAATGCCGAGCCGAATCGAATTGCCCGTGGCGGGCATGACGGTCTCCAGCAGTTCGACTGCCTGCCCACGGTGATCTTCTCGCGTCGACTCGACCAGCGTAATACCTTTCGCCAGTGACCTGCGATCGCCGGATTGAATCCGCTCAGCCAGTTCCTGAATATTCATAGAGAGAGCTGCAGGCCCGGGCTCGGGCCTGCAGTGGGTCTTTTACTCGAATTCCATGATGGCCTGGTCAACAACCAGTGAATCCCCCACCTCAGCGGTGATTTTCTTCACCACGCCATCCTGGATGGCACGCAGACTGTTTTCCATCTTCATCGCTTCTACCACAGCCAACTCTTCGCCTTCCTTGACCTCGTCGCCCTCTTGTACTGCCAGCGAGACCAGCAGGCCAGGCATGGGCGAGAGCAGGTACTTGGACATATCCGGCGGCTCTTTGATCAGCATATGCTTGTTGAGCTCTGCCGTTTGCGGTGTCACAACCATTGCGCTGACTTCTGCACCCCGATGGAAGAGAACAAATTGAGAACCCTTCCGGTCGACCTGAACGCAAACCTCTTCACCGTTGATCGTACCCTTGAACAGCGGCTCGCCCAACTTCCAGTGGCTGTTGATACGGTAGTTTTTGCCGGCCAGTTCAACATTGTAACCCTCGTCATCGAGTTCAACGGAAACCGGAATATACTCGTCTCCGACAATGACTACCCAGTCCTTCGGTGAGATGTAATTGTTGCTCGCCATCTGACCGGAAAGCCTGGAACTGCGTTCGCGATATTTTTTGTTGACCGCAGCGGCAATAGCCGCGGTTATCGCCGGGTCATCCTGGGGTACCAGATCGGCACTGAAGCCCTCCGGATACTCTTCGGCGATGAAATTGGTGGTGAGCTTGCCGGCGACAAATCGCGGATGCACCATCAGCGCGTTGAGGAAGCTGATATTGTGATTCACCCCCCGTATGTAGTAGGCGTCCAGGGCATCGACCATGCGGGCGGTCGCCTCTTCCCGATCCTTGCCATAAGTAATCAGCTTGGCGATCATCGGGTCATAGTACATGGACACCTCGCCACCCTCGTAGACACCGGTGTCGACACGGACACCCTCGCCTTCCGGCGGAGTGTATTTCACCAGGCGCCCGATTGAAGGCATGAAGTTGCGGAACGGGTCTTCCGCGTAGACGCGGGTTTCAATGGACCAGCCGCTGAGCTTGACATCATCCTGCGTCAGCGGCAGCTTCTCGCCACCGGCGACCCGAATCATCAGTTCAACCAGGTCCTGACCCGTCACCAGTTCGGTGACCGGGTGTTCAACCTGCAGGCGGGTGTTCATTTCCAGGAAGTAAAAGTTCATGTCGGCGTCGGCTACAAATTCAACGGTACCCGCTGATTTGTAATCTACCGCCCGCGCCAGGGCACAGGCCTGCTCTCCCATCTTCTGGCGAACTTCCTCGGTCAGGAACGGGGAAGGCGCTTCCTCGATCACTTTCTGGTGGCGGCGCTGGATAGAACACTCGCGCTCACCCAGATAAATCACATTGCCGTGGCTGTCGGCTATCACCTGGATCTCGATGTGGCGCGGATTCTGGATAAACTTCTCAATAAAAACGCGGTCGTCGCCGAAGCTGGACTTGGCTTCATTTGTAGCCCGCTCGAAACCATCGCGGCACTCTTCCTCGTTCCAGGCAACGCGCATTCCCTTGCCGCCACCACCGGCAGAGGCCTTCAGCATTACCGGGTAGCCGATATCGTTGGCAATCTCCACGGCGTGATCCGTGTCGCGCACCACGTCGGTGTAGCCGGGAATAGTGTTGACACCGGCTTCCTTCGCAATCAACTTGGAAGTGATCTTGTCACCCATGGACTCGATGGCTTTGGTGCCGGGGCCGATAAAGGTGATGCCAGCGGCATCCAGCGCCTCACAAAAGCTCTTGTTCTCGGACAGGAATCCATAGCCGGGGTGAACGGCGTCGGCGCCGGTTTGCTTGCAGGCGTCGATGATTTTTTCGATCACCAGATAGCTTTCTGCAGATGCTGCCGGGCCGATATGCACGGCTTCATCCGCCATCTGCACATGCAGCGCATCCCGGTCTGCGTCGGAATACACTGCCACTGTACCAATGCCCATGGCCTTGGCGGTTTTGAATACGCGGCAGGCAATTTCGCCGCGGTTTGCTACCAATATCTTGTTAAACATGGCCTTTTCTTCTCTGTTAATTCTGTTTATGCATTACTGGCTTGTCGGCAACAGCTTAAAGCGGCATGTTGGCATGCTTGCGCCATGGGTTGTCCAGATCCTTATCCTTCAGCATCGCCAGTGAACGGCAGACGCGCTTGCGCGTTTCGTGTGGCAAGATAACATCGTCAATGAAGCCGCGCTTGGCCGCTTCAAACGGCGTTGAGAATTTCTCCTGGTAGGCGTCGGTATGGGCCTGAATTTTTTCATCATCGCCAATATCTTTTCGGAAGATGATCTCTACCGCACCCTTGGCGCCCATCACTGCAATCTCGGCTTTCGGCCAGGCCAGGGTGACATCTCCCCGCAGGTGCTTGGACGACATCACCACGTAGGCGCCGCCGTAGGATTTGCGGGTGATAATGGTGATCTTCGGCACGGTGGCTTCCGCATAGGCGTATAGCAGCTTGGCGCCATGCTTAATGATGCCGTTATACTCCTGGCTGGTTCCGGGCATAAAGCCCGGCACGTCCACCAGTGTCAGCACCGGAATATTGAAGGCATCGCAGAAACGGACAAAGCGGGCGGCTTTTTTGGATGCATCGATATCCAGGCACCCCGCCAGCACCATCGGCTGGTTGGCAACCACGCCCACGGTAGAACCTTCCATGCGGATAAAGCCGGTGACAATATTCTTGGCATAGTTGGTCTGCAACTCGAAGAACTCGCCCTCATCGGCAATCTTGAGAATGACCTCTTTCATGTCATAGGGTTTGTTGGGGTCATTGGGGACCACGGTATCGAGCGACAAATCCATGCGGTCTGCGGGATCATCCGTTGGCCACACGGGCGGCTGTTCGCGGTTGCTGCTGGGCAGGTAGTTCATGAAGCGACGCAGTTTCAGCAGCGCGTCCACATCGTTTTCAAAGGCCAGGTCAGCGACACCGGATTTGCTGGTGTGAGTCGAAGCCCCACCCAGTTGCTCGGCTGTCACCGTTTCGTGGGTCACGGTTTTTACCACATCGGGACCGGTGACGAACATATAGGAGCTGTCCTGCACCATAAAGATGAAGTCGGTCAAAGCGGGTGAGTAGACCGCACCACCTGCACAGGGCCCCATAATCATGGAAATTTGCGGCACCACCCCGGACGCCATCACGTTGCGCTGGAAGACTTCCGCGTAACCCGCCAGCGCGGCCACACCTTCCTGAATTCGCGCGCCACCGGAGTCGTTGATACCGATCACCGGAGCGCCGACCCTGATCGCCTGGTCCATCACCTTGCAGATCTTTTCAGCGTGCGCCTCGGTCAGCGAACCGCCGTAAACGGTGAAATCCTGGCTGAAAATAAAGACAAGACGGCCATTGATGGTGCCGTAACCGGTGACGACACCGTCACCGGGCGCATGATCTTTTTCCATGCCGAAATTGGTACAGCGGTGTTCAACGAACATGTCCCACTCTTCAAAGCTGCCCGGATCCAGCAAGAGCTCGATCCGCTCCCTGGCTGTCAGCTTGCCCTTGGCATGATGGGCGTCGATGCGCTTTTGTCCCCCACCCAGGCGAGCCTGTTCGCGCCTGGCCTCTAGTTGTTCAAGTATCTCGTGCATGTTTTTCTCCTGATATGCTGCGTTCCGGTCTTTCCGGTGTCAGATCTGTTTACTGGTGTAATTTTTAAACGGCCTGCTCGCTGATCAATTTCAAAACTTCTTTGGCCGCTACGGGAATATTGGTTCCCGGTCCGTACACAGCGGCCACGCCGGCGGCAAAGAGGTCATCGTAATCCTGTGGCGGAATAACGCCCCCGCAAACGACCATGATGTCACTGGCACCTGCGGCTTTCAATTCATCGATCAATTGCGGCACCAGGGTTTTGTGACCCGCTGCCTGGGAGGAAACGCCGACCAGGTGAACATCGTTTTCGATGGCCATTTGCGCCGCTTCCCTCGGCGTTTGAAACATCGGACTGATGTCGACATCAAAACCGATATCGGCAAATGCCGTGGCGATTACCTTGGCACCCCTGTCGTGACCATCCTGGCCCATTTTTGCCACCAGCATCCGCGGGCGACGACCGTGGGCTTCAGCGAATTTTTCAACCTCATCCTGAATCGCCTTGAAGTCCTCATCACCTTCATAGGCAGAGCCATAGACACCGCTGATCGAGCGCTGCTCAGCCCTGTGCCGGCCCCAGACTTTTTCCAGCGCATCGGAAATCTCGCCCACCGTGGCGCGAACGCGAGCGGCTTCAACTGCCAGCGCCAGCAGATTGCCCTCGCCGCTTTCAGCGGCCGCGGTCAGTGCATCCAGCGCCGCCTGACAGGCATCCCCATCGCGCCCGGCACGAATCTGCTGCAAACGTGCAACCTGGGATTCGCGCACGGCGGTGTTGTCGATATTGAGAATGTCCACTTCCGGCTCTTCAGCCAACTGGTATTTATTGACACCAACGATCACTTCATCGCCCCGGTCAATACGGGCCTGGCGCAGTGCTGCCGCCTGCTCAATGCGTAGTTTGGGCATCCCGGACTCCACTGCCTTGGTCATGCCACCCATCTCTTCAACTTCGTCGATCAGCACGCGGGCCTCTTTCACCAGCTGGTCAGTGAGCGTCTCCACGTAATAGGAGCCAGCCAGCGGGTCGACGACATTGGTAATGCCGGTCTCTTCCTGGATCACCAGCTGCGTATTGCGCGCAATGCGTGCCGAAAAATCTGTGGGCAGCGCCAGCGCCTCGTCCAGCGCATTGGTGTGCAGCGACTGAGTGCCACCCAGAACCGCCGACATGGCCTCAATGGTGGTTCGGATGACATTGTTGTAGGGGTCCTTGCTGGTGAGACTCACACCTGAGGTCTGGCAGTGGGTGCGCAGCATAAGTGATTTTTCGTTCTGGGGATTGAACTTCTCCTTCATCAGGGTCGCCCAGAGGATGCGCGCCGCCCGCAGCTTGGCGATTTCCATAAAGAAATTCATGCCGATGGCAAAAAAGAACGACAAGCGCGGCGCGAACTTGTCTACATCGAGACCACTCTCGATGGCTGTGCGCACATACTCGATACCATCGGCGATGGTATAGGCCAGCTCCTGCACATTGGTCGCGCCCGCCTCCTGCATGTGGTAGCCGGAAATCGAAATGGAATTGAACTTCGGCATATTCTCGGCGGTGTATCCGATAATGTCCGACACAATGCGCATGGAAGGTGCCGGCGGGTAGATATAGGTATTGCGCACCATAAATTCTTTGAGGATGTCATTCTGTAGTGTGCCGGCGAGCTGTTCCGGCTTAACACCCTGCTCTTCGGCAGCGACAATATAGCTGGCCATCACCGGCAGAACGGCACCGTTCATGGTCATGGAAACCGAGACCTTGTCCAGGGGAATACCGTCAAAGAGGATTTTCATGTCTTCCACGGAGTCGATCGCCACACCGGCCTTGCCCACATCCCCGAGCACACGCTCGTGGTCAGAGTCATAACCGCGGTGAGTCGCGAGATCAAACGCCACCGACAGTCCCTGCTGGCCGGCAGCGAGGTTGCGGCGATAGAAAGCATTGGATTCTTCCGCCGTGGAGAAACCGGCGTACTGGCGCACTGTCCAGGGACGCCCGGCGTACATGGTCGCCTTGGGGCCGCGCTTAAAGGGAGCAAAGCCCGGCAGGTTGTCCTGATATTCAACGCCCTGCAGATCTTCCGCCGTGTACAACGGCTTGACGGCAATGCCTTCCGCTGTCTCCCAGACCAGGTCATCCACAGACCGGCCGCGCAATTCCGTAGCAGCCAGCTGCTCCCAGTCTGCACGGGATTTTTTGCTGAGTTCAGACATGAAAAACCTACCTCCGGTTAACAAGATGGCCGCTGGTTAGCGGCCAAAAACTGTAATGGGTAAATATGCAGCAGCTAGGGGAATCTTACAAGGGCGAAATAATTCGCAAAAAGTCACAAAATGTTTCAATACCGCTGGTAAAATAGCCATCGAAGCGGATTCCGGCTCTCACAAACTCACAATTTTTCACAATGGCAACCATCTCACACCACCATGTTGTCAGCTCGATGAAGGGCTGCCATCTCGATTCCGCTGGTCAACGGCAGCTGCTTTCCCGCGCCGGCATCAACCCCAGCCAAATACTGGATCACAGCGGCCGCATTCACGCCGATCAGGTGGCGCGCCTTTTTCGCCTGGTGCAACAGGATCTTGATGACGAGTTTATGGGTTTTACCCGTCAGGGTTGCAAATTCGGTGCCTTTGCAATGATGGGTGAACTGGTGCGGCACTGTAAAACCCTCGGCGAGGCACTTCGGCTCGGCGTCGATTTCTACAGCCTGGTGAGCCGGGAGCTCTCGCTGTCTCTGGACAGTGACAAGGGCCGCGCCATTTTCAGCCTCAGCCTTGCGGAGCCTTCACTGGATGCCGAGCACTTCCTCACCGAGTTTCTGCTGGTCATCTGGCACCGCTTCCCCAGCTGGTATATCGGCGAAGCCATCCGTCTGCAGGAAATCCATTTCGTTCACGCCCCGCCATCCCACCTGAAAGAGTTGCAGATTATGTTTCCCGGCAGGTTGCGGTTCTGTCAGCCAGTCAACCGGCTTATTTTTGATGCCGATTACCTGCAGAAGGCCCTCTGCAGAAGGGGCCGCGAACTGGATTTATTTCTGGCCAACAACCCGGCCGACATCATGACTATCCCCGCCGACGACCGCAGTGTGGAAGCAGCGATCCTGAATACCATTCTGAAAAAGGGTGAGGACAAGCTGGTTTTCCCCTGTGCGCCGGAAATAGCCCGTGCATTGGGCATCAGTACCCTCACCCTGTACCGAAGACTGCAAAAAGAGAGCACCAGCTACCAGGCAATCAAGAACAACATCCGGCGAGAAGTGGCAATCCAGAAACTGGTCACTGACCGACTCTCGGTGGAAGAGGTTTCTGCACTGGTCGGCTTTACTGAAGCGCGGTCATTTACCCGCGCGTTTAAGCAATGGACAGGGCTGACACCCCGGGAGTACTGCAAGCAGTACTGAGGCCATAGCGACCGGAATGCTGTCCGCAGGGGCGTGACCACCTCACGCTGACTGCGGTTGCGGTGTCTCTATCGGCCCAAACAGCCATCCGGCAACTGCTCAAAGAGGATTTCGCCGCAAAATCAGCGCAATCGACGCCCCGCGATCATCCGGCCAGGCTCGCCATGGTCTCGGCAACAGCCGGTCGCTGCAGAACCCTGTCAAACCACCGTTTCACATTGGGGCATTCTTCCGGGATGGTTATCTTTACCCAGGAGCAGAAGTGAACGAAAACAAAGGCCGAGATATCCGCCACCGTAAAACCGTTGCCCACCATGTAGTCGCGACCGTCGAGATGATCCTCGAGGACCTTGAAGAAGCCTGCAACACGCTTCTGGCCGCGCTCTATTAACTCGGGAATCTGAGGCAAGCTGACTGGCCCCGGCAATGCGCGATTGGCGAAAGCCTTCGAACTGTTGCGAAGAATATCGGCACCGCCGCCCATGCCTTCAATGTAACAACGGTGATCCCAACCCAACACCAGCGCCTTCTCTTCGTCGCTTACGCCCATCAGCGGTTTATCCGGGTATTTCGACTCCAGGTAGCTGTACATACTGATGACTTCGGTCAGCAGAGTGCCATCATCCAGCACCAGTGCGGGTACCGTCATCATCGGGTTGATCGCCCGGTAGCTCTCAGACTGTTGCGCGCCTGTCATCAGGTCTATGGTTTCCGTGGGTATCTGAATACCCTTCTCAGCCATAAACAGGTTTAAACGCAACGGGTTGGGAGCGGGTTTATAGTCGTACAGCTTCATTGCTGGCTCCTGTGATTTTTTTCAGGTGATGAGGTATCTGATAGGAATTCTAGATACTAGGCAGCCCCACCCGGTTTGGCAAGATGATTTCTAAAAAGGGTCAACAGCGCATAACTCGCGTCTGCTGTTAAACAAGTGCTATGTTCGACCCGGTTTTTTCAGGGCAAGATAGGAGCCGGCTTGACTGCACTTCCACTTACCACAGAACAGGAAAACAGTATGAACGTTTCTCGCAAGGCACTTTGCATCACTTATGGCATTTTCGCCGCCATCGCGCTGATTTTTACCTGGGGAAACGTGCTCGGGTTTCTCGCCGAACTTGGCTTTTGGGGTGGCACTGTCCAGTTTTGGCAGGACGTTCTGGTCAACGAATCGAGCCGTTTCATCACTGCCGATATGCTCTTCTTTATGCTGGCGGTTTTTTTCTGGATGATCCTGGAAGCAAGGCGCCGAAAGTTACCTTTCGTCTGGGCCTACATAGCATGCAGTTTTTTTATTGGGCCAAGTATCGTGTTTCCATTGTTTATGATTCATCGTGAACTGAGACCTTCAGAAGACAAGTACGAATCAGGGGATGGCGCCCTTAAACCGCGCGACCTGGCCGGCCTGGCTGTCTGCGGGCTGGCCTTTATGGTGTACACAGGTATTGCCTTGACTTATTGAAAAAGCGTTGCCAGACAGGGCCTTACAACATCCCACTGCGTTTTGCACTGCCATGCAGCAGCCGACAACCATCGGGCTTGGACAGGTCTCCATAAGATAAAAAGTGAAGGGGCATTTTTAACCCCCTATCGACAGCCGGTCAGTGCAGGCTCCTACCCGTCCAGGCAGAAAAAACAGGTGCGGCTTTATCTGCATACGCCTGCGTCATGACTCTGCTTTTTTCACAATAGCAAAGGCCACCTTGAGGAGATCAGTTGCCCTTAAATCGCCCAGAACTTTATTGTCATCGTCAAGCACTGGCAAAACAGTTTCCGCGTTGATCATCATTTTATTCATGGCCGATTCCAGGGTGTCCTGAGGCCTGACCCCCAGTGTATTGGCATCGCCACGCGCCAGGTCGGAGGCGTGCTTGGCAAACGTCAGGCGCAACACTTCACCGGTCGATGCCGCCCCTCCTCCGGTCTTTCCGTAGAGATACAAGTGAACCCATTTAAGCAGATCTGCCCGTCTCATCATTCCACTGAACCTCTGCTGCTCATCCACCAGAAAGACGGCCCGAACCACATTGTCTCTCGCAAAAAGTTTAGCCACCTCCTCCAGCGTACTGCTCTCCGGCACACACGGACTCGCGCTCTCGGTCAGTTGATAAACCTCATCAACAAGTATCAATCGCATCGTTGCAAAACCCCTTTAACGCTTTAATTAACAGTTGTGAGCCAGACTCACAGCCTCCCCACTCATTTCGGCTAAAGACAAAGCACCGATAACTAAAGAATAGACACCATATCGGCTTCAGGCAAACAGCGATTTTACACGCCCGAAACTCAACAACGGGATCAGCTCTTTCTCTCCGGCAAATAAAAACGGGGCCACTGGCCCCGTTTCTAATCGAGTTTACAGACAAGATCCTATTGCGCTGGTTCTGCCTGCTCAGAAGGTGCTTCTGCTTGATCCGTTTCTGAGGATTCAGCCATTTCTTCCTGCACCTCTTTCATGGACAGCTTGATGCGACCTCGTGGGTCTACATCCAGCACCTTGACCCTGACTGTCTGCCCTTCCTGCAGATAATCGGTGACCTTCTCGACACGCTCCTTGGCAATCTGGGAAATGTGTAACAGGCCATCTGTACCCGGCAGAATGGTCACGAACGCACCGAAGTCGACGATGC
>JBFFTH010000050.1:0-13209 GCA_041571855.1 Porticoccaceae bacterium
ATAATCCACGCCGCTGTGGGTGGCGCGCAGCCACAGCTGGCAAATTTGAGTTGAAAATTCTATGGTCACCATAGAAAAACCAGCGATAGGCAGGGCAACCGTTTATCAGTTGATAGTTTTGCTGATTCTGGTTATGTTGGCTCGCGGTTTGTGGGATTTCACCCTGGCCTATTCGGTGTTGTTAGGTGGATTGGTACACGCTATCCCCCAGGCCTGGTTTGCAAGTATTGCCTTTCGTCACCGGGGCGCTAGGGCAACATCGAAGATTCTCGGTACTTTATACCGGGGTGAAGCGGGTAAGCTGTTGATGACAGCAACCATGTTTGCGCTGATATTTATATATGTTGAGCCGTTGCAGGTGCCGGCAGTGTTTCTGAGCTATTTTGCAATGGCGATAGTTTACAGTTTCAGCAGTGTCAAAATCCTGTATTCTGGGCGCAGCTAAAAAATCATAATTTGGGGCATTTGAGAGAATCTAAATGGCAGCCGAAAACCAGACTGGCGCAGAATATATTCAGCACCACCTAACAAACCTGACCTTTGGAAATCACCCTGAAAACGGCTGGAGCTTTGCCCACAATGCTCAGGAAGCAGCCGAAATGGGTTTTATGGCATTCAATGTCGATAGTCTCAGCTGGTCGATTGGACTGGCAGCTTTGTTCTCTTTCTTTTTCTATCGGGCGGCCAGGCGCGCCACCACCGGAGTTCCCTCCGGCTTCCAGAATTTTGTCGAATTAATGGTAGAGTTTGTCCAGAATCAGGTAAAAGACAGCTTTCACGGTCGCAACCCCTGGATCGCCCCCATGGCGCTCACCATCTTTGTCTGGGTTTTCCTGATGAACCTGATGGACCTCATACCGGTGGACGTTATTCCCTGGTTGCTGAGCCACGCCGGTGTGCATTTCCAGAAGATCGTCCCATCCACAGATCCCAATATTACCCTTGGCATGGCTCTGGCCGTGTTTGGCATGATCATTTACTACAGTATCAAGGTGAAGGGTGTCGGAGGTTTCGTTGGCGAACTGACACTGCAACCCTTCAGTGCCAAAAATGTCGTTGTCCAGGCGATCTTTGTACCGATCAACCTGGCACTGGAGCTGGTCGGCCTGCTGGCCAAGCCCTTCTCTCTCGGTCTGCGGCTGTTCGGAAACATGTACGCCGGTGAGATGATCTTTATCTTGATTGCCATGATGTATAGCGCAGGCTGGTTGCTGGGTGCCTTTGGTGGTGCCCTGCAGTGGGGTTGGGCAGTATTCCACATCCTGGTAATTACTCTGCAGGCGTTTATTTTTATGGTTTTGACCATCGTGTACCTGAGTATGGCGCACGAGGATCACTGATTTTTTTTAAACTCACTTTCTATTACATACTTAAAAAGTAGGAGATAAACATGGAACTGATCTTGGTTGCCGCCGCTATTATGGTAGGTTTTGGTGCACTGGGTGCTGCTATAGGCATGGGTCTGCTGGGTGGCAAGCTGATTGAAGGCACTGCTCGTCAGCCTGAACTGGGCCCAATGCTGCAGGGCAAAATGTTCCTGCTGGCAGGTCTGATCGATGCGATCCCGATGATTGGTGTGGGTATCGGCATGTACCTGATCTTTGCTGTTTACGCAGGTTAATCATAGCCACCCCGATTCTTTTATCTAACTCCAAGAATGAGGTGTTGGTGTGAATATTAACCTGACCCTGATCGGACAGCTGATTTCATTCCTGTTCTTTATCTGGTTCTGCAAAAAGTTTGTCTGGACCGCGCTGGCAACAGCGATGGAAGAGCGTCAGAAGAAAATTGCCGACGGTCTTGAAGCTGCTGATCGTGCCAGCCGCGATCTGGAGCTGGCACAGGAAAAAGCAGTTGACCAAATGAAGTCGGCCAAGAAGGAAGCAGCTGCACTGATTGAGCAAGCCAACAAGCGCGCCAATCAGATCATCGAAGAAGCAAAAGAACAGGCTCGCGCCGAGGGCGACCGGCTTAAAACGGCTGCCAAGGCAGAGATCGAGCAGGAAGTGAACCGTGCCAAAGAAGAGCTGCGTAAAAAAGTAGCTGCGCTTGCTTTGCAGGGTGCGGAGAAAGTTCTGGAAGCGTCTATCGACGAAAACGTAAACCGCGGCCTGGTCGATAAACTGGCCGAGCAGCTGTAACCCCGAGGTGAGAGACGAAACATGGCGGAATTGAGCACACTGGCTCGACCCTATGCCAGAGCGGCGTTTGAATACGCCGATGCCAAAGGCGAACTGCAAGGCTGGTCAAAAACACTGGCGCTGTTGGCGGCCGTTGTTCAGCAGGATACCGTGGAACGCCTGTTGAGTTCACCAAGCTACACAGCAAAGCAACAGGCTGAAAAACTGATCTCCGTTTGCGGTGAAGATCTGAGCCAACAGCTGAAGAACTATATCGGCGCGTTGTCCGAAAATCGTCGTCTGCTGCTTCTGCCGCAGATTCAGCAACAGTTTGAAGTGCTGAAGGCCAATCGCGAGAAATCGGTCGATGTCACAATTGAGTCGGCGACCGAGCTGACAGTCGAGCAGCAGGAAAAGCTGACCAAAGCACTGAGCGCGAGGCTTGAGCGCGAGGTCTATATGCAGGTCAGCGTTGATAAAAGCCTGCTCGGTGGAGCCGTGGTACGCGCCGGTGATACAGTGATCGACGGTTCAATTCGCGGACGCCTGGCAAAATTAGCCGAAGCATTAACTTCTTAAGGCCTACTTGTTTAGGTTAAAGCGCTTGAGGAAAAGAGCATGCAACAACTGAATCCATCCGAAATCAGTGAAATTATCAAGCAGCGAATCGACACGCTGGATGTTTCATCGGAAGCCCAGAATGAGGGCACTATCGTATCCGTATCTGACGGTATTATTCGTATTCATGGCCTCGCCGACGTGATGTACGGTGAGATGATCGAGTTTGAGGGCGGTATCTACGGCATGGCCCTCAACCTGGAGCGTGATTCTGTTGGTGCGGTTGTGCTGGGTGACTATCAGTCGCTGGCAGAAGGACAGAAAGCCAAGTGTACCGGTCGCATTCTCGAAGTACCGGTTGGTCCTGAGTTGGAAGGCCGAGTGGTTGATGCACTGGGTAATCCCATTGATGGCAAGGGTCCGATCAATGCCAAGGAAACCGATGCGCTGGAAAAAGTGGCTCCCGGTGTAATTGCCCGTCAATCCGTTGACCAGCCCGTCCAGATAGGTCTCAAGGCAATTGATGCCATGGTGCCGATCGGTCGCGGTCAGCGCGAACTGATTATCGGTGACCGCCAGATCGGTAAAACGGCAATTGCAGTGGATGCCATCATTAACCAGAAAGGTTCCGGCATTAAGTGTATCTATGTGGCAGTTGGCCAGAAGGCCTCCTCTATTGCTGCGGTTGTGCGCAAGCTGGAAGAGCATGGTGCAATGGATCATACAATTGTTGTTGCTGCAACGGCTTCTGATCCCGCCGCCATGCAGTTCCTGGCCCCCTTTGCCGGATGCTCCATGGGCGAGTACTACCGGGATCGCGGCCAGGATGCACTGATTATTTACGATGACCTGACCAAGCAGGCCTGGGCATATCGCCAGATCTCACTGCTGTTGCGTCGTCCGCCCGGTCGTGAAGCCTACCCGGGTGACGTGTTCTACCTGCACTCGCGTCTGCTGGAGCGTGCTGCCCGCGTAAATGCAGATTACGTAGAGCAATTTACCAACGGTGAAGTTAAGGGCCAGACCGGCTCCCTGACTGCCCTGCCGGTCATCGAGACCCAGGCCGGTGACGTTTCCGCGTTTGTACCAACTAACGTGATTTCCATTACCGATGGCCAGATCTTCCTGGAAGCCGATATGTTTAACGCTGGTATCCGTCCGGCGATGAACGCCGGTATCTCGGTATCACGTGTTGGTGGCGCGGCACAGACCAAGATCATGAAAAAACTGTCCGGTGGCATTCGTACCGCCCTGGCCCAGTACCGCGAGCTGGCTGCATTCTCCCAGTTTGCCTCCGACCTGGACGAAGCAACCAAGTCACAGCTGGATCATGGTGAGCGCGTCACCGAGTTGATGAAGCAGAAGCAATACGCACCGCTCAGCGTGGCCGAAATGGGTCTGGTTATTTACGCAGCTGAAGAGGGCTACCTGAAAGAAATTGAAGTCAACAAGGTTGGCGATTTCGAAGCAGCCCTGCTCTCCTACGCGAAGGCCGAACACAGTGACCTGATTGACAAGATCAATGAAAACGGTGACTGGAACGATGACCTGGAAGCGGGCTTCAAGGCCCTGCTCGACAAATTCCTTGCCACTCAAACCTGGTAAGGCATGAGCGGGTCAACCCGGAACCTATTTAGACAGGCGTAGATTATGGCAATCGGAAAAGAAGTCAGAACCAAAATCGCCAGCATTCAAAGCACGCAGAAAATAACCAGTGCGATGGAGATGGTTGCGGCCAGCAAGATGCGCCGTGCCCAGGAGCGCATGGCAATTGGTAAGCCCTATGCCGCACGCATCCGTCAGGTCGTTGGTCATATCGCCAATGCCGAGTCGGAATACCAGCACCAGTATATGGATCAGCGCGAAATCAAGCGTGTGGCCTATATCGTTGTCTCCACCGATCGCGGCCTCTGTGGAGGCCTCAATACAAACCTGTTCAAGGCACTTATCAAGTCGATGAAAGAGTGGGACGAACAGGGCGTTGAGATTGAACTGTGTGCGGTCGGCAACAAGGCGGCGAGTTTCTTCAGCAGCCTGGGCGGTAACGTGGTGGCATCGGTAAAGGATCTGGGCGATGACCCGGAAATTACCGATCTTATCGGTGGTGTCAAGGTGATGCTCGACGCTTATGAAGATGGCAGGATCGACCGCCTCTTTGTAGCCGGTAATGAGTTCATCAATACCATGACGCAAAAACCGACTATCCGCCAGTTGCTTCCCCTGGAGCCAGTGGAGGATGAGAAGATGGGCCACCACTGGGACTATCTCTATGAGCCGGATGCGAAGGAATTGCTGGATGGCCTGCTGGTTCGCTACATCGAATCCCAGGTATTTCAGGGTGTGGTGGAAAACAAGGCCTGTGAGCAGGCCTCGCGGATGATTGCGATGAAGAATGCCACAGATAATGCCGGCACACTGATCGATGAGCTTCAACTGATATACAACAAGGCCCGCCAGGCGGCAATCACTCAGGAACTGTCTGAGATTGTCAGTGGCGCGGCTGCGGTTTAACGAAAAGGTTTACAGAAAGAGGAACAGGAAATGAGTAGCGGACGTATCGTACAAATCATTGGTGCGGTGATCGACGTGGAATTCCCACGGGATCAGGTTCCAAGCGTATATGACGCGCTGACTGTGGAAGAAAAGGGCCTGACTCTGGAAGTTCAGCAGCAGCTGGGCGACGGTGTGGTTCGCGCCATTGCCATGGGTTCTTCAGAAGGACTCAGCCGCGGCCTGGGCGTCTCCAACACCAAGGCGCCGATTGCGGTACCGGTGGGAACAGAAACCCTGGGTCGCATCATGGACGTGCTCGGCAACCCGATCGACGAAAAAGGTCCGATCGGCGAGAAAGAGCGCGCCTCCATTCACCGTAAGCCGCCAGCGTACGATGAGCTGTCCGCTTCTACTGACCTGCTGGAAACCGGTATCAAGGTAATCGACCTGGTATGCCCGTTTGCCAAGGGCGGTAAGGTTGGCCTCTTCGGTGGCGCCGGTGTCGGCAAGACCGTGAACATGATGGAGCTGATCAACAACATCGCGACCGAGCACTCCGGGCTGTCGGTATTTGCCGGTGTAGGTGAGCGTACTCGTGAAGGTAACGACTTCTACTTCGAGATGCAGGAGTCCGGTGTTGTTAATGTTGAAACACCTTCCGACTCTAAAGTGGCAATGGTTTACGGCCAGATGAATGAGCCGCCAGGAAACCGTCTGCGTGTAGCCCTGACCGGACTCACTATGGCGGAGAAATTCCGTGATGAAGGTAAGGATGTACTGCTGTTCGTCGACAACATCTACCGTTACACCCTCGCAGGAACCGAGGTGTCGGCACTGCTGGGTCGTATGCCTTCTGCGGTGGGTTACCAGCCAACGCTGGCCGAAGAAATGGGTGTTCTGCAGGAGCGTATTACTTCCACCAAGACCGGCTCCATTACCTCCGTTCAGGCGGTATATGTACCGGCGGATGACTTGACTGACCCCTCCCCTGCTACCACCTTTGCTCACCTTGACTCTACTGTTGTACTGAGCCGTGATATTGCAGCGAAAGGTATTTATCCTGCGGTAGACCCGCTGGATTCAACCTCACGTCAGCTGGACCCACTGATCATCGGCCAGGAGCACTACGAGGTGGCACGCGGTGTTCAGTCTGTACTCCAGCGCTATAAAGAGCTGAAAGACATCATCGCCATTCTGGGTATGGACGAGCTGTCTGAAGAGGACAAGCAGGTCGTAGCCCGCGCCCGTAAGATCGAGCGCTTCCTCTCGCAGCCGTTCCACGTGGCAGAAGTATTTACCGGCGCCCCCGGCAAGTACGTTTCCCTGAAAGACACTATCGCCGGATTTAAAGGTATCCTCGAAGGCCAGTACGATAACTTGCCGGAGCAGGCTTTCTACATGGTTGGCTCTATTGAAGAAGCGGTCGAGAAAGCCGAGAAACTGAAGTAAGCCGGTAACGAAAAAAGGGCATATGGTTATGGCTATGACAGTACATTGCGACATCGTGAGTGCGGACCAGTCGCTGTTTTCCGGCCTGGTCGAAATGGTTGTCGCTACAGGTTCCCAGGGTGAACTGGGTGTCACCTATGGTCACGCCCCGCTGCTCACTGACTTGAAGCCGGGCCCGGTGCGCGTGATCAGGCAGAATGGCGAGGAAGAGATCTATTACCTGTCAGGTGGATACCTGGAAGTGCAGCCCGGTCTGGTTTCGATTCTGGCCGACACCGCCTTGCGCGCCGATGATCTCGACGAAGCTGCCGCCCTTGAGGCCAAGCAGCAGGCCGAGCATGCGATGGCTAACCAAAGCGGCGAGTTTGATTACTCGCGCGCCGCTTCGCAACTGGCTGCCGCGGCCGCACAGCTGCGCACCATCGAGCAATTGCGGAAAAAGCTGGGTAAGTCCAGCCGCTAACGGCGTTTGCATTGCAATAAAAAAAGGCGGCCAGTGGCCGCCTTTTTTGTTTTACGGCAGCAATCAGAAATGTCACAGCTTCGTGCAATTAGATGCACATCCTGATTAAATACCTTCAAAGTTCTCAGTGAAGGTTTGATATGCCAACCGATATTGTCATCCTTGCTGCAGGCAAGGGAACCCGAATGAAATCCACCCTGCCAAAGGTGTTACACCAACTGGCAGGTCGTCCCCTTTTACAACATGTTGTCGATGCAGCACGCACCGTTGATGATGCCCGCATGATCGTCGTTGCCGGGCACGGATCGGAACAGGTTCGCGAGCAAGTAAATGGCGGTGATCTTCTCTACGTTGAGCAAACAGAACAGTTGGGAACCGCCCATGCGGTGCAGCAGGCAGTGCCTGAGCTCAGGAACGGTAGCAAGACATTAATCCTCTATGGCGATGTGCCACTAATTTCACCTCAAACCATTTCAAGTATGCTGGCCGCCGTGACCCAGGACAGTATCGCGCTGCTGACAGTTTCCCTGGCGGATCCTTCCGGTTATGGGCGCATCGTGCGGGATAATTTCGGCCAGGTGGCAGAGATTGTAGAACAGAAAGACGCCTCCCCCGCCCAGCTTGAAATCAGTGAGGTCAACACGGGTGTGCTGGCGCTCAGCAGTGAGAAATTGAAAGAGTGGTTGCCCCAGATCGGCAATGATAACGCCCAGGGTGAGTACTACCTCACCGACATTATTGCCATCGCCCGCAACGACGGTTTTCATATTGAAACCCGGCAACCCCAGTCCGAGCAGGAGGTGGAAGGCGTCAATAATCGACACCAACTCAGCGATCTTGAACGTTATTTCCAACGACGCCAGGCCGAGATACTGATGGAAAATGGCAACACTCTTGCGGATCCCAATCGCATAGATGTGCGCGGAAACCTGGTCACAGGCAGCGATAACAGCATCGATGTGAATTGTATCTTTGAAGGCGAGGTAGAAATTGGCAGTAATGTCACCATCGGGCCTAACTGCCTGATAATTAACAGCAAGATCGGCGACAACGTGGAAATCAAAGCCAGCTCGATCCTCGAGGAATCATCGGTAGCCAGTGATTGCACCATTGGCCCCTTTGCGCGTTTACGGCCCGGGACTGAGCTATCCAGTGGTGCCAAGATCGGCAATTTTGTTGAGACAAAAAAAGCCCGCATTGGAAAAGGCAGCAAGGTGAATCATCTCAGCTATGTCGGCGATGCAATACTCGGCGAAAACGTCAATGTGGGCGCCGGCACCATTACCTGCAATTACGACGGAGTGAACAAGAGCGTCACGGAAATTGGTGACAATGCCTTTATCGGCTCAAATTCTGCGCTGGTTGCGCCGCTCAAAGTGGGTGACAATGCCACCGTGGGCGCGGGCTCCACGATTAATAAAGAAGTGCCAGATGGCCATCTTGGTATTACTCGAGTCAAGCAACAGAATATCAATAGCTGGAAAAGGCCACAAAAAAAATCATAGGGGGGGAAGACAATGTGTGGAATTGTTGGCGCCATAGCGCAGCGCAACGTGACCGGAATTCTGCTGGAAGGCCTGAAGCGTCTTGAGTACAGGGGCTATGATTCAGCGGGCCTGGCAGTGCTGGATACTGCCGGCGAGCTGGTTGCCCGCAAGCACAAGGGTAAAGTTTCTGTTCTCGAGTCTGACCTCAATGACTCCCCGGTCAAGGGAAACCTTGGCATTGCCCATACCCGCTGGGCAACCCACGGCGTTCCCAGTGAGATAAATTCCCACCCTCACCTCTCCGGTGACGTGGCCGTGGTTCACAACGGCATTATTGAAAACCATAACGAACTACGAAATGAGCTGCAGGAACTGGGCTACAACTTTGTTTCCGAGACGGATACCGAGGTTGCCGCGCACCTGATTCACCACTACATGAAGGTGAGTACATCTCTGCGGCAGGCGGTGGAAAAGACCGTTGCCCGCCTGGAGGGAGCCTATGCCCTTGGCGTGATCTGTGCGAGGGAGCCCGATGTGCTGGTCGGAACCCGCAGTGGCAGCCCGCTGGTACTGGGGGTCGGCATCGAGGAGAACTTTATCGCCTCGGACACGATGGCCTTGCGCCAGGTCACAGACCGGTTTGTTTTTCTTGAAGAAGGCGAACTGGTTGAAATCACTCGCGATGGTTTCAGTATTTTTGACCGCGAAGGCAAGCCCGCAACCCATACCGTGGTGAAGTTGAAAGATGCCGATGATGTGGCCGACAAGGGTGGCTATCGCCACTACATGATGAAGGAGATATTTGAGCAGCCGGACGTTATTGACAACACCCTGCAGGGCCGGATTAGCGATAAGCAGGTACTGCCGGAAGCCTTTGGCGCAGAGGCAGATGCCATCTTTCCCCGGGTTAAAAGTGTTCAGATCGTCGCCTGTGGCACCAGTTATCACGCCGGCATGGTGGCTAAATACTGGCTCGAGGAGTGGACCGGCATTCCCTGCAATATTGAGGTGGCGAGTGAGTACCGATACCGGAAGGTAGTGGTGCCCGAAGATGCGTTATTTGTCACTATCTCCCAGTCGGGTGAAACCGCGGATACGCTGGCGGCGTTGCAGTCGGCAAAGGATGCAGGCTATCTCGCCACTCTCACCATTTGTAATGTCGCCAACAGTTCCCTGGTGCGGGAATCGGATCTTGCGCTCCTGACCCAGGCCGGGCCGGAAATCGGCGTTGCCTCCACCAAGGCATTTACAACCCAGCTGGTGGCCTTGCAGCTACTGTGTATTGGCCTCGGTAAAACTCACGGCCTGGGTGCAGACAGAGAGCAGGAACTGGTGGCAGCACTGCACCAACTGCCTGATCTCTGCACCGTCACACTGGGGCTGAATGCCGAAATCGAAAAAACCTTTGAGTGCTTTGCCGACAAGCACCATGCACTCTTCCTGGGTCGCGGTGTGCAATATCCAGTGGCTCTGGAGGGGGCGCTGAAATTAAAGGAAATTTCCTATATCCACGCAGAAGCCTACCCCTCCGGGGAGTTGAAGCATGGTCCGCTGGCATTGGTCGATAGCGACATGCCGGTGGTTGCGGTAGCGCCTAACAATGATCTGCTGGAAAAGCTGAAATCCAACCTGCATGAAGTAAAAGCGCGAGGTGGAGAATTGTTTGTCTTTGCCGACAAAGATGCCGGCTTTGAAAATGAGCCGGGCGTGACGGTACTGAATATTCCCCACGTGCCATCGAGTCTCGAAGCGATTATCTATACCCTTCCGCTGCAGTTGTTGTCCTACCACGTGGCGGTACTGAAGGGTACCGATGTGGACCAACCCCGTAACCTGGCGAAATCCGTAACCGTGGAATGACCGGTTTCCGGGAAAGCACAGCAGCGCGGTTTCTGGACGCCCGGTAAATTTGCATTGTTTGTCTCTGGCGGAGTTTAAAAAAAGGGATCATGAGACATCTGATTCTGGGCCTTGTTAGCTTCGCCGCGGCGGGGCATATCATACCGGCCGATTTTTTGATTGCCCTTGCCGGTGCAACAAAGGGCAAAAACCGCTATCGCAGTAGTGATCAATTCAATCCGGTTGTGCGGATGTAAAATCGTCAGTGAAAATTATTTCAGTTTGCCGCTCTCTTTTGCTGAGCGTAAGTACCCTGCTCTTTGTCGCCTGCTCCAGTCAGCCGCCGGCACCGCCGATTGCACCAGCGCCTCAAGAGCTTAGCCCTCCTTCGGAACTGCTGTCAGAAGCGGAAATCAACCGTGTTGGCGAACTCTACGGTCCCCTGGCTGAAGCCCGCGTCAGGTTCTGGCAAAACCTGATTGTCGAGCAAGGTGAGGCGGCCTTGTGGCTGAAACTGCAGAAAGTGAATAATTTTTTCAACCAGGCCCGCTTCGTCGATGACGAGGATATCTGGCAGCAGAGTGATTATTGGGCAACGCCGCTGGAGTTCCTGATAATGGACGCCGGGGACTGCGAAGATTTCAGCGTCGCCAAGTATTTCACCCTCAAACAGATGGGCGTGGATGAAGACAAGATGCGCCTGACGGCAGTCAAGGCGGTCAGTCTCAACAAGGCTCACATGGTGCTGGCCTACTACGATGTCCCCTCAGAAGAGCCGCTGATCCTGGACAATATTGATCCCCGTATTCTTCCCGCCTCAAAGCGTATGGATCTGATCCCGGTCTACAGTTTTAACGGTGAGGACCTGTGGCTGGCGAAAACACGGACCCAGGTACACCGGGCGGAGGGCAAGGCCGATACGATCAAAAGCTGGGTGTCGCTGAAACAGCGCCGATCGGCGGGTGTACCGCTGCTGCAACAGGTATTGATCCCACCCCGCTAGCCTTGCTGGCGAGACAAATAAAAAGGGCGAAGACATTGCTGTCCCCGCCCTTTATCGATCTGCTGGGGGTCAGGAGCCCTTGGCTTCTACCAGATCCGCCAAGTCGGCGATAACCTTGGCCTGCTTCCAGGTGGCATCGTCCTGCATTTTGCCGTCGATCATCACTGCTCCGGTACCGTCGGGCATTGCTTCCAGAATGCGGCGGGCAAAGGCCACTTCATCCGGATCCGGTGAGAAGACTTCCTTGGCTATGGAAATTTGCTTGGGGTGCAGTGACCAGGCACCAACACAGCCCAACAGGAAGGCATTGCGGAACTGGGCTTTGCAGGCATCATCGTCGGAGAAATCACCGAAGGGGCCATAGAAGGGCTTGATGCCGTTGGCCATGCAGGCATCGACCATCTTGGCAATGGTGTAGTGCCAGGGATCCTGCTGGAAGAACGCGCGATCTGTACCCTCTGCTTCCGGATCGGCGAGCATGCCGTAGAACGGGTGGCCACCACCGACGCGGGTAGTTTTCATGCCCCGAGACGCAGCGAGATCAGCCGGGCCGAGGCTCATGCCGTGCATGCGCGGGCTGGCGGCAGCGATATCCGCGACATTTTTAACCCCTTCGGCTGTTTCCAGAATGGCGTGTATCAGCACCGGCTTCTGGATATTGTTCTTTGCCTCCAGCTGGGCCAGTAATTGATCCAGGTAGTGAATATCCCAGGCGCCATCCACTTTCGGCAGCATGATGACATCGATTTTGTTGCCGACGCTGTTCATCAACTCTACCACATCATCCAGCCCCCACGGCGAGTTCAGGCAGTTGATGCGAACCCAGAGGCCGGTAGATCCCAGCTCGCAATTTTTGGCAACTTCGATCACGCCTGCGCGAGCCTCTTCCTTGGCATCGGCGGGGATGGCATCTTCCAGGTTGCCGAGTATTACATCTACGTCTTTGGCCATGTCCGGCACTTTGGCACGCATTTTTTCAATGTGTGGCGGGAAGAAGTGAATCATCCGCTCGAGGCGCGTCGGCAATTCACGGTAGGGCTGGGGCGCACCGACAGCCAGGGGCTTGAAAAAGTTTTTAGGGGTTTTATTGTTCACGAATTAGTTCTCCACTATCAATTCAGTCTTCGTTTGCCATCGCCTGGATGGCTTCCGACAGTGCCACCACACGGTGGGCATCCTGCACATGCAGGTTTTCTATCAGTTTGCCGTCGACCAGCACCACGCCCTTGCCCTCGGCTTCCGCTTCGGCGTGCGCTGTGATGATGCGACGGGAGAAGTCGAGCTCTTCCTCGCTGGGCGCAAACACGCGGTTGGCGGTGGCAAGTTGTTTCGGGTGGATCAGTGTCTTGCCGTCGAAGCCAAGCTCCAGCCCCTGTTCGCAGGAGGCATCGAAGCCCGCCTCGTCAGACAGGTCCAGATAGACGCCATCCAGTATAATCAGCTGGTGGGCGCGGGCGGCTAAAACACAGAGGTTGAGGCTGGCAATCACCGGCAGGCGCAGCTGGGTGTGGCGGCCATGGATATCCTTCACCAGGTCGGAGGTGCCCAACACCAGTCCGCCAATGCGGGGCGAGGCGCCGGCAATTTCCTCGGCGCGGAGGATGCCCAGCGGGGTTTCCATCATTACCCAGATAGACGTCCTGTCATCCAGCCCGGCTTCTTCCAGGATCGCCTCGGCCTTGTGAATATCGTCAGCACTGTTGATCTTCGGCAGCAGGATGCCGTCGGGTGCGGCTGCAGCGGCAGCGCGCAGGTCATCGGCGCCCCACCCCTGTTCGACGCGATCTTCACCGGCGG
>JBFFTH010000051.1:0-12249 GCA_041571855.1 Porticoccaceae bacterium
GGGCCGCAGGTGCCGCTTTATATGGGCGGCGCCCAGTTGCTGCGGACCATTGCCGCCGGTCCTCCATTCCCCGGTTGCGGGTTGATACACCCGGTTACTAGCTATAACGGCGAGATCGCAATTTCCTTCCAGACCTGCCGCGAGATGATGCCCGACCCCATGTTCTACGAGCAATGTCTGTACCAGGCCTTTGAGGAACTGCAGCAGGCCGCGGCGGCCGAAAGCTCGACGGCAAACAAGCCCAAGGCGAAAGCCATGGCCAAGGCAAAACCCAAGGCCAAGGCAAAACCCAAGGCTAAAGCCAAAGCCAAGCCGGCCGCTGGAGATTAGGTCAAGGCCGTGAGCGAGTAGCCGACGGAGATCGACGCAGGCGTTTTCGCTGCAAACTATGAACCTGGCTCCGGGCCAGAGGAGAGAGACATGAGTCAGGAGAAACCAAGCCAGCGCCCACCCTTCCGGTCCGAGGTGATGAAGTCGGGTCCGGTCAAGGCTTTTGCGCGTGCCATGTTGCGCGGTATGGGGCTGGACGATGAGGATATCGCCCAGCCCTTTATCGGCGTTGTTTCCAGCCATGGCGAGATGAGTGCCTGTAATATCCGCCTGTCGGAAATTTCCGATCACGCCAGTAATGGTATTTATCGCGGTGGCGGTACACCTCGCAAGTTCAACACCATCTCGATCTCCGATGCCCTGGTCAATGGCCACACTGGCATGCACTTCTCGCTGATGTCGCGCGAGGTGATCGCCGACAGCATCGAAATTGTCATGCGCGGCCACCAGTACGATGGTCTGCTGTGCATCGGCGCCTGTGACAAGAACTTCCCCGGCATGATGATGGCCCTGACCCGCCTCAATGTCCCCGGCGCCTTCCTCAATGGCGGTTCGACACTGCCCGGTCGCTTTCAGGGTAAGGATATCGAGATCAAGACCGTGGGTGAATACACCGGCAAGTGGATTATGAAGCAGGCCTCCGAGGAGGAAGTGGAAGACGCCGCCCGCGTTGCCTGGCCTGTCTCCGGTTGCTGTGCCGGCCAGTTCACCGCCAACACCATGGGGATGATTGCCGAGGTGCTGGGCTTTGCCCCGCTGGGGTCGAGCACCATTCCCTCGGTGCACAGCCAGCGCTGGGCGATGGCGCGCCGCGCCGGGCGCACCCTGATGAAGGTGGTGGAAGACAACTTCCCGCTGCCGCGGGACCTGGTGACCCGGGAGAGCCTGGAAAATGCCTGTGCCGCTACGGCGGCCACCGGCGGCTCGACCAATGCCGTGCTGCATATTCCCGCTATTGCCAACGAAGCCGGCATCGAATTTACCATTGAGGACGTGGCGGCCGTATTCGAGCGCACGCCGCTGATTACCAACCTGAGTCCTTCCGGTCCCTACCTCTATCCCCATCTGCACGAGGTTGGCGGTGTGCCCGTGGTTCTGAAACAACTGCTGCAGGGTGGCTTCCTGCACGGCGATTGCCTGACGCTGACCGGTGAACTGCTGAAAGACGCCATTGCCGACGCGCCCGATCCCGACGGCAAGGTGGTGGTACCGATCACCAGTCCGCGCAGTACCGGCGGCGGTTTGACGATACTCAAGGGCAACCTGGCACCGGATGGCGCGGTGATCAAGAACGCCGGTATCGAGCGCACCCATTTCTCCGGTCCGGCCCAGGTGTTCGAATCGGAAGAGCAGTGCATGCAGAGCCTGCTGGAGAACAAGATCGAGGATGGATCGGTAGTGGTGATTCGCAATGAGGGCCCCGTCGGGGGCCCCGGCATGCGGGAACTGGTAACCATTACCGCCTTCCTGCAGGGCATGAAAAAGGATGTCGCGCTGGTCACCGATGGACGCTTTTCCGGCGCCTCCTACGGCTTCTGTATCGGTTACGTGACACCGGAAGCCGCCAGGGGCGGTCTCATCGCGCTGGTAGAGGATGGCGATACCATCACCATCGATATCAACTCGAAAACCATGACGCTGGAGGTTGGCGAGGAAGTGCTGGAGCAACGCCGCAGTGTCGAACGCGGAGATCCCAGTGGCAAGGCGCACATGGTGAGTGGCGGCTATCCACAGAAATACATTGCCAGCGTCGGTCCGGCCAACCGCGGGGCAGTGACCCATTCCGGCAATGTCAACTGGCTCAATGAAGCCGAGAAGAAATAGCTGCCGGGTTTCACTGTTATTGTTGTCAGTATTCGTTGCTCGCTGAAATTTTATCTTCAGTCATACAGATGGTGGCCCCATGAAACCGTTTCAAGGCGTGAAAGTTGTCGACCTTTCCACAGTCATCGCCGCATCCAGTGCTGCGCGAATACTGGCGGACCAGGGTGCCGAGGTGATTAAGGTAGAGCCCATCAGTGGTGATCTCCACCGGGTGCAGGGCGTTGTCCTCGGCGTACCGGGGGACAAGGATGAAAACCCGATTTTTGATCTGGAGAATGCGAACAAGGCATTCATCTCGCTGGATCTTAAAAGCCGCGCCGGAACGAAAATCCTGTTCGATTTGCTCGAGGACGCAGATGTCCTGATTACCAACTACCGGGAAGATGCACTCACCAGGCTGGGGCTGACCTACGATGAGTTGAGTGAGCGCTTTCCCGGACTCGTTTACGGGCATGTTAATGGCTACGGTGAGAAAGGGGAGGAGGCCGGCAAGCCCGGCTATGACATCATCGCCTATTTCGGCCGCACCGGACTGGGACTTGATACCGGCACCTCAGAAAATTACCCGCTGGTGAACCTGGGCGGCATGGGCGACCACCCCACCGGTGTCGCGCTGGCACAGGGAGTTTCGGCGGCGCTGTTCAAAAAGCTGAAAACAGGACTGGGTGACAAGGTATCCGTGTCCCTGTACCACACCGGAATCTGGACAACGGCAACCATGCAGCCAGTGGTTCAGGTTGGCCATCGTTACCCTCAGCCCTACAAGGAACCGGTTCTGCTGCCTGTCATGGGGCACCCCTATAAAACGGCTGATGATCAATGGGTCATATTGATGCTGTTCGATTTTGACAAGTACTGGAAGCCCCTTTGCGAGTCGATGGAAAGGGCGGATCTCATCGACGACGCGCGCTTTAATTCAAGAATGGCAAACAAGAAGAACCAGCGCCAGCTGGTGGAGATTATGGCCCCGCTGATCGCCTCGAAACCGCTGAGTGCCTGGGCAGAAAGATGGGCAGAGGTGGACATTCCCTTTGAGAACCTGCGCCATATGGCCGATGTCGCCCAGGATGAACAGGCGCTGGTCAACGATTTTATGCGTCCGATAACCTACCCCTCGGGCAATACCTTTTACATGCCGACACCGCCGATCCAGTTTCGCCAGTGCGGCAAACCAGAGTACCGGCCGTCCCGCGATGTCGGGGCTGACACCCGGGATGTCCTGTTAAGGCACGGCTACAGTGAAGATAAAATCGGTGAGCTGCTGGCGAGCAAGGTGATTCGCGCAGAATGCTAGTTGCAGTGATAATGGAAGAGCTTTCTGGCTCGGGGTTGCTGATGGTCAATCGCGGTGCACCATTCTGGCACTGTGACTCGGGACAGCGAGGCCAAAAACGTCAAGAAGTAGACATTCGAAATCCAGGGTCGCCCGGTACAATGCCAGTTACCTGGGTTTTACAGCTTGCCGGCCGGGACAGGGGAGCCAAGCCAATGGTGAGGATGGCGGCGGCAGGTTTTGTTACCTTTATAAATTTGCACTGATTTAATGTGGGGGGTATTTATGCGATTTTTTTCCTATTTGACACGCGGTTTTTGCCTGGCTTTTCTCTGCCTGCTGTCGGGCCTTGTTCAGGCGGCCAGTGACAAGCCAAACATTCTTATCATTTGGGGCGATGACATCGGCATGTGGAATGTCAGCGCTTATCACCGCGGCATGATGGGTGGCTCTACGCCGAATATCGATCGCATTGCCGATGACGGCCTGATCTTTATGGACCACTATGCACACCCGTCCTGTACCGCCGGACGCGCGGCATTTATCACCGGCCAGTACCCGATTCGAACCGGGCTGAGCACGGTTGGCCTGCCGGGTGCTACACAGGGTTTATCCAGGGAGGACCCGACCCTGGCCGAGATGTTAAAGCCGCTCGGTTACCGTACTGGCCAGTTTGGCAAAAACCACCTGGGTGATCGCGACGAGCACCTGCCCACCGAACACGGTTTCGATGAGTTTTTTGGCATTCTCTACCATCTGAATGCCGGTGAATATATTGAACAATACGACTACCCCAAGGATCCGGCAGTGCTTGGTGGCATCAAGCAGCGAGGGGTAATCCACTCCTGGTCCGATGGCAGAACGGAAGATCTGGGCAGTTTTGGCAGCAAGCGGCAGGAGGTTCTGGATGAAGAGGTGCTGGCGAAGTCAATGAGTTTCATTCGCGAGACGGTCGAGGCCGGCAAACCATTCTTTGTCTGGCACAACACCACGCGCATGCATTACAGGACCAACCTGTCGGCGGAGTACAAGGACAAGAGTGGCTACGGAATTTATGCCGATGGCATGATGGAACTGGATGATGACGTCGGCGCACTGCTGGATTTGCTGGAAGAGCTCGGCATTGAGGACAACACAGTGGTCATGTTTTCCACCGACAACGGCGCTGCCTCCAACAGCTGGCCCGACGGGGGTAATCACCCGTTCCGGGGTGAAAAAGGCGTCGGCGGCTACGAGGGTGGGTTCCGTGTCCCCATGATCGTCAAGTGGCCGGGGGTGATACCGGCAGGTAAAAGCACCGGTGAATTTATGACCATGGAAGACTGGGTGCCGACCATCATGTCGATGCTGGGTCAGCCCGAGCTCAAACAACAGCTGCTGAAGGGGCATCGCATCGGTTCACGCAGCTACAAGGTTCACCTGGATGGCTTCGACCAGAGCGAGATGCTGACCGGTAAAGGACCTAGCCAGCGCGACGAGTTTTTCTATTTCACCGAGACCAAGCTTCACGGCATGCGCTGGGGTGATTACAAGTTCCTCTTCTCCAAGCAGGATCAATGGTTTAACGGTGTGCGCCAACTGCTGGTGACACCGGTGATCACCAACCTGAAACTCGACCCATTTGAGCGTTTTCAGCACTCGCGTGGCTTTGATGAGTGGCAGGAAAACCGCTCATGGTTGCTTGCCGGCTTGATGCCAAGAATGGGGAAATTTCTCCAGTCATTCAAGGACTACCCGCCGCGGCAAAAAAGCTTTGACCTGGATATCGACGGCCTCTTGAACTCGATTTATGCAAACAGCCCCTCGGAGTAGGCATGTGTGGGCGTGCCGGGGATCAGGCAGCCCCTTGGCGGGTATTGTCTCGACACCTTTGCCTTTAAATTTCACGGGGACAGATTATGCAGTATAAAGCGGTCAAACTGGTTAAGCGGCCAGCTGGTGATATAACACCGGATATCTTTGAAGTCGTGTCCATGCAAACACCGGCGCTCGAGGATGGCGAATACCTGGTCAGGCAGACCCATATGTCGCTGGACCCGGCCATGCGTACCTGGCTCGATGACTACGGGGACAGCTACATGCCACCGGTGCAAATCGGCGAGGTGATGCGCTCCTTTGGCATCGGTGAAGTGGTCGAATCGAAAAACCCGGATTTCCCGGTAGGTTCCAGAGTGCTGGGCACCATGGGCTGGACCGAGTACTCCCTCGGTACAGAGGATATGCAGATTATTTCCAGGGATATTCCCGTCGAAGCCGTGTTGTGTGTGATGTACCTGCCGGGCATTACCGCCTATATCGGTTTGATGATGGTCTGTGAACCCAGGGCCGGGGAAACACTGGTGGTTACCGGCGCTGCCGGCTCTGTCGGTTCCCTGGTGGGGCAGATCGCCAAGGCCGAGGGATTGCGGGTGATAGGCACGGCGGGCAGCGATGAAAAATGCGCCTGGCTGGAGCAGGAGCTTGGCTTTGACAAGGCAATCAACTACAAAACTGCCGATCTCGAGGCGGAGATAAGTGCTGCCGCTCCCAATGGTGTCGATGTGTTTTTTGAAAACACCGGCGGTCCGGTACAGCAGGTGGTTTTTGACCATATGAACCGTTTTGGCCGCATTGCGGTTTGCGGGGTGATTGCAGATTACAACATCGAAACTCCTACGCCGGGGCCGAACTGGAAAGAAATCAACCTCAAGGCCCTCAAGGTGCAGGGATTTACTGTACCGGACTATTACGACAAAATTCCCCAGATCAACGAAGCCCTGGCCGGGTATTTATCCAAGGGTCTGCTGAAGTACCGCGTTCATAAGCTGCACGGCCTGGAAAGCGCCATCGAGGGAATCAACCTGCTTTTCACCGGTGAAAACAAGGGCAAACTGGTGGTTGAGCTGTAACTCTGATCGTTACCTTCAATCGTTGGCGCCTGCCTGATGAGGGCTAACAGGAATCTTGGCTTGGCATCAGCGAACTGGCGCCTGTATTGTAAAACCGCAGCGCAACAAAGAGTCAAAAGGCGTAGAGAAGCACTGCCCAATAGCCCGCAGATATCTAGACTACAATCCCGTTGCTTGTGAGCCGGGGCGATTAGGCGTTCTCAGAGCCCCAGAAGCACAATCCCCAGTCCACAGAACAGGAGGGTGCTGCCGGCAATCGCATGCCCGTAGGGTTCCAGTCGCCGCGTGGGTATCGTCTTCAGTCCCATCAGTGCAGCGCTCACTGCCAGGATCATGGTGAGCACGGTCACCAGGCCAAATACCAGGGTAACTGCCAGAACACCGGACAGGCTTTCTTTTGCAGCGGGGTACATCAGAAGCGGAATCAGTGGTTCACAGGGGCCGAGAATAAAGAAGATAAAAATCATCCAGGGGGTGAGTGATGCTGCTTTCTCCGGATTCCGGTGCAAGTGGGCATGGGACGAGCTGTGGTTGTGGGCATGTTTGTGCACCAGGTGATCATGCTGGTGCCAGTGGGTATGTGTCTGCATGCGAAGCGCGTGACGTATCCCCCAGGCTGTATAGGCCAGGCCGGCCCCGATCAGCAGCCAGGCGGCGAGATTTCCGCGCAACCCCTCCAGCCAGGTCAGCGACGATAGCTGAACACCCAGAAATATACCCAGCAGGCCCAGCAGCACCGAGCCGACAAGGTGCCCAACCCCGCAGTAGAGGGTAATGCGCAGGGTTTTCGCCAACGACCATTTGCGTGCCTTTGCCATCGCCACAAAGGGCAGATAGTGGTCGGGTCCGAGCAGGGTATGGGCGAAGGCGATTGAAGCGGCAGTGACAATCAGTACGTTGATTTCAGGTGTCATCAGCTACTCCTGAACCAGAAAAAACATGGCTCCGTTGGGTACACCGGGGAGCACGCGACCGCCAAATGCGCGAGCGACCTCAAGCACCTCCGCCTGCGGCCATTTGCCAAATTGCGCCTGTGCCGCACGCAGGAAAGCGAGTGCTGTCGGTGTAACGGTCTCGCCGCGGGATTCAATGCCGTAAACCGGCACCCCGCGCAGCATTTCCTGAACCGCCGGCGCCGGGCTGGCGATAAAACCGTGATCACAGCGAATAACCCCGTCGCACAGTGGCAGCGGGCTGCAGTAAAAATTCACCGGTGCCAGCCGGGTAAACAGCGCGGCGCTGGCACAGATGTCGAGGATGCTGTCCAGTGCACCCACTTCGTGGAAGGTGACTTTTTCCAGCGGGATTGAATGAATCTTGGCCTCGGCTTCCCCGAGGTAATGAAAGGTGTCGCTGGCCAGTTTCCTGGCGGCCTGCTCAAGCGTGCTGTTGTCGATCAGTTCGCTGATAACCGCGAGGGATCGATGGGAGTGTTCATGGGGCAGGTCAATGTCTGCTTTCCAGCCGGAAATTCCGTTGACGCTGTGGGGCTTGATACTGACCACGTCATGCAGCGCAGGCAGGCCGATACTGTCCACCAGGGCGCTGAGTTCTGCGTCGGAAACCCCGGCCAGACGGCTGAGGCCGGTCACCAGCATATCGCCACTGAGGCCGCTCGGGGTGCGCAGCACAATGGACGCATGTTTCATGTTGTGACCTGCGAGTTGATGGCGTTCAGGATTCGAATGGCGGCGCAGGCGGCACCAAAGCCGTTGTCGATATTGGTCACCGTTACGCCCTGGCCGCAACTGGCCAGCATCGCGTTGAGCGCAGTATTGCCGCCGGCGGCAACACCATAACCGATGGAAGTGGGGACGCCAATGATGCACTTGTCGACCAGCCCGCCCAGCACGGATGCCAGGGCAGCATCCATCCCGGCGACGACGATCACCACGTCGTGGCTTCGAATCTCGTCGATTCTCTCCAGCAGCCGCCAGACACCGGCAACGCCGACATCGGCGATCAGGGTGTGGGGTATGCCGGTAAATTCCAGCGTCCTCGATGCCTCCATTGCAACCCGCAGATCCGACGTTCCCGCCGTAACAACGGCGACACTGCCGGTTCGCTGCGGCAGTACCCCGTGCAGTATGGCGGTGTTAGAAACGCGACAGTAATCCAGCGGCGTCGCTACATGGGGAGCAAGGGTGTCAAATACCTGCTGGTGAAGACGGGTAAACAGCGCCGGGTGCTCGGGCCGGGCCAGAAGTTCTTCCAGCAGCTGTTCCAGGTGTTCAGCGTGTTTGCCATCACAGAGAATGGCCTCCGGCATGCCAAGGCGCTCCAGGCGCTGGTAATCATACTTAACCGACATTATGGTGAATCTGTATTGACAATAAAGGCGCGCCCCGGTCGATAACCTTCGGCGTCTATGGTGACTCCGCTGATGTTAGCCTGGTGGCGGGCAGCCTCCCGGCTTACTTCAGCAAGAAGATTCGGGGTAAGACGTTTTGATTGCCCGGGCAGTAACTCGATACGCATTTCCTCGCCCCGGATTCGACAGCGCACCACGTCGATAGCCGCGCGCTTGCGAATCAGATCCTCGCAGGCCTCCACCGCACGCAGACGCGGGCTGGTAACCCGGGTGCCGGTGTAGAGGCGACTGGCGAGACAGGGTGAGGCGGGCAGTTCGGCAAAGGGCAGGGCCAGGTGGCGGGCAATCGACCGAATGGTCGCCTTGTCGATGCCGGCCTCAATATAGGGGTGGCGCACGCCACGCTCTTCCGCTGCTATAAGCCCGGGGCGGTACTCGCCGAGGTCGTCAGTGTTGGCGCCACTCAAGAGCACGGCGCCACTGTCAACGCAGTCGGCGAGCTTGTCGAGTGTGTCGTAGAGGTGGCTCTTGCAGTAATAGCAGCGGTTGGAGGGGTTGCTGAGGTAATCCTCGTCGTCAAATTCACCGCTACTGACCAGATTGAGGTTCCAGCCTTCGCGTTCGCCCCACAACCTGACCCGCTCAGTGGCATCGCTCGGGACAGCGGGACTGAGGGCGTGAGCCACAAGGGTTTCCGAGTTGTGACGATGGGCGACAGTAGCCAGCAACAGGCTGTCGATGCCACCGCTACAGGCGATAACCCGGTAGGGGATTTCAGCAAGACATTGCTGCAAGCGCTGCAGGGCCAGCCGGTCAGCGCCAGTGAAAGGCGGCTGACCAACTTCCGTTACAACCTGCGCAGGGATGGTGTTTTCCATGCAGGATTTATTCATCCCCCTTGACGCCGTGGCTGGGCATCGGGGTCAGGGTGCCTTCGGCGTCGAAGTCAAAGGCTTTCGGCTCGCCAATCACTTCGAACATGTCCGGGTTGGCCTCTATGTAGGGCAGCAGGTTTTCTGACACATCAATGGTCGTAATTTCAAGCGTGTTGGGGATATGAACGATTTTTACATCCAGTGGCTTGGTGCGCAGCACGGATTTCGCCGCCAGTTGCACCGCTTCCTTGTCGGTATTCATGATCAATGGAATCGCCGCACCATCCAGCAGAGTCGCCGCAATTACATTGGCATAGGTCTTGGCGGGGTCAAAATCCCTGAAAACGCGCATGGTTATCACATCGGCGGTGCCGACGCCGGTCGCGTTACCATCGGTTTCCGGGGTCAGGCCGAGCATGACGATTTTTTTGACATCCGGCTTCATTTCCCAATCCATGCCGCGCGCGTTGCGCCCGGTGATATTGGGGTCTGCGCCGGCTCCGGTAATATTTTTACCGATCTGGTCGATCACCAGCACATCGATGTCGTCGAATTGCAACTTAGGCATCCACTGGCGGGATTTGCTCAGCAGCTCCGGCTCACGCTCAAGGACTTTTTCACCGGGCACCACTTCCACCAGTGCCGTGCGGTCCTCGGCATTTTCAACCATTGCCACGCCAAACAGGAAATTGACATTCTGCATGATATGTTTCGCGCCAGCGGGGATCAGATCAATGAAGGAATCAAAGCCGTAGGAGTGGGTGGCGGAAGCGCCGGCAATTTTGCCAGCGCCGATCACCAGCATTTTGCAGATGCCGGACTCGATCGGCGCACGGAAATTGGTATGGGCCTTGACCCGGCACACCAGTGCCACGGCGTCGGCTTCGGCGGCGTGTTTGTCGAAGTACACCGGCATGCCGTTATCCAACTCACCGAATTGCACCACCTCCATGCTGGACTTGATCGGGCAACCCATGGTCTCCTCACTGATGCCGAGGCTGGCCAGCACCTTGATCTGGCCTTCCGCCGATGCCGAGCCGTGACTGCCCATGGCGGGAAAGATAAAGGGCTCCGCACCCAGCTCCTTGAGTTGCGAGATGACGGCGCCCACACACTCGCCGATGTTGGCAATCCCTCGCGAGCCGCAGCCGACGGCAATGCTCATGCCGGGTTTGATTTTCTCGCGAATAGAGGGGTCCTCAAACTGTTCGACCACCGTGGCGGTGACATCATCCAGTTCGAGGCACTCGAACTTCTGGCGTACACGGACCATGCGTGGCAGTTCCACATCCAGCCCGCCGGCTATACTGACCTCAACTTTATCTCCAATCATTTTCGACCCCCCCCTGGGATTATTAGCTGTTGCGACGGCTAGAATTCTGAGCCCCCCCCCGCAAGAGGTCAATACTAAATCCTACGGGCTCGGAATTACAAATTTCATTAGCTTGTTTTAGTATGGCTGTCTTGCATCATGGAAAAGCCATGGCCAGCCGTGAGTTGGCGAAGTGTGGTATTTGTAAATAGGTCAAAGGTGGAACTGGAGGAGGTATCGCGATGGGGTTGCTACAGAAGGGGCAATGGGTGGACCAGTGGTATGACACCAAGTCAGCTGGCGGTGAATTTCGCCGCCAGGACAGCCGCTTTCGCAATTGGGTCACGGCCGATGGTAGTAAAGGCCCGACCGGCGATGGCGGCTACAGGGCGGAAGCCGGGCGTTATCACCTCTACGTATCCCTGGCATGCCCCTGGGCGCATCGCACGCTGATTTTCCGCCAGCTGAAGGCCTTGCAGGAACTGATCGGCGTCACCGTGGTTGAGCCGTTGATGTTGAGCAATGGCTGGGAATTGAAAGACGATCAGTACCAGTTGGATTACCTGTACCAGCTCTATCTGAAATCCAGCCCCGACTACGAAGGTCGTGTCACTGTGCCGGTGTTGTGGGACAAACAAACCCTGAGCATCGTCAGCAATGAATCGGCAGACATCATCAGGATGTTCAACCGTGCCTTTAACGAGCTCACCGGCAATGAAAATGACTACTATCCAGCCGACCTGCGGACCGAGATCGACGAGATAAACGAGCGAGTTTACTCGGCAATTAATAATGGTGTTTACCGGGCCGGCTTTGCTACCACGCAGGAGGCCTACGAGGAAGCCTATGGCGAGCTTTTTGAGGCGCTGGATTGGCTGGAGCAAAAACTGTCCCGCCAGCGTTACCTGGCAGGCAGCGTTCTGACAGAAGCAGACTGGCGGCTGTTTACTACCCTGATCCGCTTCGATGCCGTCTATTACGGCCATTTCAAAACCAACAGGCAGCGGATTATTGATTTTCCGGCGATCAGCAATTACGTGCGCGAACTCTACCAGCACCCGGGGGTCGCGGAAACGGTCAACTTTACCCACATCAAGCAGCACTATTACGGTAGCCACGTCAATATCAATCCGACGCAGGTAATACCGCTCGGACCGGAACAGGATTTTACGCAAGCCCACAACCGGGATCGGCTCTAGGGGAATCAGGCACTGCCTTAGAGTTGCAAAAGTGACTGCTTTTGAGTCAGCCCATGGATTACTTGGCAATGGGCTCGTCGGTAAACAGGAACCTTTTAAGCTGTTTTTCAAAAAACGGGTTTCGACGCCGCAGCCACTCGATCAGCATGGCGGCATGCTCCAGCTCTTCATTGCGATTGTGTGCCAGTATTTTCTGTAGTGACTCATCAGTCGTCGCATCAATGCGCTGCTGGTACC
>JBFFTH010000052.1:0-12189 GCA_041571855.1 Porticoccaceae bacterium
CTCGAAGACTTTATTGAAGCGCTGATCCCGGAAGACTGGCTGCGGCAGGAGATGGAAAGGATGCTCTCCGAGGAGGACAAGGAGAAAATCAAAAGTCTCGGTAGCCTGGAAAAGATCCTCGAAGAGTTCAAGAAACGGCTCGAGGAGCAAAAAAAGCGCCACGAGGGGGGCAACCGCTGGATCGGGACCGGTGGAACCTCGCCCTTTGGCCAGGGAGGTTTCAATCCGGAGGGAATCCGCACAGGCGGTGAGGGACAACACAAGCGGGCAGTAAAAGTCTGGGAAAAGCGGGAATTCAAGGATCTGGACGACAGCGTCGAACTGGGCACCCGCAACATCAAGGTTGCCCTCAGGCGACTGCGCAAATTTGCCCGCCAGGGGGCGGAAGAAGAGCTGGATCTGGACGACACCATTCGCTCCACGGCGAGAAATGCGGGTTTGCTGGATATCAAAATGGTGCCGGAACGCCACAACACGGTAAAAGTACTGATCTTCTTCGATGTTGGCGGTTCCATGGACCCATATGTTCGCACCTGCGAAGAGCTATTCTCTGCCGTGAAGAGCGAGTTCAAACACCTCGAATACTTTTATTTTCATAATTTTCTCTATGATCATGTCTGGCGAAATAATATGCGTCGACAAAGCGAGAAAATTGCCACTTATGATGTACTGCACACCTACTCAAGTGACTACAAGGTAATTTTTGTCGGCGACGCCAGCATGGCACCCTACGAAATACTCAATCGCGGCGGCAGTATCGAGTATTTCAACGAAGAGCCGGGCTCTACCTGGATGAGACGAGTAACAGACACCTTCGACAAGGTTGTCTGGCTGAACCCGGTCAAAAAGCAATACTGGGATTACACACAATCGATCCACCTTACCAGGCAACTCGTCGGCGAGGAGCGCATGCTTCCCCTGACAGTTGCAGGTATTGAAGAGGGGATGAGCCTGCTTTCACGCTAGCTCTAGTATTTTGTGAAGTGGCCGTCCACTACTTGTCTTTAATAAATTTTTTTAATAAGTTGCGAATCTCTGTTTGCCTCAGATCATTTTTTTGAAACTAACGCGTGCCGCTTGAGTCACAAATAGCATCTCAGCCGCCCGCGTTGAGCCAATCAGGCAACACTGCTTAAACATTGATTCTTACTAAGGAGCACATCATGTCCAGTCAATCCAGGAAACCCATTGCCGCCGCAGTAGGCGCAGCTTTCATGGCTTCGGTTATCATGGCGCCGGTAGCGTCAGCCGCCGAGAACCCGTTTCAGGCCAATGAGTTGAATTCCGGCTACAATCTCGCCTCCAAACACGGTGCCGAGGGCCGCTGTGGTGAGGGCAAGTGTGGTGCCGAAAAAACCAGCGAAGAAGGTAAGTGCGGTGAAGGCAAAGGTGGTGCCGAAACTGAAGAAAAAGCTGCTGAAGAAGGCAAGTGCGGTGAAGGTAAGTGCGGTGAAGGTAAGTGTGGCGCTGAAGCTAAAGAGAAAGCTGCTGAAGAAGGCAAGTGCGGCGAGGGCAAATGTGGCGGTAACAGCTGAGCCGTTGTTCTAGATGTTCACTCTTCAGAAAAACAAACCGTATCCTGTTGACGGAGCCGGTTTGGGATTGAGGCGGGCCCTGTTGGGCCCGTTATCACAGTTGACCCCGGCTGACGTCGATTTTCTGGAGGTGGCGCCCGAAAACTGGATCAATATCGGCGGTCGCTTCGGCAGGCAGTTTCGGGAATACACCGAGCGGTTTCCTTTTGTCTGTCATGGCCTGTCTCTTTCCATTGGTTCTCCGGATCCGCTGGACTTCAATTTACTCTCGGATATCAGGGCTTTCATCAAAGCGCACAATATCCGCTGTTACAGTGAGCATTTGAGTTTTTGCAGCAGCGAAGGGCATCTCTATGACCTGCTGCCCATCCCCTTCACCGAGGAGGCGGTGGATTATGTCGCCGCCAGAATTAGCCAGGTACAGGATTTTCTCGGCCAGCGCATCGCCCTGGAGAATGTGTCCTATTATGCAGCCCCGCAGCAGGAGATGAGTGAAGTTGATTTTATCAACGCCGTGCTGGAGAGAGCAGACTGCGACCTGTTGCTGGATGTCAACAATATCTACGTCAATAGCATCAACCACAGCTACGACCCGGTTAACTTCCTGAAATCCCTGCCCGGTGAGCGGATAGCCTATGTCCATATTGCGGGCCACTACGACGAAGCCGATGATCTGAAGGTGGATACCCATGGTGCCGATATCATTGACCCGGTCTGGCAGCTGCTTGATCTGGCCTACGCTGAGTTCGGTGTCATGCCAACCCTGCTTGAAAGGGATTTCAATTTTCCGCCAGTGGCAGATTTGCTGGCAGAAGTAGGGCAGATCAGGGCACTGCAGAAGCAGTCGGTTGCCAACCCGGGCGGGATGCTGCTCAATGCCTGAAGGGCTTCTTTTCCGGTCAGCCCAGCAGGCCCTGGCGGATTATTTGCGCGATCCGGGCATCAATCCCCCACCGGCTGGTGTTGAAGAAAGGCGGCTGAAAATTTACCGGGAACTGATCTACAACAATATCGAGTCTTTTATCAGTTCAGGCTTTCCGGTACTTCGGTCTATTTTCGATGACGCCGACTGGCATGAAATGGTAAGTGACTTTATTCTCAGCCATCAGTGCAATACACCTTATTTCCTCGAAATCAGCCAGGAGTTTCTTCGCTACTTGCAAGAAGAAAGAGGGCATAAAGGGCGAAGCGAAAAAGATCCGCCTTTTATGCTGGAACTGGCCCACTACGAGTGGGTTGAGTTGGCGCTGGATGTTTCAACTGAATCCATAGGGCGTAAGGCACGCGTCGGGGATATTGCCAGTAATGTTCTCGAAGTCTCGCCGCTGGCCTGGCGCCTCTGCTACCAGTTTCCCGTGCACAGAATAGGCGTGGATTTCCAGCCACAGGTCCCGCCAGAACAGGCAACATTTCTGGTGGTTTATCGCGACCGGCAGCAGCAGGTCAAATTCCTGGAGATCAATGCAGTAACTTCGCGCCTGCTGCAGTTGCTGGAAGAGTCTCCCATGACCGGTATCGAAGCCTTGACCGCGCTGTCGATTGAAATGGGCCATGAAAACACCCGGCAAATGGAGGCTTATGGCCTCGAAATCCTGGCAAAGCTTCAAGATCTGGACATCCTTTACTAGGCTCTACATGACCATTTTCTCGTATTTGGTCATATATTCTTTCCATTGTAACAATCTTGTCATATATTCCCCCCAGAATACGCATCGAACCAGAAATTAATATTTTGAAAATAAAAGATGTGTATTTAACGAGGAGAAAATTATGAAAATTAAAGCATTAGCAATAGGAGTGGCTGCAGCATTACCTTTATCGGCAATGGCCTCACTTTATGAGGTTGCTTCAGACGATGGTGATTACACCATGAAGGTGGGTGGCAGGATCCACCTGGATTACAACCGTTATGACGGTGTTATCAACAAAAGTGAATTTGATACCGATGAGGAGTGGTTTTTTCGCCGGACACGTCTCGAATTCAATGGTAAGGCAAAAGACTTTATCTACCACTTTTCCGTTGACTATGATGATATCAATGATTCCTGGAACAAGGATTACGTCAATAAGGCCTTTGTCACCTATACCGGCTGGGGAGAAAAGACCCAGTTAACTGTAGGCCAGCAGAATGAGTTTTTTGGCCTTCAGGATATTATCAGCTCCAAGTGGATAACGGGAATCGAGCGTGCAATGCCGGCCAACTTTGAGACTGAGGACAACCGTGCGGTCAAGTTCCATGGTAGTACAGACGCCCTTACCTACAGTCTTGTCTATGTTTACGATGAGAACATTAACAAGGACAACGATGTATTGGACCATGCGGTAACCGGTCGTTTTGTGGTCCGCCCGATCATGACCGAAGACAAGTTGCTGCACCTGGGCGCTGGTTTTTCCAAGCGGAAGGGTGAGTTTGAGAAACTCGAGGCCAGGCTGGGTGTCCGTGGTGGTGAAGATGGCCTTGCCAACAGAGTGGGTGCCAAGTACAACGAAGGTATAGCCGATGAGCTTGAAATCTGGAATTTAGAAGCAGCGGCGTCACTGGGTTCGGTGCATCTGATGGCCGAGTACTTTGACGGAAAACTGTTTGGCAAGGATGGCAACCCGGATGTCGATGCCGACGGTTATTACTTCCAGGCAGGCTGGATTATCACGGGAGAGCAGCGCAGCTATAAAACCGGCATAGGCGCTTTTGACAAGATTACGCCGGCGGGAGAAATGGGTGCTGTAGAAGTCTTTGCCCGCTATGACGGCCTGGATTTTTCCTCTAACGAGAACGATCCAATGCTCAGCGTGTCTGCGGGTGATGCCAACACCCTGGTATATGGTGTTAACTGGTACGTCAATAAGAATGTTAAGCTCAGCCTGAACTTTATTGACGCGGAAGTTGATAACCCGATCAATACCAAGGACAACGGCGAAGCTGTGGCCGGAAGGGTGCAAGTGGTCTTCTAACCTCTTGCGATATCCCTTGAAAAAAACCCCGCATTACGCGGGGTTTTTTTATTACAGGGGGCCAAAAAAGTACTTTTATCGTCCTTTTCTTTACTTCGGCATCGCAGGTGCTATACCGGTCTGTTGACACTGTGTAAAATTGCGCCCCTTTACCGGAGATTGAGGAACAGGTAAGGATTGAGAATGAAAAAAACGCTGATCTTGTTGGTAGCTGTCCTGTTGAGTGGTTATAGCCTTGCAGAGGATGTCAGCGACCCATGGGAAAACTGGAATCGCAAGGTATTTGCCTTTAATGAGGTGCTGGACCGGGCATTGCTTAAGCCGGTGGCGAAAGGGTATCAATGGGTTACTCCCGACCCGGTCGAGAAAGGGATTGGCAATATGTTCTCGAACTTCGGCGAGGTACTGAATATTGTCAACGACCTGCTACAGGGCAAGCTTGCGCAGGCAGGTAATGACTCGGGGCGACTGCTAATCAATAGCACGATTGGTGTCGCGGGTTTTTTTGAGGTCGCCGAAAAAATGGGGCTTCCCAAGAGCGATGGAGAGGATTTTGATCAGACCCTTGCCGTGTGGGGGGTGCCGAGCGGTAACTACCTGATGTTGCCCTTTCTTGGTCCTACCACGGTGCGCGGGGCGCCCAGCCGTTACGGGGACATTATAGGAAGCCCCTCCAGTTATGTTGACCACGTTCCGACCCGCAACAGTTTGTACGGCACATTTCTCATATCCACCCGCGCCTCACTGCTGGATAGAGAGGGATTTATCAGTGGCGATAAATACCTGTTTATTCGTGATGTCTTTTTGCAACGACGCGAATACCTGATCAACGACGGTCAGGTCGAGGATGACTTTGGCGGCTATGGTGAGGATGACTACGGCGGGTATGATGAGGATTACTAGTATCCTCGTGCGTCCATGATGACGGAGTCTGGCCGGCAGTGAGGCATCAAAGCTTCTGCGGGTTCTACATGCCAGAGAATTTAGGGTTTCTATGAGTGCTGCAAAAAAATTGTGCATCCTCTCTTTCCGCCAGGAAAATGCCAATAAATGGAAGGCATATCTTCAGGCAGCGGACTGGGATGTCCGTGTCTTTGCGGATATTCCCGCATCGCTGCAGTATATTCGCCAGCAAAACCCCTCGGTCGCCGTGCTTGATATCCCGCTCTCCGATATCGACGAGCACTTTTCAAATCTTGGCGGGCTGGAGTCTTCCACAGCCTACATTACAGTGCTGGAAAAGCCGTCCCAGATGGAAGTTGTCAATTGCTTTCGCAGCGATGCAACGGATGTGCTGATAAAACCTTTCAATCGAAAAGCCCTGCTGAGTGCGGTTGAGCGGGCTTGTAAATACCAGCAACTTGTTAACCAGAACCGCCTCTATAAAGAGCAACTCGAGGCCTCCAACCGGATTTTGAGCGACAATCTGAGAATTCTGGAGATGGATCACCTGGCTGGCCGGCAAATCCAGCAGAGTATGCTCCCTGAAACGCCGCAGCGTTTTGGTGAATACGAGATCGCTCATCACATCGTATCCTCGCTCTATATGAGCGGAGATTTTGTCGGCTATCATGTGATTTTTGATCGTTACCTGGTCTTTTATGCAGCCGATGTTTCCGGTCACGGTGCCTCTTCTGCTGTGCTGACCGTTGTCTTGAGGTTGTTGCTGTCACGAATTTTGCGCCGCCACATAGATAATGATGATCGCGAGGCGATGACCCGGGCGCCGGAAGGTTTCATTGAGTACCTCAACAAGCAAATCCTTGCGATTGGCATTGACAAGCACCTGACCATATTCGCCGCCTCGATCGATATGAAGAGGAATATCCTTCGCTACTCCGTCGGCGCCCATATGCCGATGCCGGTATTTATTGCCGATGATAAATGTGAGGTGCTACCGGGCAGGGGTAAGCCCATTGGTATCTTTGAAAATATCGAGTGGCAAGTTGAGGAAAAGCAACTGCCGGACAAGTTTGCCATTGTGCTGACTTCAGACGGTGCACTCGAAATTGCCGAAGGCAATGACCTGATCGAAAAAGAGCACTTTATCTGGGATGCAGTGAAGCGCTCGGATACATCAATGGAAAGCCTGTGTCAGAACCTTGGCCTTATCCATATGGAGAGCGCTCCGGACGATATCACCGTGTTGACGGTTCGCAGGGGATATCCAAGTGACTGAAGGTAAAATCTTTGTCGCCGAGGAAAAGGGCGTTTATTTGCTGAAGCTGATTGGTGATGTGCGAATTGCTCACTCCATCTCGCTGAGCACTTATATTGATGCCATTTTCAAGAGTGATAGTGTGAACAATGTGTTCATTGACATGGTAGACACTGTAGCCATCGACAGTACCGCGTTGGGCCTGCTGACAAAACTGGCGATCTACTGTGAAAAAACGTTCGGTATCAAGCCCACAGTTTTTTGCACAAGCCCCGGTATCTTTCGCATACTGGAAAACATGGGGCTGGAAGATGTTTTTGATATCGTCCGCGGCTGCCCTTCAGAAACTGAAAACCTGAGGGAGCTTGAGCAGATCAGTGCAGATGTCAACGAGTTGCGGCAGCAGGTGCTGGAAGCGCACCGCCTGCTTTCGATTTTGAACTCAAAAAACCGAAAGGAATTTATCGACCTCATCCATGCCCTGGAGAGCGAGCAATCCTAAGGGCGATCGAGCCCACGGTTTGCCGGCAGAATCTATCCCGGCCGGGCCTTGTGTTTCGCCCGCACAAACTGGCTGTGCGGCAGGTGAATCAACTCGGCGATGCGGCGAATAATGGCCTCTTCATGCTTGTCCAGATGGTTGTCTGAAAAGGCGATTTGCCACAGTTTGACCACCAGCTCAAATTTTTCCATGTCTGTAAAGTTGTCGTTGATCGCCCGCGTAAACTGGTAGAGCGAGGTCGAATCTTTTACCGCGCTCAGTGCATCGTTAACCAACTCATCAGTTTCTGCATCTGTCAGCGAAAACCGGTCTTTCACCAGTGCTTTGAGGGCAGTTTGCTCGGCCTGGTCTATTTTTCGATCAATAACCATGACCTCGACCATCAGTGCAGCGCAGGCAGTGCTGATTCTGCCGGCAGCATCCGGTTCCGAAGACCTCGGCTTGGTATCGAGCAGTTTCTGTAACCGTTTTATCAAGTGATTCAACTCCCGCTGTCAGGTCTGTTTTGCGTGGCAGCCAGCGCCTGGAAAATCACTTCAACGCCGGCGTTTTTTCGGTGTGCGTTTTCACTGATGTAACGGCGAAACTTTCGCGCACCGGGCATGCCCTGGAAGAGTCCGATAATATGCCGCGTCATATGGCTTAGCCTTGGGACATCGTTGGACAATTCTTTGTCCACATATTTGGCAAACTGTTCCAGTACCTCCGTTCGGGTCGGAACCGGCGCCGGGTCGTTAAACAGTCGGCGGTCAACCTCCGACAGCAGGTAGGGGTTATGGTATGCCTCCCTGCCGATCATGACGCCATCAATATGCTGCAAGTGTTGTGCCGCCTGGTCCAGGGTGGTGACCCCGCCGTTGAGAATAATTTCCAGTTCCGGAAAATCTTTTTTCAGGCGATAGACGCGATCGTAGTCCAGCGGCGGTATCTCGCGGTTTTGCTTTGGACTCAGGCCCTGCAACCAGGCCTTGCGGGCATGGACAATAAATGTCTTGCAGCCAGCAGCGGCGACAGTGCCGACAAAGTCGAGCAGAAAATCATAGCTGTCAAATTCATCGACACCAATGCGGTGTTTGATGGTAACGGGTAGCGATGTAGCTGACTGCATTGCCAAAAAACACTCTGCCACCCGCTGCGGTTGTTTCATCAGGACAGCGCCAAACATGCCGGATTGAACCCGGTCACTCGGGCAACCACAGTTGAGGTTGATTTCGCTGTAGCCGAACTCGGCCGCATAACGGGCGCAGGTTGCCAGGTCACCGGGTGACGATCCGCCCAGTTGCAGCGCCACCGGGTGTTCTCGTGGATGGGTTTTGAGGAGATAACCCCTGTCCCCGTGGATAATCGCACCGGTAGTAATCATCTCGGTATAGAGCAGGCTATAACGAGTGAGCAGGCGATGAAAATAGCGGCAGTGTCTGTCGGTGTAGTCCAGCATCGGTGCAACGGAAAAGCGCCTGCTAACCGTGTTTTTTTCTGTCGGAGGCTCTTGTTGCGGCAATTTATAACAGCCTGTCTTTAAAAGCTGCCATTATATCGGGAAATATAAAAAATTAAGATCTTACTGGCAGAATAGACGTGATAGCATGCGCAAAATATTTAACGGGATACGAGTCGTTTTATGTCTGAAGCGAGTACCGCAGCAAGAGAAATTGATACGTATGCATCAGGGTTGATGGACTGCTTGTTGCTGGTTGCCCGAATCGAGGGTCTGCACCCTTCAAAGGTGGCCATCGCTTCGGGTTTGCCCATGGATGGCGATGATCTGAAGCCGGAACTCTTTGTTCGCGCCGCCAACAGGGCCGGGCTTGCCGCCTTGCTGCTCAAGCGCGATATCGCGGATATTCCGGGAGCGGTTTTACCGGCAATTCTGTTGACTGATGATGGCAGGGCAGTGGTGCTCGATTCGGTGGATACCAGCCTGGGGGTTGCTTTTCTCGTTGACCCAAATAGCCGCGAAAAATCCCAGATTGATCTGCAACAGTTGCAGAAAGCCTACAACGGGCATGTGTTTTACCTGCGCAAGATGCAGCAGTTTGATTCCCGCACCCCGCGCATCTATGGCGATAAAAAGCAACACTGGTTCTGGGGGGTGATTAAGAGCTCACGCTCTATCTACCGCGATGTACTGGTTGCCTCTTTCCTGATTAACCTGTTTGTCCTCGCTCAGCCCCTGTTTGTAATGAATGTCTATGATCGGGTGGTGCCAAACAATGCAGTCGAGACCCTGTGGGCGCTGGCGATTGGGGTGCTGATTATTTATCTGTTTGACCTGGTGTTAAAAATCCTCAGAAGTTACCTGGTTGAACTGGCTGCCAAGCGAACGGATGTGATCCTCTCCGCGCAACTGCTTGAGAAAGTCCTGAACCTGAAAATGGCATCAAGGCCCAATTCAACCGGTGCCTTCGCATCTCGGCTGCACGATTTCGATACCATACGGAATTTCATCACCTCATCGACGATGTTGACCCTGGTTGATATTCCCTTTGTGCTTTTGTTTCTGGCCTTTATTGCTTATCTCGGTGGTTGGCTGGCGCTGGTGCCGGCTCTGATCATTCCCATTGGCATTCTTCTGGCCTACCGGGCCCAGCAGAAGTTGCGCCCGAGCGTTGAGAATGTCATGCGTGGTTCGGCCAGAAAAAATGCCACTTTAATTGAAAACCTTGTCGGTATCGAATCGGTCAAGACCCTGGGCGCAGAGGGACAGGTGCAAAATAACTGGGAGCAATCCGTCGGCTATGTCGCTCAGTGGGGCCTGAATTCCCGCGTGACATCAAATGCCACGCTGATGTCTGTGCAGTGGTTACAGCAACTGGCCATGGTTTTAATTGTGGTCGGCGGCGTTTATCTGATCGCCGATCAGAACCTTACCCTCGGCGGCCTGATTGCCTGTGTGATTCTAAATGGCAGGGCGCTGGCACCAATGGGGCAGATTGCAAATCTGCTGGTCACCTATGATCACGCTGAAGCAACCCTGAAGTCGCTGGATGAGGTGATGAAGCTGCCGGAGGAGAGGGAGCGCGGCAAAGAGTATTTGCACCACCCTGAGATGAAGGGCGAGTTACAGTTCAGCAAGGTAACGTTTAGCTATCCACAACAGTCGGTTGCGGCCATCCAGAACCTCAACCTGAAGATCAAGGCGGGGGAGAAGATTGCCATCATCGGCAAGATAGGTTCCGGCAAGTCTACGCTGGCGCGTCTGCTGTTGCGTCTCTACGACCCGGCCAAAGGCTCGATCAAGGCAGATGGGTTTGATTTGCAGCAACTGGATCCGGCAGATATCAGAAACAACATCTGCTACATCGCCCAGGACGCGCAGCTGTTCTTTGGTACTGTGCGCAACAATATCACCCTTGGTATGGAAACAGTTGAGGACAGCGAGGTGGTTCAGGCGGCCACCAATGCCGGTATTATCGATTTTATTAATGCGCATCCACTGGGCTTCAATATGCCTGTCGGTGAGCGCGGTGAGACATTATCCGGTGGCCAGCGCAGCGCCATTGCGCTGTCGCGGGCGTTCTTGCGCTCACCACCTGTGGTGGTTATGGACGAGCCGACAGCATCCATGGATCAGGGAACCGAGGCCCTGGTGAAGGAGAAAATCCGGACACATTTTGCGGACAAAACCGTAATCATTATCACCCATAAAACTTCCATGCTTGACCTGGCAGACCGCTTGTTGGTGATGGACAAGGGTATGTTGGTTGCAGATGGTCCCAAGGAGAAAGTGCTGGAAGCCCTTAAAAAAGGCCAGGTGAGAGGAAGAACAGGGTGAGTGAAAAAACCAAAAAGCTCGATCTGAAAAAGCTCAGGGCGCAATTCGACAAGACGGCGACCACTGACCTGAAGTACATGTCCTATTCCTCCGAGGCCATGCTCAAGCAGTCGCCACTGACCACCCAGGTGTTGCTGTGGATTATCGCAGTACTTTTGCTGGTGATGATTATCTGGGCGACATTTGCAGAAGTGGACGAATTTACCCGCGGCGCGGGCAAAATTGTTCCCTCCAGTGATATCCAGATCGTACAGAACCTGGAGGGCGGGATTCTTGCCGACCTGATGGTGAGTGAGGGAGATATCGTCCAGAAAGGGCAGCCGCTGCTACAGATTGACGATACCATTTTTGCCTCCAGCTTCAGAGAGCGAGCCCTTCAAATCGAGCAGTTGAGCGTTAAAGCGGCTCGTCTGAGAGCTGAATCCAGTGGCAAAACTTTCGCCCAGGAAATAGCTCTACTGCCAATGGAAGCGGATCCGGGCTTGGTTGAGAGTGAAAGGAACCTCTATCTCTCCAGAAAACGCCAGTACGAGTCTCAACTGGAGGCGTTAAACCAGAAAGTTGAGCAGAGGCAGCAGGAGTTGTCATCGATCAAGGTAAATCGCAAAAGCATAGAGAGCAGTTATTGGCTGTTGGTGCGGGAAGTCGAGGTGACGCGCCCGCTGGTCAAGGATGGCGCCGTATCCCAGGTAGAGTTCCTGCGCCTGGAGCGCCAGGCCAATGACCTCAAGGGAGAGCTGGATCGCTCGAAGCTGGCGATACCCCAGATGGAGGCGGCCCTTAAGGAAGCTCAAAATGACGTCGAGAGCTTTATCGACAGATACACCTCTGAAGTTCGCGGGGAACTCAACGAGGTAACCGCTGAGCTTAGTCGCATTCTTCAAACCAACGAAGCACTGGAAGATCGTGTCAAGCGAACGCTGGTGCGCTCACCGATGAAAGGAACCGTCAAGCAACTCAAGGTAAAAACGGTTGGTGGCGTTATACAGCCGGGTATGGACCTGGTGGAAATCGTCCCCTTTGATGACTCGCTTCTGGTCGATGCCAAGCTGTTACCGGCCGATATTGCCTTTATTCACCCCGGGCAGTTGGCAACGGTTAAATTTACTGCCTACGATTTCTCAATCCACGGTGGTTTGAAAGCCGAAGTCACCCAGATCAGCCCCGACACGATAGTGGATGAAGAGGGCAATAGTTTTTACCAGGTAAGGCTGGAAACGCAAAGCAGTCATTTGGGTAAGGGTGAGGAACCGCTGCCCATCATTCC
>JBFFTH010000053.1:0-12166 GCA_041571855.1 Porticoccaceae bacterium
AGGTAGTAGAGCTTGGCCTGGCGCACGTCACCGCGACGCTTGACCTTGATGCTGTCTACCAGCGGGCTGTAGGTCTGGAAAGTACGCTCTACACCAACCCCGTTGGAGATTTTACGCACGGTAAAAGAAGAGTTGAGGCCGCGCTTGCGCTTGCCGATAACGACGCCTTCGAACGCCTGCAGACGCTCGCGGTTACCTTCTTTAACTCTCACCTGGACGACAACGGTATCGCCGGGGGCAAATGGAGGTACTTCCTTTTCCATCTGCTCGGCTTCGATTGCCGCAATAATCGGGTTCTTGTTGCTCATTGGTTTGCTCCTCGTATGTCGCTTTAATGGTGGCAGGCCACCTTGTTGAGTAGCGCCGTATCAAGAGGAAGACGTTGAATCTTCATTGACCGACTCTTTGACCACCCTGTCGAAAATTTTCTGTTGCTCTTCACTGAGCAGCAGCTGATTCAGTTTCTCTGCAGTTAACAGATCCGGCCGTCTCTGCCGGGTCCTTTCCAGTGACTGCTGAAAACGCCACTGACGAATTTTTTCATGGTTGCCCGAAAGCAAGACTTCCGGCACCGACAATCCCTCGTATTGCTCGGGCCGCGTGTAGTGCGGGCAATCCAGCAAGCCGTCGGCAAATGAATCCTGGGCTGCCGAATCCTCATGCCCGAGGGCCCCGGGCAACTGGCGAATGATCGCATCCACCATCACCATGGCGGGCAGTTCACCGCCACTGAGAACGTAGTCACCAATCGACCACTCCTCATCCACTTCCAGCGCGATCAGCCGCTCATCAATCCCTTCATAGCGGCCGCATACCAATACCAGGCTGGCTTCCCCGGCCAGGCCTTTGACGGCCGGCTGGTTCAATAACTGTCCCTGCGGCGACAGGTAGATCACTTTGGCGCTGCCACCTGCCCACTGCCGGGCCTCCCTGATCGCCGAGCGCAATGGCTCCACCATCATCACCATACCGGGACCACCACCATAGGGACGGTCATCCACCGTCTGGTGGCGGTCGCTGGTGTAGTGGCGCGGATCAAAGTGGGCCACTTCCAGCAGGCCGTTCCTGGTTGCCCGCCCGGTAATGCCGTATTCCGTAACTGCTGCGAACATCTCGGGAAACAATGTGACCACGGCTATTTTCATCGTCACAGTTCCCGCTGTGTCTGACCTTGCCACAAGGCCATCGCCTTTATCTAAAACTCCGGATCCCACTCGACCGTCATCTCGCCGCGGTCGAGGTCGATGGCCAGAACCACCTGATCGATGTAGGGAAGCAGTCGCTCCCGCCGATCTATACTTTGGTCATCCCCCTTCACCACCAGCACATCATTGGCACCGGTCTCCAGCAGGTGGGACACCCTGCCCAATCGCTGCCCGCTGCGGGTTGTCACGTTCAACCCCTGAATCTGGTGCCAGTAGAACTCGTTCGCCGGCAGCGCGGGCATGGCGCTCTTCTCGATGTAGATATCCTGCTGGCAAAATTGCTGCGCCTGGTCACGATCATCTACTCCATCGATATGAATCAGCAGCTCTTTACCGCGCACCTGCTGCTGATCAATGCCGAGCTTTTCCCAGCCCCCTGAGGTCTTAAGCCACCAGTCGGGGTAGAGGAAAATATTCTCTCTCGGCTGAGTGTGTGAGAACACCTTGAGCCAACCCCTGACACCGAAAACCGTTGTCAGTCGACCGATGACAACAGGGTCTGTGGGTGTTGTCACAACAACCTTCAGGCAAATTCTGGCGAATTAAGCGCTGGCAGCTTCTTTCAGCAGTTGACTGACGCGATCCGACACCTGGGCTCCCTGGCTGACCCAGTGGCTAACCCGGTCAGTATCGATGCGCAGACGCTCTTCCTGACCACGGGCAACCGGGTTGAAAAAGCCCAGGCGCTCGATATAGCGGCCGTCGCGGGACTTGCGGCTGTCAGTTGCGTTGATGTGATAAAACGGGCGTTTCTTGGAACCGCCACGAGCCAAACGAATAGTTACCATGAAGTTTCTCTTCTCTAATTCACCATTAACGTGCAGGCCAAACAGGTCGCCTACCCGAAAGGCGCGGGATTATAGCGAAAAGGCCAGGCGATGTATAGCGTCGGCCAGGGCGATTTTCTGCATCCTGTTTCAGCAGAAAAAGCTTTTTTTATCAGGCAGTTATCGTGCCGCTAAAACGGGAACTTGCCACCCGGGGGCATACCCCCTCCCGGGAACCCGCCGGGAGGCATTCCACCGCCCATTTTACCGGTCATGCCCCGCATCATGTTTTGCATGCCCTTGCCCTTCATGCGCTTCATCATCTTGCCCATTTGCTTGTGCTGTTTGAGCAGTCGATTCAGGTCCTGGATGGTAGTGCCTGAACCGAGGGTGATACGGCGCTTGCGGGAACCATTGAGAATGTCCGGGTTGCGGCGCTCGGCCGGGGTCATGGAGTTGATAATCGCCTCCATGCGACCAAACTGATCCGTTACGTTGGACTGGGCCGCCATCTGGGCCATGCCGCCCATACCGGGCAGTTTTTCCAGCATATTGGCCATGCCGCCCAGATTTTTCATCTGTTGCAACTGATCGCGCAGGTCGTCCAGGTCAAAGCGCTTTCCCTTGACCACTTTTTTGGCCAGCCTTTCGGCCTTCTGGCGATCGACCTTCTGCTCGACTTCCTCAATCAGTGAGAGCACATCGCCCATACCGAGAATGCGGGAGGCTATCCGCTCCGGATGAAAGGGCTCCAGCGCATCCGTTTTTTCGCCGACACCGAGGAACTTGATCGGCTTGCCGGTCACCTGCCGCACCGACAGCGCCGCGCCACCCCGGGTATCGCCATCGACCTTGGTCAGGACCACGCCGGTCAGCGGCAGGGCATCGCTGAAGGCCTTGGCCGTATTGACTGCGTCCTGACCGATCATGGCATCGATCACAAACAGGGTTTCCACGGGCTTCACCGCCTGGTGAATCTGCTGTATCTCGGTCATCAATTGTTCATCGATATGCAACCGACCCGCGGTATCCACCAGCAGTACGTCCATAAAACCGGTTTTGGCCGCTTTCAGTGCCGACTCAACAATCTCCACCGGCTTCTGCTCTAAGGAACTGGGGAAAAACTCGATGCCGACTTCGGAAGACAGGGTTTCCAGCTGCTTGATCGCCGCCGGGCGGTAGACGTCGGCGCTGACTACCATCACTTTCTTGCCGTGTTTTTCCTTCAGGAATCTGGCCAGCTTGGCAACCGAGGTGGTCTTACCCGCGCCCTGCAGGCCGGCCATCAGAATAACTGCCGGCGGCTGTGCAGCGAGGTTCAGGCTCTCGTTGCTTTCACCCATGACCTTTTCCAGCTCCTGCTGGACAATCTTGATAAATTGCTGGCCCGGATTCAGGCTGCGGTTAACTTCCTGGCCTACCGCTTTCAGCTTGACCTGCTCAATAAAGCCTTTCACCACCGTCAGCGCGACATCGGCCTCGAGCAGCGCCAACCGCACATCTCTCAACGCATCCTGTATGTTGGCTTCAGTCAGGCTGGCCTTTCCCGAAACTTTGCGCATCGTCTGGGTGAGGCGACCGGATAGATTTTCAAACATTGCCATGAGTATTTGCCCATTAAAGATCAGAGGGGGGCGAAGTATAACCTTTCTCTATTTGTGCTTCACCCATGCTTGTTTCTATGACAAACTCTCAACCCATTTTTTAGCAAAGAATACGAATCTCCATGCCGAATCTGGTCTACGGCTCTGTGGCCATAGCACTTTACCTCTGCGCCAGCCTCTATCTCTGGTTACAACTGCGCCAGCACCCGCAGTTGAAGCGCCGCCCGGTATTGGTGATTGGCGCTCTTGCCGTATTCTTTCACGGTATCGCCAGCTATCACTGGGTGGTCACCAAGGGCGGGCTGGATTTCAGCCTGTTGCCGATGACCGACACCATTTTCTTCACCATCAACCTGGTGGTGCTGGTCAGCAGTTTTCGAAAACCCCTGCACAACCTGTTTCTGGGCCTGTTTCCGCTGACTGCGCTGATGCTCGCTATCACCCTCACCGTTGAGCATTCTCCGGAACTGGCTATCGGCCTCTCCCCCGAGTTGAGCCTGCATATTGTATTGTCGGTGCTGGCCTACAGCCTGTTGTCTATCGCCAGCTGCCAGGCGGTCCTGCTGGCGTGGCAGAACTGGCGTTTACACCATAAACACCTGGGTGGCTGGATGCAGACCAATATGCCACCCCTGCAGACCATGGAAGAATTGCTGTTTGAAATTCTCTGGACCGGCTATGTGTTGCTCACCCTGTCACTGCTGACCGGGTTTCTCTACCTGGATGATGTATTCGCCCAGCACCTGGCCCACAAAACCGTTTTCTCGATTATCGGCTGGGTTTTCTATGGCGTATTGCTCTGGGGTCACCATGCAAGGGGCTGGCGCGGCAATAAGGCTATCAGGTGGACGCTGGGCGGTTTTATCGCACTGGTACTGGCCTACACCGGTTCCAAGCTGGTCATGGAATTCCTGCTGACTTGATGCCAGGCCCTGCTGTTGCCAATAGCGCAAAAATTCTTCACCATTGAGATTCACAACCCCTTGAGGCTCGACAAACCTTGAACGACGCTCCTCTCTGGCTGCTTTTTTCCATTCTGGGCGGCCTTCTGATTCTGTCCGGCTACTTTTCCGGCACAGAGACAGCGATGATGTCACTCAATCGCTATCGGCTGAAACACCTTCGCAAGCGCAGCCGCGGCGCACGGCGAGCCTACAAGATGCTGAAACGACCAGACCGCCTGATCGGCATCATCCTGATCGGCAACAACCTGGTCAACATCTTTGCCGCCTCCATTGCCACTATCATTGCCATCAGGCTTTACGGCAATGCCGGCATAGCGGTAGCCTCGTTGTTACTGACCCTGGTGATACTGATCTTCTCGGAAGTAACCCCGAAAACTCTGGCTGCCCTGCACCCGGAAAAAGTGGCCTTTCCAAGCAGCCTGGTGCTGAAGCCTCTGTTAATTCTGTTTTATCCGCTGGTGTGGATTGTCAACCATATCTCCAACGGCCTGCTGCGCCTGGTTGGCGTCAGCGCCGAAGAAGCACTCAGCCACAGCCTCAGCAAGGACGAACTCAGAACCGTTGTTGACGAGTCCGGTGAACACATCGCCGATCACCAGGACATGCTGATCAATATCCTCGACCTGGAAACCGTGACGGTTAATGACATTATGGTTCCCCGTAATGAGATCGTCGGCCTCAACCTGGATGAAGATACGGAAACACTGTTCGACACCATTATTAATTCCGGCTTCACGCGACTGCCCGTTTACCAGGGCGATATCAACAACGTAACCGGCATCCTGCATATGAAGCGGGTGAACCGGCTGTTGCGGGAGGGCAGTGAAAAATTCACCAAGGAGTCGATCAAACGTTTTGCCCCCGAGCCGTATTTTGTCCCGGAGAGCACGCCTCTTCACAAGCAACTGGTCAACTTTCGACATCAGCGCCGCCGGATCGGTCTGGTCGTAGACGAATACGGCGAGATTCTCGGCCTGGTTACCCTGGAAGACATTCTGGAAGAGATTGTTGGCGACTTTACCACCAACCAGGAACCCGAAGATGAAGAAATTATCGAGGAAAATGCCAATCGCTTCCTGATAGATGGCGCCGCGACAATCCGGGAGGTCAACAAGGCTACCGGATGGGATCTGCCGGTTAACGGGCCGAAAACACTCAACGGCTTTGTCATGGAGCAGCTGGAGAGCTTCCCCGACGGCAATGTCTCCTTTGATATCGGCGGCTACCGCTTTGAAACCGTTGAATTGAAGGAAAAGATGGTGGCGAGGATACGGGTTACGCGGATTCTTTCCGAGAGTGCCGACACGGACGATGAAACACACTAAAGCGCAAAAGGGTTATTCTTTCGCGCCCTTTCAGAGGATTTCTGCAACACCTCAAGTTTCTCCTCGTCATCCATAAGCATCCACTCGCGGATCTCCGCAGCCGTGCGGTAACAGCCAATACAGACGTCATCCTCATTCATGGCACAAATTGATATACAGGGGGATGGAATTGTCGCTTTGCCGCTCATCATTACCTCTAGTCAGAACCATCCAGTTTTTTTCCCCTCCACTCCAGGGCCCGAACCAGCAGTGGATAGCGCAGTTTTATCTCGGCGTCAAAAACATCATTGAGAAAGTCCGCCAACAGTCCGAGGGTAAACCCCCAGACTCGATAACCCTGAAAAATATAACAGGGCATGTTGATACTATACCCGCGCCCGGTAAAGCGAGACCTGGTCAGGTTTTTTTTATCCAGGAAAAAACTGACCGGCACCCTGAAAACAGCATCCAGCTCTTCCGGATTAGCCTTCAATGGCTCTGCCTTATCCACCAGCCCGACAAATGGAGCCACCGAGGTGAGAAAACGGGTTGTCCTCACCGGCAGGGCGCCCAGAATCTGGACCCTGTCCGGGGGAAGCGCTATCTCCTCATGGGTTTCTCGCAGGGCAGTAAAAAGCGCATCGGGATCTGTTTCATCACGCTTGCCACCGGGAAAACAGACCTCTCCACTGTGGGAATTAAGGTGCTCTGCCCGCTGGGTAAGAATAATTTCCGGGTCGCCTGGTTCCCGGGTCAAGGCAATCAACACTGCTGCTTCCGGCTCGCGGGCTGTGCGCCGCGCAGAGCTGACCGTGGCATTATCAGCCCTGGCGGGATCAGAAAAATAACCTTCTACCAAATCAAGCATACCCTCTAAGGGTAACAGAAAACCCCATAGAATTTGCAAACTGGTTATACTCTGCTGACCAGAGGAATTTAGCGAAAACAACCAGCTTTTGCCAAAAGATGAAGTATTGCAGCCAGTGCGGTCAGTCCGTAACAGTGAAAATCCCAGAAGGGGATAATCGTCAGCGTCATGTCTGCGACCACTGTGAACTTATTCACTACCAAAACCCGCGCATCATTGCGGGTTGTGTTCCCTATGTTGAAGAAAGAGTGTTGCTGTGCAAGCGTTCGATCGAACCCCGCTACGGGCTGTGGACACTGCCTGCGGGCTTTCTGGAAAATGGCGAGACCGTAATTGCCGGTGCTCAGCGCGAGTGCTATGAAGAGGCCCTGGCAGCGATAGAGGATCCAAAGCTCTGCGGCATCTACGACATACCGGAAATCAACCAGGTTTATATTTTCTACAGCGGCCAACTCCTCGATAACCGCTACGGCGCCGGCGAGGAATCACTCGAGGCCGATCTCTTCAGGGAAGATGAAATACCCTGGGATGAAATTGCTTTTCCGGTGGTGGAACTGATGCTGCACCATTATTTCGAAGGGCTGAAAAACGGCTTTGAGGGCGTCAGAACCGGCGCCATCAAGCGGCCCTGGAAGTGGATCAGGCGCCAGTAAAAGCTTTTGCCACCAGTGTGAAAAGCCCATGGCAAAAGCCACAGACCCTTAAGGAAAGCAGTCGCGGCAAACCTAGAAGACTATCTCCGTCAACTTGATAACATCAAAGGCCGGCTCCTCGTAGGGATGGGCTGCTTTCATTGCCGCCACCGCATCGACGATCAGGCTGTCCTCACAGACAAGCTCAACCCTGTACTCTGTCACCCGGGTCACCTCTCCCTCCTCGCCCAGGAAGGGGTCGCTGCCTGACAGCGGCCTGAACTGGCCTTCACCGAGCACCTGCCAGCAACACTGGTCATAGTCGCCGATACGCCCTGCACCGGTTGCAAACACCGCTTGTTTCACTTCATCCAGCTGCGGCTGGGGGACAAAAAACACCAGCTTATACATACAAACCTCCGCCGCTGACCCTTATTTTCTAGTCTACAAAAAGACGGCCATTGCGGAACAGTCTCATCCAGGCGCCGTCCTCCTGCCACTGATCAGGCTTCCAGGAATTGGTAACCGCCCGACAAACCCGCTCCGGATGCGGCATCATAATGGTGGCGCGACCGTCGGCACTGGTAACCCCGGTAATTCCCCGCGGGGAACCGTTGGGGTTGGCCGGGTAGCACTCGGTGACATCGAGATGGTTATCCAGGTAACGCAGGGCGACTTCACCGGATGCACTGAAGGCCTCCATATCGTCGCCGCTCTGGAACTCCGCCCTGCCCTCACCATGGGCTACTGCGATTGGCATGTGCGAGCCCGCCATACCCTGCAGCAGCACCGAAGGCGAACGCTCCACCCGCACCAGCGAGAAGCGGGCCTCAAACTGCTCGGAAATATTGCGCACAAAACGCGGCCAGTGGTCGGCGCCGGGAATCAGGCTCTTCAGGTTTGAAATCATCTGGCAACCGTTGCAAACACCCAGGGTGAAGGTGTCCGGGCGCTCGAAAAACCGCTGAAATTCCTCCCGGGCAGCGGCATTAAAGAGGATGCTTTTGGCCCAGCCTTCTCCGGCACCGAGAACATCGCCGTAGGAGAAACCGCCACAGGCCACGAGCCCCTTGAAGCGCTCAAGTGTCACGCAGCCGGAGAGAATGTCGCTCATATGGACATCGACCGCTTCGAAACCTGCGGCATCAAATGCCGCCGCCATTTCCACATGGCCGTTGACGCCCTGCTCTCGCAACACCGCCATTCGCGGACGGACACCACGACTGATGTAGGGCGCGGTGATATTGTCATTGACATCAAAGCTCAAGCGGACGCTGAGACCGGGATCGGCTTGCAGAATGGCGTCAAACTCCTGCTGAGCGCAGTCGGCATTGTCGCGCAGTCGCTGGATTCGATAGCTGGTTTCACTCCACAGGCGCTCCAGTTCAGAGCGACTGTGATTGTAGAGATGCCTGTCACCGGAAAAGATTTCAATGTCATCCGAGTTGTTGAGCTCGGCCACGGGAACAACGGGGATGTCGAGCGCTGCAAAGGCAGCCGACACCGCGGCGACCTTATCATCGGCAACCTGCACGACGGCGCCGAGCTCTTCACTGAACAGCACTGCTTGCGGGTCTCCTGGCAGCCGATCGAGCTGGATATTGAGGCCGGTGTGACCGGCAAAAGCCATTTCAACCAGGGTTGTAAACAGGCCACCATCGGAGCGGTCGTGGTAGGACAGCAGCAGACCCTCATCGTTGAGCGCCTGCACCGTCTCAAAGAAAGCCCTCAGTTTTGCCGCACTGACCACATCGGGCACAGCGTCACCCATCTGCTGGTAGCACTGGGCCAGGATCGAACCACCCAGGCGATTGTTGCCCTCACCCAGGTCAATCAACAGTAGCCGGGTATCGCCCCGGTCGGTGCGCAGCTGCGGGGTCAGGGTCTTGCGCACATCGACTACCGGGCTGAAGGCGGAAATAATCAGGGACAGCGGCGCAGTCACAGCCCGTTCCTCGCCATTTGCCTGCCAGGCAGTGCGCATCGACATGGAATCCTTGCCGACGGGAATTGTAATTCCGAGCTGGGGGCACAACTCCATTCCCACCGCCTCGACCGTGCGGAACAGCTTTTCATCTTCCCCGCGGTGCCCGGCCGCACACATCCAGTTGGCGGACAGCTTGATATCGGCGATATCGGCAATGCTGCTGGCGGCGATATTGGTCAGCGCCTCGCCGATGGCCATGCGCCCGGAAGCCGGTGCGTTCACCAGGGCCAGCGGCGTGCGCTCTCCCATGGACATGGCCTCACCCGCAGTGCTGTCGTAAGTCACGGTAGTCACCGCGCAATCCGCCACCGGCACCTGCCAGGGTCCGACCATCTGGTCACGGTGAACCATGCCGGTGACACTGCGGTCACCGATGGTTATCAGGAATTTCTTGCTGGCCACCGTCGGGTGCTGGATCACCCGGCTGATAGCTTCTTCGAGCGGGATATCCGTGGCATCAAAGGACGGGGTCAACGGGGCAATTTTGCCGGCCGAGCGGTGCATTTTCGGCGGCTTGCCAAACAGCACCGACATCGGCAGGTCAATCGGCCTGTTATCGAAATGCTTGTCGTTGAGGATCAGATGCTGCTCGGCGGTCGCCTCACCCACTATCGCATAGGGGCAGCGCTCGCGCTTGCAGATGGCCTCGAAGCGCGGCAAATCCGCTGGCCGAACTGCCATCACGTAGCGCTCCTGGGCCTCATTACACCAGATCGCCAGTGGCGACATACCCGGCTCATCATTTGGCACCTTGCGCAATTCAAAATGCCCGCCGCAGCCGCCGTCTTTCACCAGCTCGGGAAAGGCATTGGAGAGACCGCCGGCACCGACATCGTGGATGAAGGCAATGGGGTTGCTGTCCCCCAGCTGCCAACAACCGTCGATCACTTCCTGGCAACGGCGCTCGATCTCCGGGTTCTGTCGCTGCACAGAGGCGAAATCCAGATCTTCAGAACTGGCACCCGAAGCCATGGAGGATGCCGCACCGCCCCCGAGGCCGATCAGCATTGCCGGGCCACCGAGAACCACCAGCTTACAACCGGGCTCAAATTCTTCCTGAGCCACATGTTCAGCACGAATATTGCCGTAACCGCCGGCGATCATAATGGGCTTGTGATAACCCCGGCGCTCGCCGTCGAAATCCTGTTCAAAGGTGCGAAAATAACCGCACAGGTTGGGTCGGCCAAATTCGTTATTGAAAGCGGCGCCGCCAATGGGTCCTTCGATCATGATATCCAGCGCTGTCACAATCCGGTCAGGCTTGCCGTAATCATACTCCCAGGGTTGCTCGTATCCGGGTATCTGCAAATTGGAAACGGTGAAACCAGTCAGCCCAACCTTGGGCTTGGAGCCCTTGCCCACCGCACCCTCGTCACGAATTTCGCCACCGGAACCGGTACCGGCGCCCGGATGGGGTGCAATTGCTGTCGGGTGGTTGTGGGTTTCAACCTTCATCAGCAGATGTACCGGCTCCTGGCTATAGCCATAAATTTTGCTGTCCGGGTCGGGGAAGAAGCGGCCGGCTTCGTGCCCGGCAACCACGGCGGCATTATCCGCATAGGCGGATAACACGTTTTCCCCGCCCTGCTGGTAAGTGTTCTTGATCATGCCGAACAGGGAAATGCCCTGGTCTTCGCCATCAATAGTCCAGGAGGCATTGAAGATTTTGTGGCGACAGTGCTCCGAATTCGCCTGGGCAAACATCATCAGCTCTACATCGGTCGGGTTGCGGCCCAGCTCGGTAAAGCTGGTGAGCAGATAATCAATTTCGTCTTCTGCCAGCGCCAGGCCCAGCTCGGTATTGGCCTTTTCCAGCTCGGGCCGGCCCTGCCCGACAACATCGACACTGGTCATGGGACGGGGTGCATGGGCCTCGAACAACTGGCCAGCCGAATCGAGACTGTCAAAAACAGCCTCGACCATACGGTCATGCAGGCTGGCAGCAAGCGCCTGCCGATTATCGGGGCTGAGCTCTCCGGCCACGTAATAGGCAATACCCCGCTCCAGTCGCCTGACCTGGCGCAGGCCCGCGTTGTGGGCAATATCCGTCGCCTTGCTGGACCAGGGAGAAATAGTGCCTGGTCTTGGCGTGACCAGAAATAACTGCCCGGCGAGCTCAATCGGCTCCGCCCTTGGGCCGTAGGTCAACAGCGCGCTCAGTTCAGACTGCTCAGGTTCAGACAGCGCTCCATCCAGTTCAACAAAATGCATGAACTCAGCCTGGATACTCTCAACTTCAGGCGCCACTGCCTGCAACTGCTGCAACAGTTTTTGTTGCCTGAACTCGGATAGCGCCGGAGCACCGCGGAATATCAGCATCAAATAACCTCTGGTCTGGATTGTCCGCCTGCAGGGGGTGTGCAAGGCGCTTTTTGAGACGCGCATTGTACTGGAATTGCCTTTCTTTTATCACCTCCGATTGGCTCGCGAGACCAACAAAAAGCTGTTGATCGTCTACGCTTGTGCCACTAATCTAACCCTCTGCCCCGACCAAGCGATTAACGTCATGTCCGGACTTTCTTTCCACCCCAAGCGCTACCAAAAGCGATTTTTTCTCGTCTTGCTCTGTCTGCTGGTGGTTTTTACCTTTAATGCCAGCCGATCACCCAGCGCCCTGGAAAAAGTGCTTGAGAGCGGCGTACTGCAAATCATCACCGTACCCGGCTCGACTACCTACTACGAGACAGGCAAAGGCCCGAGTGGATTTGAGTACCTGCTGGCAAAAACATTTGCCGATAGCCTGGGGGTGGAGCTGGAAGTCTCGACCATGAAAAACCTCAACGGGCTCCTGCTCGCGGTCGGCGGGCCGCGCGGACAATTGGCGGCAGCGGGTC
>JBFFTH010000054.1:0-12002 GCA_041571855.1 Porticoccaceae bacterium
AAAACGCTGATGGAAATACTGCGACCTTTCACTTACCGCAAATACATCGACTATTCAGCTATCCAGTCGTTGCGCGACCTGAAAGCACTGATCAACCGGGAAGTGCAGCGCAAGGGGATGGCGGCTGATGTCAAGCGGGGTGCCGGTGGTATCCGCGAGGGGGACTTTATCGCCCAGGCATTCCAGATTATCCGCGGCGGTCGTGACAACCGTTTCCAGACGCCAAGCCTGTTCGCCATACTCGACCTGCTTGACCGGGAGCAGATGCTGCCCCCGCAATGCGCCGACAGGCTGAAAACAGCCTATATTTTCCTGCGCGATGTGGAGCACCGGGTGCAGGCCTGGCAGGATCGGCAAACCCAGTCACTGCCTGTGGATGATGTCGGTCAGCTTCGGCTCGCCTACCTGATGGGTTTCGGCAGCTGGCAGGCCTTTAGCGAGAAACTCTCAGAACATCGCCAGGTTATCCGCGCTGAATTCGACAACGTCGCTGCGCTGCGGGAGGATAAAAAAGAACAGGTGGAGGTCCGTCCGCCGGCATTGAGGCTATGGTCCCTTCTGGCCGAACCGGAAACAGCCTTGGTCAGCCTGGCCGAGCTAGGCTTTGACCAGCCTGAAGTGGCTATCGCATCTCTGCAAGAACTGGCTGGCTCGAAGCAGGTCGGGAGCCTGTCCGCTGAGGTGCGGGTCAGGCTTGATAAACTGATGCCGATGCTGCTGGATCGCTGCGGCGAAATGGAGAACGCCGCCGAAACGCTGAAGAGAACACTATTGCTGGTGGAGTCGGTATTGCGTCGCAGTGTGTACCTGTTGCTGCTGGTAGAAAATCCGGGCGCCATCTACAGCCTGGTGAAGCTGTGTTCGGCCAGTTCATGGATTGCCGAACAAATTGCCCTATATCCGGTGCTGCTGGACGAACTGATCGATGAAAGGACGCTCTACTCACTGCCGAGCAGGGTGGAGCTTGAAGATGAACTGCGTCAGCAGTTGCTGCGGGTGGCCGAGGATGACCTGGAAGCGCTGATGGATACCCTGCGTTACTTTCGCCGCTCTCACAGCCTTCGGGTCGCTGCCTGTGAGGTTGAAGGCGTGATGCCGCTGATGAAAGTGAGTGATTACTTAAGCTGGTTGGCTGAGGCTATCCTGAGCCAGGTGTATTCCCAGGTCTGGCATGAGACGGTGGAAAAATACGGTCGACCCAAAAATGCCCTGGGCGAGGAAGCGGGCATGATCATCGTCGGTTACGGCAAGCTCGGTGGCATTGAGCTGTCTCACGGTTCTGACCTCGACCTGGTGTTCTTGCACGATGCTGTTAGCAACGGCTATACCGATGGTGAGAGAAGTATTGCCAACTCGACTTTTTTTACGCGCCTGAGTCAGCGCATGATCCACGTGCTCAATACGCAGACCGCATCGGGTTACCTCTATGAGGTGGATATGCGTCTGCGGCCATCCGGCAACTCAGGGATGCTGGTGGCCAGCCTGGCGGCCTTTGAAAAGTACCAGCGGGAAGAGGCCTGGACCTGGGAGCACCAGGCGCTGGTGAGGGCGCGTGCGGTTGCCGGCAATGAAGCCCGGATAGAGGTTTTTAACAGCATCCGCCGCGACATACTCTGCCAGCGACGCAATATTGATCAGCTCAGAGCTGATGTTCTGAAAATGCGTCGCAAAATGTCGGAGCATCTTGGCAGCAAGGGGGTTGGGAAGGAGGGGTTGTTTGACCTCAAGCAGGACGCCGGCGGGATGGTCGATATCGAGTTCCTGGTGCAATATGTCGTCCTTGCCAGCGCTCACCAGTATCCCGAGATATCCCGCTGGAGCGACAATATTCGCATTCTCGAGGTGCTGCAACAAACGGGTATTCTGGCTGCACGGGATGTTGAGGTGCTGACGTCAGCCTACAAGGATTATCGATCGGCCGGGCACCGCCTGCAGTTGCAGCAGTTGCAGGGGGTTGTCGATGCCGCTGAATTTGCGTCAGAGCGGCAAAAAGTCAGGGCCATATGGCAGTCGGTGTTTGGCGAAGAGCGCTGATCGCAAGACAAGTGCTACTGTCTCTATCAGCAACGAGCCATGATGGCTTCCCCTGCATGCAGCGGTTTGACAAATAAACCAACTGAAAGAAACCAGCGCCTGTCCGGAGCATCGGCCCCCGACATGATCAGGCAAAATGTCGGGGGTTCCGCCGCCGTATGCTAAAGCGGTGTCAGCCAGTTATGGGGGTCTTCAGCATTGCCCCACTGGATGTCATTGAGCGCCTTGCGCAGCCTGATAGTGGTTTCGCCGGGCCTGCCATTGCCAACGGTGTGCTCAACGCCGCTGTGCAGCAGGGTGCCAACCGGGGTCAGTACCGCCGCAGTGCCGGAGAGGGCCGCCTCGCAGCCCGGCCTGGCGGCGCGTTCCAGCAGTTCTTCTACCGTGAGCTGGCGCTCCTGGACATCCATGCCCATATCCCGCGCCAGGGTCAGGATGGAATCCCGCGTGATGCCATGCAGGAAGGAATCATCCAGTGCCTTGGTGATCAGGGTGTCGCCGTCGATGAGGATGAAGTTGGCTGCGCCGGTTTCCTGTACGTCGCCATTCGGGCAGAACAGGATTTGATCAACCTGCAGCTCCCTTTTCGCTTTCATGATCGGTCCCAGGGCGCTGGCGTAGTTGCCACCACTTTTGATCCTGCCCATGTGCGGCGCACAGCGCATGCCGTTTTCTTCCAGTAACAGACGCAGCGTAGCATCGGCGTCGCCGGAAAAGTAACTACCCACCGGCGATAGCAAAATATACTGGCAGGAGGTCAGCGATGGCGCCGCGGCCTTGCCAATCACGGGCTCGGTGCCGATGTGGGTCGGGCGTATGTACATGGAGCCAGGAGTTTCCGGCACTTCGTCGATGAAACGGCGCAGTATATCGGTGATCATCTGCGCAGTTGTCGGCTTGTCGAGCTCCGGCAGTGAGAGCAACTGGCTGCTGAGAGCAAAGCGCTCGACATTTTTGTCCATGCGGAAGATCTTTACTGAGCCATCGGCATGGCGAAAAGCTTTCAGCCCTTCAAAGCAACTGCTGGAATAGTGCAGTACGTGGGCGCCGGGGTGCAGTTGCAGACTATCGCTCGGCACAATTTCGGGTTCGCTCCAGTTTTCACCGTCAAACCAGTTGATGGCCATTTCCGGCATAAAAATAGTACCAAAGGCAGTCATAAACAGACCTCGAAAAATCAGCGCAAGTGTCTTAGTTTCGCCGGTAGGCCGAAGGAGCCTTTTGCGGCGCAGATGTTAGCGATAACATGAATGTCCAAATTGTAATCACATGGCTGCCAAATTGGAATCCTGAAAGCGCTGGTCTTTGAGTGTTTGCGGCGAACTATTGTACTATGGGGTCAGCCGTTGGTGCGGTTGGCCGACCACATATTCAGGTAGCCGGATGGTGAAGATGGCAGATAACGAAAACAAGAAAATTTTAATAGTCGGTGCTTCCTGGGTTGGCGATATGGTGATGGCCCAATCGCTGCTTATCTTATTAAAGCAGCAGAATCCCAATGCGGTCATCGATGTGCTGGCGCCGGCCTGGAGCCGACCTATCCTGGTGCGTATGCCGGAGGTGAATCGCGCCATCGATATGCCAGTGGGTCACGGCAAGCTGGACTGGAAGGTGCGCCGACAGCTTGGGCACTCACTGCGGCAGGAAAAATACGATCAGGCTATCCTGTTGCCCAACTCGCTCAAGTCTGCGCTGGTTCCCTGGTTTGCAAAAATTCCACAGCGCACGGGCTGGAGAGGGGAGATGCGCTATATCCTGCTCAATGACCTGCGCAAACTGGATAAGCAGAAGTACCCGCTGATGGTGCAGCGTTTTGATGCTCTGGCTTATCCCGCTGGTGCCGAGCTTCCACCCCCGGATCAGTTGCCGCCGCCTTCACTGCAGGTTGATGACTCGCGCCTGCCCCTGCTTCGGCAACGGTTTGGTTTGGATCCCGACAGGCCGGTGCTCGCCCTTTGTCCCGGTGCCGAGTTCGGGCCTGCCAAGCGCTGGCCGGAACAGCACTATGCTGCGGTGGCCCGGCAGAAAATTGCCGAGGGCTGGCAGGTGTGGCTGCTGGGTTCAGCCAAGGATCAGGTTGTGGCCGAAGACATCCGCGCCCTGCTGCCGGAGGATCTGAGAAGCATGGCGCGCAACCTGGCGGGGACAACCCAGCTGGAAGATGCTATCGACTTGCTCGCAGCCGCCAACGCAGTGGTGAGCAATGATTCCGGCCTGATGCATATTGCCGCGGCGCTCAATCGGCCACTGGTGGTGGTCTACGGCTCAACTTCACCGGAATTTACCCCGCCTTTGAGCAGCCGGGTAGCTATCCTGCAGATTCCGGTTGACTGTGGCCCCTGTTTTCAGCGCGAGTGCCCCAATCCGAGGGATGGCGCGGAGTACATGAAATGCCTGCTGGGACTCAGGCCGGAACAGGTGCTGGGTGCGCTGCAACAGCTGGTGCCCGCTGAATGAAGGTGCTGGTCATCAAGACCTCCTCCCTGGGCGATGTGATTCACACCCTGCCCGCGCTGACTGATGCTGCCGAGGCAATACCGGAGATCCGCTTTGACTGGGTGGTTGAGGAGGCGTTTGCAGAAGTGCCAGCCTGGCATCCGGCAGTCGACAGGGTTATTCCGGTGGCGATCAGGCGCTGGCGCAAAAATCTCTGGAAAACCTGGCGCAGTGGCGAGTGGAAACAGTGTAAGCAGCACCTTTCAGCCGAGCAGTACGATGCGGTAATCGATGCGCAGGGTTTGCTGAAAAGTGCCTGGCTAATTCGCCATACACGCTATAAAGCCGACGCCTGCTTTGGTCTGGATAAAGCCTCTGCCCGCGAGCCGGGCGCAGCGCGCTTTTACAAACGACCCCTTGCCGTGGCCAAAGGCCAGCATGCGGTCGCGCGAACAAGGCAGTTGTTTGCCAGCGCGCTGGGGTATTCACTGCCCGCGCAGAAAGGAAAATATGGGCTGGTTTTTGACGTAGAGCACGACAACACGGTCGTGCTGTTGCACGGCACCACCTGGGAGAGCAAACTCTGGCCCGAGATCTACTGGCAGCAGATAGCAACCCGACTGCATGAGTCCGGTTACAGGGTTCTGGTACCGTGGGGGAATGAGAGTGAACAGCAGCGTGCAAAGCGCTTAGCCAGTGCCAGCCACGCCGAAGTGCTGCCCAGAATGTCTTTGACGGAACTGGCGAGGACGCTGGCCAGTGCAGCCGGGTGCGTGTCTGTGGATACAGGGCTCGGACATCTGGCCGCAGCTGTGGGAACACCGACTGTTTCGATGTTTGGTCCTACCGATGCCGGATTGACCGGCTTTTATGGTGAAAATCAAAAAGCCCTGCAGGCTGATTTTCACTGTTCGCCCTGTATGCTGCGCGAGTGCACCTATGCTGATGACCCCGCGTATTCGGTGGTGCCGCCCTGTTTCGAAAGTTTGCCGTCGGAAGCTGTGTATGAGCAGTTGCAAAAACTGGTGGCTGGAGGACATGCCTCGTGAAGCTGGCATTCTGTTTGTATAAGTACTTTCCCTATGGCGGTTTACAGCGGGACTTTCTGCGAATCGCCCAATGCTGCGTCGAGCGCGGTCACCAGGTCACAGCCTATTGCCTGAAATGGCAGGGTGATAAACCGGACTGGCTGGAGGTGCAGGTTGCACCGGTCAGGGCTCTGACCCGTCCCGCACTCTACCGCAGGTTCTCTCGCTGGCTGGACAAGAAACTGTGTCAGAACCCGGCTGATGTGGTCATGGGTTTCAACAAGATGCCGGGGCTTGATATCTATTACACGGCCGACCCCTGTTACGAGCACAAGTCCCGACACCTGCGGAAATGGTGGTACAAATACACGCCGCGCTACCGTCATTTTTCCCGCTATGAGAAGGCCATTTTTCAACCGGGTGAAAAGACTTTTATCCTGATGATTTCCGAGATCCAGATGGGTTTGTTCAGCAAATATTACGGCACTGAGAGTGAGCGTATGACGCTGTTGCCACCGGGTATCAGCCGTGACCGCAGGGCGCCACCCAATGCAGCAGAAATTCGCCGACAGTTCCGGCAGGAGTTCAAGCTGGCAGAGGATGATCTGCTGCTGTTGCAAGTGGGCTCAGGTTTTCGTACCAAGGGACTGGACCGCAGCCTGAAAGGGCTTGCCTCCCTGCCGGATCCGTTGAAGCAGCGAACCCGGTTATTTGTGATCGGCCAGGACGACCCGCGCGAATTCAAACTGCAGGCGAAATCCCTTGGCGTGGAAAAACAGGTCATATTTTTCCAGGGCCGTGACGATGTACCGCGTTTCCTGCAGGGTGCAGATATCCTGGTGCATCCCGCCTACGCCGAGAATACCGGCACAGTGTTGCTGGAGGCAGTGGTGGCCGGGTTGCCGGTGATCGTTACCGATGTCTGCGGCTACGCGCGCTACGTGGCGGAAGCCAATGCCGGTGAGGTCGTCGCCTCGCCATATTCACAGCAGGCCTTCAACCAGCAGCTGCAGGCGATGTTGCTGGCCGATAAAACAGAGTGGCGCCGCGCTGCCCTGGCCTATGCTGAGTCTGCTGATATTTATGATATGCCCGAGCGTGTGGCAGAATTGATCGAGCGAGTTGCAAAACAACAACAAAAGGGTGGCTGATGGAAGTCTTTCTCGAAGAACCCTTCGCATCCCTTTGGGAGGGAGAAGATCCCTTTGATAAGGCGTTTGCGATTGAGGGCGAATCCTACCGCGATATGGGTGACCGGCATACCTCCCGTTTTGAATGCAATGGCGAGGCTTTTTTTATCAAGACCCATGCCGGCGTCGGCTGGCGGGAGATCTGCAAAAACCTGATCAGCTTGCGCAAGCCCGTGCTTGGTGCCCGCAACGAGTGGCGGGCAATAGCGCGGTTAAAAACGCTGGGAATAGATACCCTGACCGCGGTTGCTTTCGGCTGGCGGGGCGCAAACCCTGCAAGACAGCAATCATTTATTATCACCCGGGCGCTGGAGCCAACCGAAGAGCTCGACAGCTATTGCAATGCCGATGTGCTGGCCCGGATGGGGCCCAGGAACCGGCGCCAGCTGGTGCGTAAGCTGGCAGCGATAAGCCGCACCATGCATGATAGTGGCGTCAACCATCGGGATTTCTATCTCTGCCATTTTCTGCTGGATACCAGCGAAAAGTACGCCGACACACCGCTGCATCAACGACCGATCTACCTGATCGATTTGCACAGGGTTCAGATCAGGGAAAGAACACCCAGAAGGTGGCGCCACAAGGATCTGGCCGGACTTTATTACTCCGCCCGCCGGGCCGGCTTCTCCAGGCGTGATGTGCTCTGCTTTATCGAGCGTTACAAAGAGCAGCCGCTACGGCAGGCGCTGAACGAGGGCGAGTCGTTCTGGAAGTCGATAGAAAAGGCAGCGGATAAATTGCACGCCAAAGGTGTTCGCAAGGGGTATCACGATTGATCTTTTTGGGCAGCTGGACAGTGGAGCCCGGGTTTTTAGGCACCCCGGCCGGGGACGCCTTTTCGTCTCTGGAAAAATGCTTTGCGGCCGAGGGTGAGGAAATAACCCGTGATACCATCAGCCATGTGGTGGTGGTAACTGTCGGTGGCAAGCGCTACTACGTCAAGCGGTATACAGCTCGGGGCAATGGTATTGCAAAGTGTATAGGGCCCAGAAAAGCCCGGGGCGAGTGGCGAAACCTGCTGCTGTTTCGTGAGATGGGGCTGACCGTACCGCCGATCGTTGCCTATGGCAAGCGGGGGCAGCGAGGTGTGCTGGTGACGGAAGAGGTCCCGCAAACGGCAGACCTCTCCGATCTTGCGGAACAGAATGCACCGCAACTCAAGGATCCGGCCTGGATAATGCCGGTGATAGAGCAGGTTGCTGAAGGGACTCGCAGAATGCACCGGCGGGGCTTTGCTCACAATGATCTCAAGTGGCGCAACCTGCTGGTAACTATGCAGGGGGAACCCAAGGTGTATTTTATTGATTGCCCCTCTGGCAGGACCTGGTGCGGACCATTTCTGGAATACCGAATTGTCAAAGACCTTGCCTGTCTCGACAAGGTGGCCAGATACCACCTGACCGAGGAGCAGAGAATGCATTTTTATCATGTCTATTCAGGCAAGCAGGCGCTGGATGAAGAAGACAGGAAGCGCATCAGAAAAATCCTCAAATTTTTCCGGGGGCGCGAGTAGTGAAGCGCCGTTTTTTTTACCTTTCACCGGAAAGCAAGGCGCTGTTTTCGGCCCATGGCTTGACAAATTTTGAGGCGTTATGGGGAGCGAGGATTACACTGGTTGACGAGCCAAACCGGGATGGCAAAGGATGGAGCGAGGTTGGGGTTCTTGAGTTGGGGAACAATGATGGCAACCTCCACAGGTTCTATCTCAAGCGCCAGTTAAATTACAACGGACGCCGCCTCAAGAACCCGCTGCAGAAAGTGCCCCTGGCGTTGCGCGAGTGGCGCAATATAGAGGCTCTGGAAGGTGCTGGCATTGCTACCATGAAGGTCGCCTGTGCTGCTCGAGACCGGGTGCGTGGTTCTGACAGGGCGCTGTTTGCGACCTTTGAGCTTGCGGGGTACCTGGATATGTATGCCTGGTGGCAGCAGAAGCATTCTGTGGATGAAAAAATTGCTGCACTTAAAGCCATCGGCAGCCTGGCGGCAGAACTGCACAATGCCAAGTACAATCACAGTTGCTTTTACCCGAAACACATCTATATCAGGGAAACCGATGCCAGTGATGTTCGGATGATTGATCTGGAAAAAAGTCGGCGCATCTTTACTCGCCGGGGAGCGATTCGCGATCTGGATACTCTGCTGCGGAGACTTGATTTCCTCTCGGAGGAGGAAGTCGGTCAGCTGCTGTCGGCCTACCGCAATGCGGCTGAGGCGGGCTGGCGAGATGGCAGGCTTGAGAAGGCCCTCTATGGCCAGGCAGTTATAAAGGAGGCTAAAGGGTAATGGGCGTGGTCACTCTTGCCGATCTCAGGCAGGCCGAAATCGGCCTGGATAATAATTTCTGGCTGGAAGTGCCGGGCAGGGAGCCTCTAGAGTGTCTCGCGGTTCTGCGTCATCTGCCGGGCAAAAGGCTGGTTTTCCGCGCTCGCTGGAGCGGGGCGGAGGCGCTGGTAAAACTGTTCTTTCAGCGCAAACATTATGAGCGGGAACGACAGGGCTTGCGTGCGGCAAAGGATGCGGGAGTGCCAAGCCCAAAGGAAATCTGGAGCTATACAGCCGGAGACGAGGGCTGTCTTCTGGCCACCGAGTTTCTGGAAAACGCCGTCAGCCTGGAGGATTGCTACCGCGGTCTTACAGCCAGCCAATTGAAGCCACTGTTGCGCGATGCCCTGGGCAATATTGGCCAGTTACACAGATCCGGCTGGATGCAATCGGATATCCACCTCGACAATTTTTTACTGAGCCAGGCAAAACTCTATGTCATCGATGGGGGCGGGATCGCAAAACTGGACGATGCGACCAATAATATCGGCCTGTTTTTCGCCCAGATGATCCCGGATTACGATGAAATGATCCCGGAAGTGTTACCCGCTTATGGTGTTGGCGTGCCTGCACTCGGTGAAGTGCAGCGGGCAGCCCTCGCACAGCGGGAGTGGCGCATTAAGCACTATGCAAAAAAGTCACTTCGCAATTGCACCCAGTTCGTCGTCAGCAAAACCTCGAAGGCATTTACTTCAGCACAGCGCGAAGTGGCAACGCCGGTGCTCACCCGGATGATGTCGGAGCCGGAGGCAATGTTCAGCAATGCCCACTTTCTCAAGCAGGGCAATACAGCAACCGTGGTCAAGGTGGCGGGTGAGAAAGGTGACTGGGTGCTCAAGCGCTACAATATCAAGAATTTCTGGCACGGTATCAGCCGGGCTTTTCGCCCCAGTCGCGCCAGTATTTCCTGGCAGAGTGCCTTTCGGCTGGAGTTGCTGGGTATAGCTACTGCCAAACCCCTGGCCATGCGTGAGAACCGCCTTGGGCCCCTGCGTCAGGAGGCCTACCTGTTAACAGAATTTACCGGAGGTGAAAGCCTGCAGGCGTGGATGTTAAGGCAGGGTTCCCTTCAGCCGCCGGAGTGGCTGGATAGCCAGATTTTGAGGATGTTTAACATCCTCTGGTTCGCTCGGGTCAGTCACGGTGACATGAAGGCAACCAATCTGGTGGTGGACGGGGAACAACTGGTGGTGATCGACCTGGATGCCATGCGCTGGCACAAGTCTGGCAAGAGATTTCGCAAAGCTTTTGCCAAGGATATGCAGCGTTTTATGGACAACTGGCAAGGCAACACCTGGCAGCACTTTCAGCGGTTGTTGCAACCAGCGGCGGATAGAGCAGGTATCATCCTCAAAAATAACAAGCTTTAGGTTCAAACTTGGATTATGAGTACAATTGTTTTAGGTTTATCAGGGGCGCTGAATCATGACTCCTCTGCGGCACTGTATATCGATAATGAGCTGGTGGCGGCAGCTGAAGAAGAGCGTTTCATTCGCGACAAGCATGCCAAGGGCAGGATGCCGTTCGAAGCTGCCAAGTTCTGTATGAGTTATGCCGGCGTCAAGCCGGAAGACATCGACGTCGTTGCGGTACCCTTTGCGCCGATCTCCATTTTTTCCAGGGCGCGCTGGCATTTCGCCAAGCGCTATTGGTATGCCCCGGATCGCTCGCTGGACGCGCTGTTCAATGGTAACCGTCGCTACCGTCGCTACCGCAACCGCATTTTTGATCTGTTGGGTCAACTCGGTATCGACAGGGACAAAATTGAGTTCGAGCCAGTCGAGCATCACCTCGCGCATGCTTCCAGCGCCTACCACCTGAGTGGGATTGAGGGCAAGGTAGCCATCATGGGTGTGGACGGTAAGGGTGAATACGCCACCACTTTTTTCGGTTACGGTGAAAATGGTGTGATTCACAAGATCAAGGAGTTTTACGACCCCGACTCCCTGGGCGGCCTCTATGGCGCCATGACCGAATACCTGGGCTTTGAAATGCTGGATGGCGAATACAAGGTGATGGGTATGGCACCCTACGGGGATCCGACCAAGTATGATTTCTCCCGGCTGATTGACTTCGATGGCAAGAACTTCAAGGTCAACACCAGGCTGGTAAACACCGTCGGCGTGCGTCGCTACAAGGAGAATGGCGTCGGCTTTTATTTCAGCCCGAAACTGATCGAATGGCTGGGGCCCAAGCGTGAGGGCGATATTGCCGACGAGCCCTATATCGACTACGCCGCGGTGATACAGAACCTTTACGAAACTGTCGTGCTCAAGCTGATGGATTATTACCTGGGTGACATCCTCAAGGAGACGGGCAATATCGTATTCTCCGGCGGTGGTGCACTCAACGTGAAGCTCAACCAGAAGATTATCGCCAGGCCGGAGGTGAAACAGCTGTGGGTGCAGCCAGCGTCCGGTGATGCAGGTACCGCGGTGGGGGCGGCATCCTATGCGCTGGTGAAGCGCGGGATCACGCCGGATAAAATGGAGCACGTTTACCTCGGGCCGAAATACACCAATGAAGAGTGTATCGAGGCCTGTAAAAACCACCCGGAAAATCCGGCCTACGAAATTATCGAAAACGTGCCGCAGACCATTGCCAAACTCCTTGTGGATGGCAACCCGGTTTCCTGGTTTCAGGGTCGGATGGAGTTTGGGCCGCGGGCGCTGGGTGGGCGCTCTATTCTCGGCTGCCCAAGCGTGCCCGGAGTGGCTGATCGCATTAACGAGCAAATCAAGTTTCGCGAGCGCTGGCGCCCGTTTTGCCCCAGTATGCTGGACCGGGTTGCGCCGGAGATGTTCAAAATTGATCATCCGGCACCCTTCATGACCTTCACCTTCGAGGTGAACGACGAGTGGAAAACCCGCGTCCCGGAGGTGGTGCATGAAGACGGGACCGCTCGCGCGCAGGCGCTGAAGCGGGAGTTCAATCCCCGCTACTACGATCTGATGCTGGAAATGGAAAAACTAACCGGCAACGGCGTGGTGCT
>JBFFTH010000055.1:0-11962 GCA_041571855.1 Porticoccaceae bacterium
AGGCGACCGAACGCAGCGGCCAGTGCAATCATGGACGCCCGACCTGGACCCAGATGACTCTCGATGAGCTGGATAAGCTTTTTTTGCGGGGCCGCTAGTGACTCAAACGGCAAAGCCCGGCGCTATTTTTCTGATGGGCCCAACGGCAGCGGGTAAAACAGACCTCGCCATCGCCTTGCGACAGAAGCTGCCAGTCGACATTATCAGTGTCGATTCTGCATTGGTGTATCGAGGTTTGAATATCGGTGCATCAAAACCCACACCCGAAGAGCTGGCACAGGCACCACATCGCCTGATTGATATTTGCGATCCCTCCGAGAGCTACTCGGTAGCCCGTTTTGTGGCAGATGCGCGGCGCGAGATGGCTGAAATCAGCGCTGCTGGCAGAATTCCCCTGCTTGTGGGTGGAACCATGATGTATTTCAGGGCGCTGCTGGAAGGGCTTTCGCGCGCACCTGCAGCGGACCCCGCGGTTCGGCAGCAAATTGAAACGGAGGCAGCCGAGAAGGGCTGGCCCGCGCTGCATGCCGAATTGGCAGAGGTCGATCCTGACACGGCCAGTCAGTTACATCCCAACCACTCGCAACGTATCCAGCGCGCACTTGAGGTGTACCGTGAAACGGGTATACCCATCTCCCGCTTCCGAACCCAGCAGAGGCAGTCAGGCGGGTCTGACCTCAGGAATGAGTACGCGATCACCCAGCTGGCGCTGATCCCGAATGACCGCCAGTTACTTCACCGGCGCATCGAGAAACGTTTTCAGGGCATGATTGCATCAGGTTTTGAAGGGGAAGTGCGCAAGTTATACCTGCGGGGTGATCTGCACAAGGGGTTGCCCGCCCTGCGATCCGTGGGCTACAGGCAGATGTGGGAATACCTGGAAGGCAATTGCTCCTTTGAAGAAATGCTTGAAAAGGGTGTTGTGGCGACCCGACAGCTGGCCAAGCGTCAGCTGACCTGGCTGCGGCGCTGGCCTGAACTGCAGGTAGTCTGGCTGGATAATGCATCGGGCGAGCGGAATCATTTGCAAGAAATTTTGACTAATACCTTGAAATTTATTGGAAAAGATCCCATATAGTGGGTGTCTGGCGCCAGAGGGGCGTCTTATTGCGGCTGTTTTTTTAGCCGGTTTCATTAACACGCTGTTTAAAAGCGTCTTATTCTAGGAGAATTGCCATGTCAAAAGGGCATAATTTACAAGACCCTTTCCTGAACGTGTTACGCAAGGAACGGATACCCGTTTCAATTTTTCTGGTGAATGGGATTAAATTGCAGGGCCAGATTGAGTCATTCGACCAGTTTGTTGTTTTGCTGAAAAATGCCGTGAGCCAGATGGTGTACAAACACGCAATATCAACCATTGTACCCTCGCGCCCTGTGCGTCTGCCGATGGCCAATCCTGCCGGAGAGCCCGATACTCCGAACTATGACGAGTAATTGCTTGCGGGAGAATCTGTTTGTTTTTTGAGCGCCCGGATTCCGGTGAACTGGCGGTGCTGGTTCACCTGAATCTGGCCAGTGGTTCAGAGTCTGAAGATCCGAGAGAATTTGAGGAACTGGTGCTGTCGGCCGGTGGCGATCCTGTTGCCATGGTTACCGGCAGCCGATCCGTGCCCCATCCCAAGCTGTTCATAGGTACCGGAAAACTGGACGAACTGCGCCAGGTTGTCACCCAGGAAAAGGCTGAGTTGGTGATCTTTAATCACAATCTGTCACCCAGCCAGGAACGCAATCTTGAGCACGAGTTGAAGTGCCGGGTTCTAGACAGGACTGGCCTGATACTGGATATTTTCGCCCAGCGAGCCCGGACCCATGAAGGTAAGCTGCAGGTGGAACTGGCCCAGTTGCGACACCTTTCCACTCGCCTGGTTCGTGGCTGGACTCACCTTGAGCGACAGAAAGGTGGTATCGGTCTGCGCGGACCGGGTGAAACCCAGCTGGAATCCGATCGCAGGATGTTACGCGAGCGAATCAAGTCAATTCTCAAACGACTGGAAAAAGTCCGCAAGCAGAGGAACCAGGGACGCCGGGCGAGAAAGCGGGCTGCGATTCCGACCGTGTCGCTGGTGGGATATACCAACGCGGGTAAATCAACCCTGTTCAACCGGCTCACCCGGTCTGAGGTCTATGCCGCTGATCAGCTTTTTGCCACCCTGGACCCAACCATGCGCCGGCTGGAATTGCCCGATGTAGGCGATGTTATTCTGGGTGATACGGTGGGCTTTATCAGTCATCTGCCGCACAAACTGGTAGAGGCGTTTCGCGCCACACTGGAGGAGGCCGCCAATGCAACATTGTTGCTGCATGTGGTGGATGCCAGCAGTGAAGAACGCCATACCCACATTGACCGTGTCAATGAAGTGCTGCATGAGATAGGTGCCAGTGAGATACCGGTTCTGACTGTGTACAATAAAATTGACTTGCTGGAAGATCCCGAGGCGCGTATCGAGCGAGATGCGGAAGGGTGTCCGCTGGCGGTCTGGTTGTCGGCCACTACCGGCATGGGAATTGACGCCCTGTCGCAGGCAGTTTCTGAGCTGCTTGCCGGAGATATCGTGCAGTGCTGGCTGGAACTGATGCCGCAACACGCGCGCCTGAGGGCACTATTGTACGGCAGCGGAGCTGTGCAGCAGGAAAAAATCACTGATAATGGCAACAGTTTGCTGGAAGTCAGGCTGCCGAGAAAAGAGCTGCGGCGGTTGCAAAAGCATCGCAACCTTTCCGCTGAAGAAGTGTCAATATTGTCGCTGCCCGGGCAGACAACGGAAATTCAAAAGATCGCCTAGGCTTTATCTGCGCGTGCTGACACCGAACAGTCTGTTGTCATTTTTTTTACTGACGCCGCCGATGACGCAAATGGTATTAACAGGCTCAAGGGCTTGCTACAATTCGCGGCTTCGTAATTACGCATAAAAGCTTTCAATCTGTGGAGATAGTTATGGCTTGGAATGAGCCCGGTGGGGGCGACAGAGATCCCTGGAGTGGAAAACCGAGGGGTGGTAGCAATGGCGATGGCCCGCCTGATCTGGACGAGGCGCTGCAAAAACTGCGTGAACGTATAGACAGTATTTTTGGTGGCGGCGGCGGTGGCGGCGGCAAGTCAGGACAGCCCGGAAGTGGTTTCATGCTCACCGCGCTGGTAATCGTGGTAATTGGCTGGGCTCTGTTGGGCTTCTACCAGGTAGATGAAAAAGAGAAGGCGGTTGTTTTGCGTCTTGGCAAATACCTGGATACGGTTGGGCCAGGCTTGCATTGGAACCCACCGTTGATCGACAAGCGCTTTGTGGTCACGGCCACCGCGGAAAGGCAGTATGTCAGTCGCAGCCTGATGCTGACCGAAGACGAGAATATTGTCGAATTGCCGCTCACGGTGCAATACAACATCAGCGATGTAAAATCCTTTGTCCTGCGAGTCAAAGACCCTGAAATCAGCCTCAAACATGCCAGCGATAGTGCTGTGCGCCATGTGGTTGGCAGCAGTACGCTCGATGAAGTGGTTTCTATCGGGCGTGAAAAAATTGGTGACGAGGTGAAACTGCGCCTGCAGCGCTACCTGGATCTCTACGGCACCGGTATTACAGTACGTAAAATCAACATACAGGAAGCCAGGCCGCCTTCGCAGGTAAAAGCTGCCTATGATGATGTGATCAAGGCGGGTGAGGATCAGGAGCGCCTGATCAACGAGGCGCAGGCCTATAGCAACGGTGTGGTTCCAGAGGCCCGCGGTCGCGCCCAGCGCACCCTTGAAGAGGCTATGGCCTATCGGGAAAGGGTGATTGCCGAGGCCATGGGTGAGGCAAACCGCTTCGATAAACTGCTGGTGGAATACCTGAAAGCGCCTGAAGTCACCCGGCAACGGCTCTATATCGACGCAGTACAGGACGTCATGAGCAACAGTTCAAAAGTGCTGGTGGATATAGAGGGCGGCAACAATTTGTTATACCTGCCGCTGGACAAGATGGTACAGCCCGCGCCTCAGCAGCCCCGGGTTGTCGAGCCGGAAGCTTCCAGATATGACCTCGACAAAGTTGCGGAGCAGGTGATTGACAAGCTTCGCAATGAACAGCTCAATACTCGCCGCCGGGAGGTCCGCTAATGAATAACCGTTCTATGAACATCCTGGTCATCATTGTGATTGCACTGCTGTTTCTGAACAGCTCTGTGTTCGTGGTGCAGGAAACCGAGCGTGCAGTGAAGTTGCGTTTTGGTAAATTGGTCGATGACGACATCAAGCCGGGACTGGCTTTCAAGTTTCCCTTTGCTGAAGATGTGCGCAAGTTTGATTCAAGGGTGTTGACGCTGGATGCCGAGCCGGAGAGTTTCTTTACGGTTGAAAAAGAGCGACTGATTGTCGACGCTTTTGTAAAGTGGAGAATTACCGATGTCGGAGAGTACTATCGCGCCACTGGCGGCGATGAGGAAGTCGCTCATAACCGCCTTGCAAGCCGGGTCAATGATGGCTTGCGCAACCAGTTTGGCGCCCGCACCCTGCACGAGGTGGTGTCCGGTGAGCGTGATCTGCTCATGCAGGACATAACGGATCAGTTGAACCAGGCGGTCATGGCATCGCTGGGTATTGAGGTAGTTGATGTCAGAGTCAAGCGAATCGACTTCCCGCCCGAGGTCAGTGAGCAGGTTTACCGGCAGATGAAGGCAGAGCGTGAAGAGGAAGCCCGGGAACTGCGCTCCAAGGGTTTTGAGGCAGCGGAAAAAATCCGTGCAGATGCGGATCGCCAAAGCATTATTATCGAGGCCAACGCTTACCGAGAGGCAGAAGAAATGCGCGGTGAGGGTGATGCCAAGGCTGCTTCCGTCTATGCCAAAGCCTACAACAAAGACCCGGAGTTTTACGCATTTGTGCGCAGTCTCAATGCCTACCGTGCCTCCTTTGCTAACAAAGGTGACATTATGCTGGTCGATCCAGAAAGCGAGTTCTTCCGCTACCTGAACGATCAGAAGGGCAACTAAGCAAATATACCGCCAATGTCGCACAAAAGTGCGGCATTGGCGGATAGACGGTGTTAAAATTCTGCAACCGGGGCGACCCGGTTTTTTATCGCCCGCAAATTTTGTCTTGCGCGGGCGAAGCAGAAAACAGGAGGGCTGCCGAAATGTGGGTGGACTTGGCAAAAGCTTTTTGCCTGATGCTGGTATTGGAAGGAATCATGCCCTTTTTGGTGCCCCATCGCTGGCGTGATGTCGCCGACAAACTGGCCCAAATGGACGACCGCACCATGCGCATGATGGGCCTGTTCAGCATGCTGCTGGGTGCGACATTGCTTTTTTTTCTGAAAGGGGCTTGAGTGCATATCTTTCAGCCTTTTCTTGAGGTGAGCTGATGACCAACCGCTGGCTTCTACCAGACGGCATTGAAGAAATTCAACCTGACAGGGCCTACCGTCTGGAGGTCCTGCGACGTCGTTTGCTCGACCTGTACCACAGCTGGGGTTACGACCTGGTCATTCCTCCGCTGGTTGAATTTTCAGAGTCGCTGTTGAGTGGCGCCGGAGCGGATCTGGATTTGCTGACCTTCAAGGTAACCGATCAGCTCAGTGGGCGGATGATGGGTATCAGGGCGGATATTACGCCCCAAATCACGCGCATGGACGCACATAGTCTGCGGCGCCAGGGCCCCAGCCGTTTCTGTTATGCAGCCACCGTTTTGCACACCCTCCCGCGCAGTCCGCTGCAGAGCCGCAGCCCCATTCAGGTTGGCGTTGAACTCTACGGCGAGCCCAGCCTTGCCGCTGACATCGAAGTTATCAACCTGATGGTTGAAACCGTGCGGATTGCCGAGGCGGGGCCGGTTCACCTTGATCTCGGCCACGTCGGCATCTACCGCAGCCTGCTGGAAGAAGCGGGTCTGTCAGAACAACAGGAAGCAGCGTTATTTGACCTGCTTCAGCGCAAGGCAGTGCCTGAGCTTGAAAGCTGGCTGGGCGCCAATATTGCCGATACTGAAAATGCCGGGATGTTCCGGAAACTGGTCGACCTCTCTGGTGACGCCAGCATTCTGGATGACGCCAGGGAACTGTTCTCCGGCGCGCCAGCCGAAGTTGAACTGGCCCTGGATGAATTGGGCGAGATTGTTCGCCAGCTACAGAAGGCCGCCCCGGGGGCAGAGGTCTATCTCGACCTCTGTGAACTGCGCGGTTACCACTACCACACCGGACTGGTGTTTTCTGTCTATTCGCCCGGCCTGGGTCAGGCAATTGGCAATGGCGGCCGCTATGATCACGTGGGTGAAGCCTTTGGTCGCTCGCGTCCTGCAACAGGCTTTAATGTCAGCCTGACTGCACTGTTGGCGCTTTCCGGCGGTGGTGTGATGCCCTTGGCCGGTATTTATGCGCCGGCCAACGAGTCAGACGAGGCTCTGCAGCAGGCGGTTCGTCATTTACGCGACAGCGGCGAACGGGTCGTTAGCGGTTTCAATGGCCAGACGCCAGATTTTGCCGAACTGCAGTGCGATCGCCAACTGGTGCTGGTTGCAGGCCAGTATCAAGTCGTACCAATCTAACTAAAGAATTCTGATTAAGGTCTTAGGGTCCGAAAACTATGGGTAAGAACGTTGTCGTGCTCGGCACCCAGTGGGGTGATGAAGGCAAGGGAAAGCTGGTTGATTTGTTGACCGACCAGGCCAGTGTGGTTGTGCGTTTTCAGGGTGGTCATAATGCCGGCCACACGCTGGTTATCGAGGGGGAGAAAACCGTACTCCATCTGATTCCGTCCGGCATTTTGCGCGATAACGTCACCTGCCTGATCGGCAACGGCGTGGTGCTGTCACCCGAGGCCTTGCTGAAAGAAATGCATGAACTGGAACTACAGGGCGTGCCGGTGCGTGAACGCCTGCGGCTGTCACCTGCCTGCCCGCTGATCCTGCCAATTCACGCTGCCCTGGATCAGGCCCGTGAAATTGCGCGCGGTAATGCCAAGATAGGCACCACTGGCCGTGGCATTGGACCGGCCTACGAGGACAAGATTGCCCGTCGCGGTCTACGCCTTGGGGACATGATGAACCGCGAGGAATTTCCGGCCAAGCTGAAGGAGCTGATGGATTATCACAATTTCATGCTGACTTCTTTCTATAAGCAGCCGGCGGTCAGTTATGAGGAAACGCTGCAGGCAGCTATGGCCTGGGCCGATGAAATACAGCCGATGCTCACCAATGTCACCAGCGCACTCCACGAGGCAAGGGAAAACGGCGAAAATATCCTCTTTGAGGGGGCACAGGGTTCACTGCTGGATATTGATCACGGCACCTATCCTTACGTCACTTCATCCAATACCACCGCCGGTGCCACGGCGACGGGAAGCGGCTTTGGCCCGCTGTATCTCGATTATGTGCTGGGGATTACCAAGGCCTACACTACCCGTGTCGGCTCCGGACCGTTCCCCACGGAACTGTTTGACGAGGTGGGCAAACATCTCGGTGAAAAAGGCCATGAGTTTGGTGCTACCACTGGCCGCGAGCGACGCTGTGGCTGGTTTGATGCGGTGGCACTAAAGCAGGCAATCCGTATCAACAGTGTCTCCGGCATCTGCCTGACAAAACTCGATGTGCTGGACGGCCTGGAAACCATCAAGATCTGTGTTGCCTACCGGGATGCCGGGGGCAATAAAGTTGCCATGCCGACCCATGCCGATGACTACGCAGGGTTGGTGCCGGTTTATGAGGAAATGCCAGGCTGGTCAGAATCTACAGTTGGCGCAAAAAGTCTTGACGACCTGCCCGAAAATGCCCGCGACTATATTCGTCGGATTGAGGGATTGCTGGCGACACCGATCGATATTATTTCAACCGGGCCGGACCGGGTCGAGACCATTATTCTGCGACACCCGTTTGGCTGAAATTAAGCAGTTATCAGCAGTTTAAAAGGCCACCACGACGGGGGCCTTTTTTTATTTTCAATCGCTTTCCCTGATTGGCAAGAGGCTGTTTTCCGCAGCTGGCGCATTGTTCTTCCCGGGGCTCTATTGCAGCCACCAACAAGCTGTCGTATGAAACCCTCCTTAATTGGAGACTTGGTCATTGCCGCAGCGGGGCTGCCCGTGTCTTATGGCATATTACTTTTCCATAGCCCGTTTAAACGCCGCCCGCTCCTTCAGCCGTGCAAGATAATCCCTGGTTTGTGGCTGGTAGTGTCTTGCCTGGTCGGTCATGATTTCGCCCAGGTAGAGCGCGTAGCCGACGGCGATGTCGGCAATGGTGAAACGGTTGCCGCAGAGGTATTGGCGGCTGCGGATGTGCTCATCCAGGGTGCGCAGCCGCGCCAGGTACCACTGGCTGTAATCCTCTACCGCCTGGGGCAACCTGCGCTCCTCCGGCTCAAACTGGCCGTAGCGCATCACCAGTGTTTGCGGGAAAGTGAGGGTGGCATCACTCATGTAGAGCCAGTTGAGATAAGCACCGTATTGCGGGTCATCCGGAGGCAGTCCGAACTCATACCGTTGGTACTTTTCCACCAGGTAATGACAGATAGCGGTCGATTCGCTCATCCTGGTGTCGCCATCTGCCATAAACGGCACGGTGCCAAGGGGATTTATCGCCTTGTACTCCTTGTGAAAAACCCGCGGCGGGAATTTCATCGAAACAAGTTCATATTCCAGTCCCATCTCTTCCAGCGCCCAGAGTGGGCGCAGTGATCGGCTGCCTTTGCAGTGCCAGAGCTTGATCATTGGCTTTTCCTCATTGCTCAGCGGGTTGGATGACTTCACGCCCCTTATTGTGCTTCAGCGGTAAGCCCGTCAGCGATCATTGCCGCGATCTCCTGATCGCTGTAACCGAGCTCGCTCAGCACCAGTTTTGAGTCCCTGCCGGGCAGTGGACCGATAGACCGGTAGCTGGCAGGCGTCTCCGACATGGCGATGGCTGAAGCAACCTGGGTTACGGTGTTGCCGTTCCCTGTTGGCAACTCGACAAACATTCCCCGCTGCAGGAACAGCTCACTCCGGTGTGCTTCGTCAATGGTCTGGACCAACTCGACACAGACGTCGGCACAGGCAAACAGTTCGAGCCATTCCCCGGCGGATTTGCCGGCGAAAGCCGTTTTCAGTGCCGCCTTCAACCGGGCCTGGTTCTGCGGATTGTAGTCGGATGCGCGCGGAATCCACTCATCCAGGTCCATCAATTCGAGCATGGCACTGTAGAACTGGGGTTCCAGACCACCCACAGACAAGTAGCGCCCGTCGGCAGTCCGGTAGTAGTCGTAAAATATACCGCCGTTCAGCATCTCTGTGCCCAGCTCCGGCGTTTTGCCGCCAGCGAGGGCTGTTGCGCCAACGATGGTGGTGAGTGACAGGGCGGCATCGGTCATGCTGATGTCAATATGCTGGCCACTGCCGCTGGCAGTGCGATGAATAACTGCAGCCAGAATACCCATGACAGCGTGGTGCGAGCCCCCGGCAATATCGGCAATCTGGGTGCCGGAAAGCACCGGGCCGGTATCGCTGCGGCCGCTGTAGCTGGCGAGCCCGGAAACTGCCAGGTAGTTAATGTCGTGACCCGCGCGATCTTTCATCGGCCCGGTCTGGCCATAACCGGTAATGGAGCAGTAGATAATATCGGGGCGAAAGTGTTTCAGCTGATCATAGCCAAGACCGAGCCGCGACATGACCCCGGGTCGAAACTGCTCTATTACGATGTCGTAGTCTTCCAGCAGTCGTTCAATGATCCGGCTCGCCAGCGGGTGTTTCAGGTTCAGTGCCAGGGAGCGCTTGTTGCGGTTCAGGCTGGCATTGGCGGAGGAGGCTCTGCCGATAAAAGGCGGTAATGCGTGTACCAGGTCGGGGCGGGTCGGTGATTCAATCCGCAATACGGTGGCGCCCAGATCAGCGAGGATCTGGCTGGCGTACGGACCGGGCAACAGGGTACTGAAATCGAGAATTTTTAATCCGGCGAGTGGGCCCATGTGCTGGCTCCTGAGCAATGAATAGAGGTGTGTTTGTTTGAAAGCCGATATCCGTCATTGGGGGGGCAGGGCATTGAACCTAGCGGGGTTGCATGCGGAGGCCCCCGTCCAGGCGAATGGTCTCACCGTTTATATAATCGTTTTCTACCAAAAACTGGCACAGGTGTGCGATTTCTTCAGGTTTGCCCAGGCGCTTGGGATTCAGCACGCTGTTGGCGAGGGCTTCCTGTACCTCCTTTGTCAGTTGATGATCGAACATCGGGGTGTGAATCAGGCCCGGTGCAATAGTGAGGCAGCGGATACCAACAGGGGCCAGGTCCCGGGCGATGGGCAGTGTCATGCCGACAATACCGCTTTTTGATGCCGAGTAGGCAGCCTGTCCCACCTGGCCCTCAAAGGCGGCGATTGACGCGGTGTTGATGATCACGCCGCGGCCACCGTCGTCGGTGACCGGCGCCTGTTTCGCCATCTGCTCCGCGCACAGGCGCAGCACGTTGAACGTACCCACCAGGTTGATATCGATCACTTTCCTGTAGTTGTCCAGCACGTGTGGCCCGTTTCTGCCGAGGGTTTTCTCGCTTAAGGCGATACCGGCAAAATTGTTGCAGATGTGGATGGCGCCAAAGGTTTCTGCGGTTGCTGCAATGGCCGCGGAAACCGATTCCTCATCGGCGACATTTGTCTTTCGGTATATTGCATTGTCGCCCAGATCCTCGGCCAGCCTTTTGCCGCGTTCATCGTTCAGGTCAAAGAGAGCAACTTTAGCGCCAAGGCTCAGGTAGTGGCGGGCGGTGGCTTCCCCCATGCCACTGGCACCGCCGGTGACAATGGCTACGCTGCCGTTGATTTGCATGATATTTCCTCTCTCGGTAAGCGCCCGGCTACGCTGTTAACAGGTCGCGGGCAATAATCAGTTTCATTACTTCATTCGAGCCGGCATAAATACTTTGCACCCGCGAGTCGACAAAGGCCCGCGCCACCGGGTACTCCCACATATAGCCATATCCCCCGTGTAACTGCAGACATTCGTTGGCGACCTTGAATTGCAGGTCGGAGGACAGCAGTTTAGCCATGGATGCAGTTGCCGTGTCCAGATTGCCATTAATATGCAACTCCAGGCAACGATCCACAAAGACCCGGGTTGCGGTAACTTCCGCTGCCAGTTCCGCCAGCTTGAACTGGGTATTCTGGTAGCTGGCGACAGCCTTGCCGAATATCTGGCGCTCTTTGACATAATCGACGGTCTGTTCAATGATGGCCTCGGCGCTGGCCGCGGCCATCACCGCCACCGACAGGCGTTCCTGTGGCAGATCCTGCATCAGGTAGACAAAGCCTCGGCCTTCCTCGCCAATCAGGCAGTCTTTGGAAACGCGCATATCGTTGAAAAAAAGCTCCGCCGTATCCTGTGCTTTCAAACCTATTTTTTTCAGCTTGTTGCCCCTGCTGAAGCCGGGTGTGTCGGCCTCTACCAGGAACAGGCTGGTGCCCCTGGCGCCGGCAGCAGGATCGGTTTTTGCCACAATGATGACCAGGTCGGCCATATAGCCATTGGTAATAAAGGTTTTTGAACCGTTGATGATGTAGTCATCCCCGTCGCGCACCGCTGTGGTTTTAATGCCTTGCAGATCTGAGCCGGCGGCCGGTTCTGACATGGCGATGGCGGTGATGTATTCGCCGCTGACGCATTTCGGCAGGTACTTCTGCTTTTGCTGTTCGGAGCCGTAACGGATGATATAGGGCACGGCGATATCCGAGCTGAGCGGCCAGCCAAGCCCGGTCAGACCGGCGCGTGATATTTCTTCAGCAACGATGGCGTTGTAGCGAAAGTCGGCGCCGACACCGCCGTATTCCTCCGGGACGGTGGGAGACAGAAAGCCCTGCTCTCCGGCCCGGAGCCATACCTCGCGGCTTACCTGGCCCTCTTTTTCCCACTGTTCGCGATGTGGCGCCGCCTCTGCTGCCAGAAACCTGCGCACGGCATCGCGGAACATTTCATGCTCGGCATCAAATACACTTCTCGGAATCATTTTTTTCGGCCCTCTATTCTGGATCAG
>JBFFTH010000056.1:0-11821 GCA_041571855.1 Porticoccaceae bacterium
ACTGCAAGGGGCACGGTCGGGATTGGTTGTGGAATCAAAAAAGCGCTCACCTCGCTTCATCCTTTTGCGGGATGCAAAAGTCCTGTTAACCATTGATTTCTCGGTTGAGGAGCGGTGGGCTATTCTCAAGACAGCCAACCCGGGTAGGCCCCGGTTTCGGACATGCTCTATTGCGCCAGCTATCGATCAGGACACCATCAGTGCGGTGTAGGCCATCTTTAACCCGGCGATCAGTAATACGACAGCGAGCAGCTTTTTTAATACGGGAGCCGGCGCTCTGTGCGATGCCATTTCGGCGCCAATCAGGCAGCCGACAAGTGCGGCCAGCACCAGCCAGCCTGTGCCGCCGGGCCAGGGGTGGCCGCTGACCACATAGCCGGAGAGGCCGGCGGCAGAATTGAGCAGAATGAAGCCCGCAGCAACCGCTGTACTCTGACGCATAGTGCACCAGCCGAACATCAGCACAATCGGACTCAGGAAGACGCCGCCACCAATTCCGGTCAGGCCGGCAGTAAAACCCAGGATTGCACCCACAATCAGCGCCAGCCAGGACGGCGGGGCGGCAAACTGCTCAATCTTGTTGCCGCTCTGATACATCCGGCAGGCTGCAAGCACAAGCAAACTGCCTACCAGCACCTGGTACGCCGTTGCCTCAATCATCCACAGCCCACCTAGGAAGGCCATCGGTGTCGATGCAAGCACCAGTGGCCAGAACAACCGGTGAGGCAGTAACTTATAGGGCTGGAAGCGGATCAGCAGCCAACTGGTCACCACAATATTCATGCTCAGTGCCGCCGGGCGCATACTCTCCGGCGTCAGCCCCCAGAACACCATGGCGGCGAGATAACCGGAAGCGCCGCCATGACCCACAGATGAATACAGCACGGCCATCAGGGCAATGGCAAGCAGCAGCCAGGGACTGTAGTCGAAGGAAAAAATCAGCTCCACGCAGGGCCCCGGTTCAGAGTCTCAGCTGACTGTAGGGCAAAATATCGACCGCAGTGCCCACCTCAATACCCATTCCCTGTGGCTGCCTGACCAGCACATCTCCCCAACTGGCGGAAAACAGTACACCGCTGCTCTGGTTGGGATAAATGGCAACGCCAGCCTCGGTCATTCGCCCGCGCAGATAGACTTCCCGTTTTTCTCCCTTTCGCTCGAACAACGAGATCGCCTTGAAAGCGGGGAGAAATTTATCAACCAAGCCCTGGCTGGCCAGAAGAAAGGGTCTAGCCAGAACCAGGAAAGTGACAAATACCGAGGCGGGGTTGCCGGGCAGGCCGATAAAGGGGGTGCCACTGACCGAGCCAAACGCCAGCGGTTTGCCCGGCTTGATGGCGATGCGCCAGAAATCAATGCCACCAGTCTCCTCCACCGCATTTTTGACATGGTCCTCTTCGCCAACCGATACGCCTCCGGCGCTGATGATGACTTCGCCTTTTTCTGCGGCCTGCTTGAGTATTTTTCGGGTAGCGACTGGGCAGTCGGGGGCTGTTCCCAGATCCAGGATTTCCATCCCCATCTGCTGTAACAGCCCGGTGAGGGTCGAGCGGTTGGAGTTGTAGATTTGTCCCTGTTGCAGTGGCTGGCCCGGTTCCACCAGTTCATCACCGGTCGAGAACATGGCGATGCGCAGGGGCTGGTATACCTCAACCTCGGCCACACCTATGGATGACAGCAAACCCATTTCCTGCGGCCGCATGCAGGTTCCTTTTTCGACAACGGTATCGCCACAGCGGATATCCTGTCCCGCCGGTCGGATATTGCTGCCCCGGACGATGTTGCTGTCGATGGTGACCTGCTCACCATCGCTGGCGCAGACCTCCTGCATGGCGACAGTATCAGCTCCGGGCGGGATTTCACTGCCGGTAAAAATGCGCGCGGCCGTTCCCGGCACAAGCGGTTTTGGTGCCACGCCAGCGGGGATGCGCTGGCTAAGGGGCAGGCTGAAGTTCTCAGCCAAAGCCTCGCTGTAATTAAAGGCATAACCATCCATGGCGCTGTTATCCGCAGGGGGAACCGACTCCCCTGATACGATATCTTCAGCCAGCACCCTTCCAAGGGCGTTGAGTACCTTGACCCTTTCTGTTCTGGCCAGGATCCTGGCGGAGCCACATAGCCGGCTGACAGCTTCTTCGACCGACAGCATGGTTTACCTCACGCCGAGATGCTGGACAAAATTACACGGCATACACTGGCTGTTGAGTTGCTCCCTGAGAATGCCCTCCCACCCGGTGCGGCAGGCGCCGGTTGAGCCGGGCAGGCAAAAAATTGCAGTTCGGTTGGAGAGTCCTGCAAGGCTACGTGACTGCACTGTTGAGGTGCCGATGTCCTGGTAGGAGAGCTGCCGGAAGAGTTCGCCGAAGCCCTCGATATGTTTGTCAAACAGCGGCGACAGGGCCTCAGGGGTACTGTCACGACCGGTAAAGCCGGTGCCGCCGGTGGTGATGATCACTTCTATCCCGGGATCCGCAATCCAGGCCGACACAATGGCGCGCATCTGGTAGACGTCATCCGGGATCAGGCGTCGATCCGCAATATTGTGGCCCTCGGCGGCAACACTCTCGCTGAGGTAATTACCAGAGGTATCGGTTTCCAGGGTGCGGGTATCGGAAACGGTGAGGATGGCGACGTCAAGGGGTTGGCGTTCGCCGGCAATAGCGTGGCTCACAAATGGCTCCTTCTAATCAGTTTATTGGTGCCTGCAGACCGGGCAGGCCGGTCTCGCAGGCGCGGTTAAATTCAGCCAGCGCCCGGTTTTGCCGTCGTATCGCTGCACTTCTCCATGCTGGTCAAACTGACCCAGTATCATTCGGATCGCGGTGGTCGCCTGCAGGCTGCCCATGACGCCCAGCACAGGGCCGAGCACGCCGGCATTGCCGCAGTTGATCGCCGGCTCCTCGGAATCCGGAATGGCGCACGCCAGACAGGGCGAGATCTGACGTGAAAAATCAAACGCCATCAATTGTCCCTCCCAGCCCAGCGCCGAGGCGCTGACCAGGGGTGTCCGGCTGCTGACACAGCTGCTGTTGATGGCCCTTCTGGCAGCCAGGTTATCAGTGCAATCAAGCACGATGTCATATTCTTCTGCCAGCAGTTCCTCGCAAAAGTTGTTCGGAATGGCCCGGATAGCGATATCCGGATTGATGTCTTCCAGCTGCCGCGACGCACATTCAACCTTGGCTTCACCGCAATCAAAGTCGCGGTAGAGAATCTGTCGCTGGAGGTTGCTGATCTCAACCACGTCACCATCGCAGAGGGTCAAATGGCCAGCGCCGGCAGCGGCAAGATAAATAGCCACCGGGCAACCCAGCCCTCCCAGACCGACAATCAGCACCCGGGATGATTTGAGCTTCTGCTGACCGTCCTCGCCGATATCCGGCATCATCAGCTGCCGGCTGTAGCGCAGGAACTCTTCACGCTTCAGGTTCACAGCAGTTTCTCCGCCGCGGACAGGTCGTGCGGGCTGTTAATATTAAAAAAAGGCGGTGGCTCCTGCAGTGGCCATTCCAGCATGGCGGACTTTAATTCCCTGATCATCGCCCTGAGACCGATATTCCGCCCCTGCTGAATAGTCGTTCGTATCTGCCCGGCAGCCCTGCGATGCCAGAGTGAAAAGGTTGGCTGCCACTGATCTTCATAGCTCACCACCACGACGTCGGCATCTTCATCATCCATCCTGTCGTTCAGCTTTATTACCAGGTCGGCAGGCAGGAAAGGCCCGTCGCAGGGCACCACGGCGAGCCTGTCCACCTTCTGCAGCGACGGGTGTTCAAATGCGCTCCACACACCCATCAGCGGGCCGTGAAACCCCGGTATTTTGTCTGCGATCAGCGGCAGGCCATATTCGGCAGCGTATTCCGCCGCGGTGTTGATGGCGAGGCAATCCACCTGGGGGAGAAATCGACCGATCACCCTTTCCAGCAGTGGCTCGCCGGCCAGTGATACGGTGCCCTTGTCGACGCCGAGCATACGGCTCGAGCGACCCGAGGACAAAATGATTCCGCCGATGAGCCCGTTCATGCTTTGTCCCACTTTTTGGCGGAATCGATATCCGACTGTTTGCAGTCGACCCAGTCTGTTTTGTCGTCACTGGTAACGCTTTTCCAGAAGGTGGCGCGGGTTTTCAGGTAGTCCATCACAAACTCGCAGGCGGCAAAGGCTTCCCCACGATGGCCTGCGGCAACACCAACGAATACAATTTGGTCCGCCGGGTTCAGCACACCAACTCGGTGAATCACGGTAATGGCCTCTGCTGGCCAGCGCTGGCCAGCCTCGGCGAGGATGTCCGCCAGCAGTTTCTCGGTCATGCCGGGATAGTGCTGAAGCGCCAGGTGGCTGAGGGGTTGCCGGTCAGCGTTTGACTGGAACTGCCTGACCAGGCCGGTGAAACAGACAATAGCACCGATATCGTCAGACTTTTGCCGCAGCCGCTGATACTCCCGGTTGAGGTCAAAATCTTCCTGCTGGATGCGTATTTCTGTGATCATTGCGATCGGCTCAGCCACCGGTTACCGGGGGCAGAAAGGCGACCTCATCTCCCGCCTGAAGCGTCCTTTTCCAGTCGCACAGCTGCTGGTTTACCGCAACCATGACCTGGGGCTGGTTCAGCTCCCTGAAAAGGTCCCTGTGATTGGACAGGTGAAGGCGAATCAATTCCGGTGTTGCGGTGTTCTCGTTCAGCTCAACCTGTCCAGGTGCTGAACCCGAGTAATCGCTGAGACGGCCAAAAAAAAGCAATTTAATCATTGCTCCTCCGCCAGCCAATGACCGGACTTACCACCGGATTTTTCCAGCAGTTTGATCTCGGCAATAACAATGCCCTTGTCTATCCCCTTGCACATGTCATAGACCGTCAGGGCAGCCACCGAAACCGCGGTCAGGGCTTCCATCTCAACACCCGTTTTGCCGGTCGTTTTACAGCTGGCGCTGACAAACAGCGTGCTTCCCTGCAGATCAAAATCTACAGATACCTTGGTCAACGGTAGCGGGTGGCAGAGTGGTATCAGATCGCTGCACTTTTTTGCCGCCTGAATGCCGGCCAGTCTGGCAGTGGCAAAGAGGTCGCCCTTGGGCAGGCTGTCATCGGTGACGGCATCGACGACCCGCCCTGGCAGGTTGATCGCGGCCCTGGCGGTTGCCAGGCGCAAGGTTTCCTTTTTCCCGGAGACATCGACCATGTGGGCCTCGCCTTTACCGTTCAGATGTGTCAGCGGAGACGACATAACTTTTTTCCATTTTGCAATTGAATTTTGAGGCGGAATATTCGCGGTGGACTTTACTGCTGGGCCATAATAAACCAGGAAATTAACAGCAGACCAAACAGCATGAATGATAGCATCTTCCAGAATAGCAACATGTCCTTGCTGCTCTCCTGCACCGGGTCCTGCCGCAAGAATTCAATATTGGGTGTTTTCAGGTCTGCAAGGAATTTGTCCAGGCTGCCGTAGCGAACTTCAGGATCAATCGACACGGCTTTTTTTATGGCCTCGTCGAACCAGACGGGGATGATATCCCGGTGATGGTAACTGGGTACATACTTGAGGTTGAGAAAATCTTCGTGGCTGCGACATCGCTCCAGCTTGGTGCCGTATGGCAGGGCTCCGGTAAACATTTCGTAAACCATGACGCCGAGGGAATAAATGTCTCCCTTGATGCCGGTATTGATATGAAATCGGTAAGAGGGGTCGGCGTAATCCAGTGTGCCGAGGGCTTTCTCCCTGTCTACCGGTGTAAAAATTTCATGAATCCCCGGCGCGTAAACCGAGCCAAAATCAACAATTTTAATATTCTGATCCGGTGTCACCATGATGTTACTGGGCTTGAGATCCTGGTGGATGGTTTCCTTCTCGTGTAATGCTTTCATACCCTGAGCAATCTGCTCCACAATGGCTATCAGCTGGCTGGGGCGTCGATCCGGGTGCTGTTCAAGCCATTTGTCCAGTGTTATTCCCTCGATCCTTTCCATCAGGTAGTAGAGGAATGTTCTCTCCCGCGAGGGCTGGACTACACTGACAACGCTCGGGTGGGCAATCCGGCTGCCGATCCACTCCTCCATGATAAAGCGCTCGATATAGGCGGGGTCATCACAGTAGTTGACCGATGGTGTCTTCATAATCAGCTCGGCGCCGGTTTCCTCCTCTGTCACCACATAGAGCTGGCTTCTCTCGCTGGCGTAGAGTTCCTTCTCAACCTTGTAGCCATCAATCTTTAAACCGGGACGCAAATTCGGGGGAAAGGGCAGGCGGGTCAGGCGTTCATTCAGGTCCTCAATATTTTCCAGTCCCAGTTGATCTATCCTGATCAGGCAGCAACTCAGGTTGTCGTTGCTGCCGGCTTTCAGTGCCGCCGATACTATTTCAGCGCATGCCCGATTGTAGTCATCTGGGTAGTCGCCAATGATTTTCCGGATGCTTTCCGCGGGCAGGAAGTCATGCACACCATCGGTGCAGAGCAGGAAAGTATCGCCTTCCTTAATGGTGGCTTTTCTGGCATCGACGTTGAGACTGGTATCCATTCCCATCGCCCTGATCAGGTAGGGCTTTTCTCGGGAGATGGAAGCGGTGTGATCCCTTGTCAGCTGCTCGAGAGAACCTTCCGCAGAATTGAAACGATAGATACGGCTGTCGCCGATGTGGAACAGGTAGGCGATGTGGGACTTGATCACGATCATGCTCAGGGTGGTGATATAGCCCTTGGCTTCATTCGGTATTTCATGCCCCATGTTGTAGAGCTTGCGATTCAGGGGGGTGAGCAGGTTCTGGACAGAGTGCTTGACACTCCATGTTTCAGGCGTGGTGAAATAATCCCGCAGCACTGTTTCAACACAGAGCTCAGCGGCCTCCTTGCCGGCTTCTGCGGTGCTGACGCCATCGCAGACAATCGCCACGACTCCCTTTGTTTTCAGCAGGTGGTCACCGGGTTGTTTGAAGCCGGTCGCGTCCTCGTTGATCGGCTTAACGCCGGCATCTGAATACTGGCCGATGGTGGTGCGAAAGCGACTGTGTTCTGACACTGCCTCGTTCATAGCCAGTTGAAGCCCTTATGAAAAGTGAAAATTAACCCCGGATACCGATACAGACAACCGGGGGTTTTATGCCCATGCGATCAGGTTACATCGATCATCTGCACAGTGCCATCCGGAAGGATTTCGGCCACTTGTCCGCTGGGTTCATCGAGGAACCATACCAGGAAGAAAATAACCGCTGCGGAAGCACTGATGACCAGGAAGAAGGTGCTGTAGTCCACAAAGGAGAGCGCTGTTAGATAGCAGACGGCGCCGACATTGCCGAAAGCGCCGGCCATGCCGGCAATTTGACCGGTCATGCGGCGCTGTACAAGAGGAACCATGGCGAATACCGCACCTTCGCCTGCCTGTACAAAGAAGGAGCAGCACATGGTGGCAATCACTGCCAGCGGAATCCACCAGCTGCCATCAATCTGGCTGAGGACAAAATAGCCGATTGCGAGACCTGCGATCAGTATCATCAGTGTCTTGCGACGACCAAAGTGATCGCTGATCCAGCCTCCACCCGGGCGGGCGACCAGGTTCATGAAGGCGAAACCCGAGGCAAGCAGTCCCGCTTTCACAGGATCAAGACCCTCAAAGGTGTCCAGGAAGAACAGGGGAAGCATGGAAACCACGGCCAGCTCTGAGCCGAAAGTGGCAAAGTAGGCCCAGTCCAGGATGGCGACCTGCTTGAACTTGTAACGCTGAATTTGAGGCACTCCCTGCTTGAGGTGTTCGTGGTTGACATGCCAGATCTGGTAAACCTGAACGATGTAGATGACTACCAGGATCACATAAATGGCGCTGGTTGCCTCTGCGGTCAGCAGGCCCAGGTTTGAAGGAGACAGCTTCCAGGTCAGTACCGCGAGGGCTATATACATGGGGATGTTCATTGCCAGATAGAACCAGAAATCCCGCCAACTGGTTACTTCCAGACCACCTGTCTTCTTCGGCTTGAAATAGGTGGAGCCCTTGGGGGTGTTGCGCGCCTGCGTGTAGTAGAAGACCCCGTAAACCATGGCGATGATGCCTGTGGTGGCTAGAGCCCAGCGCCAGCCGTTTTCACCACCGTAGATCAGCGCCAGGGTCGGCAATGTCATAGCGCCGGCGGCTGATCCGAAGTTGCCCCAGCCACCGTAAATGCCCTGGGCCAAACCAACGGTCTTTGCCGGGAACCATTCACCGACCATTCTGATGCCAATGACGAAGCCGGCGCCCACAAAACCGAGCAGGAAGCGGAACAGGGCCAATTGCGCGTAACTGTTTGAGGTTGCAAAAAGCAGACAGATGGCGCCGGAGATAACCAGTAGCGAACTGTAGACGATGCGGGGGCCGTATTTGTCGACCATCATGCCAATAAAAATTCGTGAAGGAATCGTCATCGCCACGTTGAGAATCATCAGTGCTTTCACCTGCTGTGTGGTCAGATCAAAGGCCTCTTTGATCACTGCCAGCATCGGTGCATGGCTGAACCAGACCACAAATGAAAGAAAAAACGCAAACCAGGTGATATGGAGTGTTTTGATCTTTGGGTCTTTGAAGTTGAGCAAATTTATTGTTGCGTCAGACATCTGCTGTTTCCTCCGGGATAATTCTCAAGCGCGGGTATTGCCGCTTTTATCGTTTGGAATCTACTGCTTCTTCCCGGAAAGAGACTTGATTTAGATCATCGACGGCTGGCACAGAGTTGGGTTGAAAGAAGCGAAATTAATCCTAAAGTAGTATTTTTTATTGCGGTTTTATCTTTATAAATCAAAACAATAGCCGTTTGTTGGAATGGCTGTTAGCGCCGGTCGCTGCCTTCAATTATTTGGTGGTAATTCGGGGCTGGAGCCATTGTCGGGTTAGGTCAGTTGACCTGTATCAATAGCAGATTACTTTTGCGGATACGATACTGATAACTGGACGAGACAAAGAACGAGCCGGAGGATTTGTCATGAGTGTGATTGTCGTTGCGCTGGACCTGTCATCGGATATGCAGCCTGTTTTGAGCGCCGCTGAGGAGCAATGCAGGGGGCTGGGTTGCGGCATGGTACTGGCTACAGTCGAGCCGATGGTGTTGAGTGCTGCAGGCGTAGGCGTGGAAGAGTTAAAACAGGAGGTTGAACAGGATTTTGCCAACGATGTCGGCCTGATTCATGAACTGGCTGGATCGGTGGCAGAGAAAGGCATTCAGTGCCGGGCTGTTATCCTCGAAGGCGAGCCTTCAAACGGCATCTTGAAGGTTGCCGAAAAGCTCAATGCTCGGATGATCATTCTCGGCAGCCATGGCCATAGTCCGCTTTTCGATGCCCTGATAGGGAGTGCATCACCCGCTGTGATTCACCGCGCTAACTGTCCGGTGATGCTGATCCCGCTCCATTAATTCTGAAATAATCCCCCGGTTGATATTCCTTGCTATCGCGGGGGGCTGTGTTTAACCATCCAGACTGCGGCTTCAACTCGAGACCTCAGCCCGAGCTTTTTCAACAGGTTTTTGACGTGCACTTTCACTGTCGCTTCGACAATATCGAGCTTGCGGCCGATCATTTTGTTGCTCAGTCCCTCAGCGATCATGCGCAGGATTTCCTTTTCGCGGCGGGTGAGGCTTTCGTAGGCGCTATCCTGTTTGCTGGCGCTATTTCCTCGCAGGGCGAGGGCGAGCAATTCGGTCAGCTCCTCTGAGAGCACCATTTTTCCGTGGCAGGCCTCGCGGATTTTTTCAATCAGTACATCGGGCTCCATATCCTTTAGCAAATAGCCGTCTGCACCGGATTTAAGCGCGGCAATGACGTCATTGCGGTCATCTGAAACGGTGAAAACAACAATTCTGGAGGTCACGCCTTTTTCGCGCAGAATCCGCAAGGTTTCCAGGCCGTCCATGCCTTTCATGTTGAGGTCGAGAAGTATTAAGTCAGGTTCTTCGTGCATTACTACTTCGAGCGCTTCTGTGCCGCTGCTCGCTTCTCCGACTACTTCTATGTCTTCTTCGAGATCAACGAGCTGCTTGATTCCCTTGCGTAACAAGGGGTGATCATCCACCACAATTATCCTGCTTGACGCTGCCAAATTTCTAACCTCTGGAAAGTTTTGATATGAAACCCACGACCATTCTCAACAAACGTTCAGTAAGTGCCGATACTTGCTTGTTTTTTATCCTTAAACTGTTTGGGGGGGAAGACAAGCAAAACTGTTGTTCCTCCATCACTTCCCTGTGAAAGTTTAATGGAGCCACCAAGTAATGCAGCTCTCTCCTGCATGGTCAGCAGGCCGTAGCGATGCTCCTTTTCTTGTGATTCTGGCAGACCGATGCCATTGTCTTCGACCGCGAAACAAACTTCATCTGTGCTCAATTGAAAACATCGAATGCTGATATTCTCGGCATTTGCATGCTTGACTGCATTGGAGAGGGCTTCCCGCACAATGTGCAGTATATGGATATCCTCGTTGGGTGTCAGTGGGCAGTGTCCAAGTTCGTAGATCAAAGAGATGTTTGGGTGACGCCTTTGGAACTCATTAACGGTTGCTTCAAGGGCGCTCAGGAGCGTCGGTGCATTGAGCTGCAGTCGGAATGTATCCAGCAGCTCGCGGAGATGTTTGTAGGCTGTAGCGAGCCCTTCCTGAAGGTCATCGAGCCCGCTCTTGATATCCTCTTCGGGGGCTTTTCGTCCATGGAGTTTCGACAACCTGCTCACCTGCATTCGCATATAGGAAAGAGACTGGGCCAGGGAGTCATGTAACTCTCTGGCAATAATGGAGCGCTCTTCGAAAAGAATCAGGCGTCGACTCTGTAACTCTCTGTCCTGCAATATGATTGCAGATGAAAGGTTATCAACTACCGCGTCTATCAATCTCTTCTGCCAGTCTTCAAGACCCCTGGAGTCGCTGCATTTCAGGTAAAGGAAGCCGTATACATTTTCTTCATCCCCCAGCGGGAAAGAGTACTCCAGAGAGCCTCCAATGCTTTCGCCATTCTTGTTTTTCCTGGAACAGTTGACGCAGTCTTTGATAAGGCAGGGGTCGGTTTTGCCGATCGGTAGTATCAGGTCGTAGTTCTCTGTATTCGCTTCGGATGCCAGGCACAGAGACACTTGTTCCAGCAGGGTTGCTTTCTGAAGGTTTGTGATGATTTCAGAAAGGGTTGTTTTTCTCAGCGGTGATTTTGATAACTTTTTGGCGGTCTGATAGAGACAGTCCAGCACCTGATTTGACTGTTGCAGGTTCGTGGTTTTTTCATCCACGAGCTCTTCCAGTTGCCGGTAATGCCTCGCCAGGCTGGTGGACATATCGTTAAAAACGGTGGTTAACAGGCCCAGTTCATCGTTTCCCTCGTAATCGACTCTATGGCTGAAATCTCCAGCGCTGATATGGCGGGCGGCTTTCACTAATTTTACCAGGGGTTTAACCAGCTTGGTGTCGATACGGATAATCATGTAGATGATCACCATGAAAAAAAGGAAGACACTCATGCCTTCAAAAATGCCGAGCAGTTCGTTTTTGTTTTCCGAGTTCTTTTGAATCTGGAGTACCAGATTGTCGATATTGCTGACGAATCTCTCGACCTGGTTGAGGTATGAGGCGGCAACTTCAGCTGTTCGATCAGGTTGATCGATGGCGGTCAGTAATAGCGGCTCAATGTTTTCCCGCCAGAGAGCAATAACCTGTTCATAGGCGATATTCACCGGCAGCTCATTGGCTCGCTTGACCATGTGATAGATATTCGACTCAAAAAGTTTCTCATGAAGCTGCTGGTATTCATTGCGCAGCTTTTCAGCGAACGGCTCGGCTGTCTTGTCTGACCCCGTGTTATCCCCTTCCTCCAGTAAAACGGCG
>JBFFTH010000057.1:0-11801 GCA_041571855.1 Porticoccaceae bacterium
CATACCATTGAGATAATAGCGCACGTCCTGGTGGGCCATGGCAAATGCAGTTTTATCAATCAGCCGCTTCAGACTCTGCTGGGGAATTTCAAAGTCAAGCTTGCTGCTTCCTTCATCGACACTGGGAAATTCATTGGCGGGCAGCGTCGTCAGGGTGAAACGACTGCGCCCGCTGGCAACCCGCACGCGATCCGCTTCCAAGGAAAAACTGATCTCTGCGCCATCCGGTAGCGAGCGACATATATCGAGAAGCTTGCGAGCAGGCACAGTTATATCGCCACTTTCACCCGCGTTTTTCAGCGTCGCGCGGCCGACAATTTCAACCTCTAGATCAGTTCCTGTCAGGGACAATTGATCGCCGTTTAATGAGATCAATACATTCGAAAGAATTGGGAGAGTCTGCCTTCTCTCAACAACCCCAACAACCAGCTGCAGGGGCTTCAAAAATATTTCGCGCGGTACGGAAAACTTCATTTTTATTTCCAATGTTATTGTTTAAAGCTGTGTAATATCGAGAAGAGGAATAATGTCTCTCTCTCGAGGGCAGAGATCGATTTATGTTCAGCTGGTGAGCGTCCTCATCAACTGCTTGATATCTTCTCTCATTTCGCGATCCGTTTCCTGTAGTTCTTTTATTTTTCGGCAGGCATGCAACACCGTTGTATGATCGCGTCCGCCAAAGGCATCACCAATCTCCGGCAAGCTGTGGTTGGTAAGCTCCTTGGCTAGAGCCATGGCAACTTGCCGCGGTCTTGCGATAGAGCGGCTGCGTCTTTTTGACAGCAGATCCACCATCTTCACCTTGAAGTATTCTGACACTACACGCTGGATATTATCAACCGATACCAGGCGATCCTGTAATGCCAGCAAATCCTTTAAGGACTCACGAATCAGCTCTATATCTATTGGCCTTCCGGTGAAGTGAGCACTTGCTATTACACGCTTAAGGGCACCCTCCAACTCACGCACATTTGAGCGGATTTTCTGGGCGATAAAGAACGCAGATTCGCTCGGCAACTCCACCCTTGCCTGAAGCGCTTTTTTCATCAGGATGGCTACACGGGTCTCCAGTTCGGGGGGCTCGACGGCAACCGTGAGTCCCCAGCCAAAACGTGATTTGAGCCTCTCCTCAAGTCCGTCAACTTCTTTCGGGTAACGGTCACAGGTCAATATCATCTGCTGACCACCCTCTAATAACGCATTAAAGGTGTGAAAGAACTCCTCCTGGGAGCGCTCTTTGCCAGCAAAAAACTGGATATCATCGATCAGCAGTGCATCTACAGAGCGATAAAACCGCTTAAAATCATTAATGGCGTTGAGCTGGAGAGCTTTCACCATATCTGCTACGAAGCGTTCCGAGTGCAGGTAGACAACTTTGGCGTTGGCCTTTTGCTGGCGCAGCGCATTGCCCACTGAATGCATCAGGTGAGTTTTCCCCAGGCCTACCCCGCCATAGATAAAGAGGGGGTTGTATGAACCACCGGGGTTTTCAGCAACCTGGCGAGCAGCGGCCAGCGCCAATTGATTCGACTTGCCTTCGACAAACGCATCGAACACAAAAGTTCCGTTGAGGTTACTCTCGTGGCGCAAACCACCTTCAACCTCGCGCTGGATCTCCTGCTTCGGTTTGACGAGGGGAACTACGCGCGGAGCTGTTGCAACCTGAGTTGTGGGAGTGTGCTGTGGCGCAGGTTTTTCGGCCGGTATGCGACGAACGAAATCCGGTTTGGCAGAATTTTGAGAGGAGACAAAAATCTCACACCGGGTGCCATTCAGTTGCTGATAAATCTCTTCTATACGCCCCAGGAATTTATCGTTCACCCAGTCTTCAATAAACCGGTTGGGCGCCAGAAGCCTAAGAGGCCCTTCATTGTTGAGTTGCTGCTTGTCCTCGACTCGGAGAGGACGGATCCATGTATTGAATTGTTGTTCCGGCAGTTCTTCTTGCAACTGATCAAGACAGCTCTGCCATAGTGCTGTAGCCAAGCCAATCTCCTGATTTTATTTATTGAATTTTTATTTATTTTCCATGCAGGAGAAAAATTACTGTCGATGCTTAACGCACATCTTGACCATGTGACTGATAGCCGTTTTCGACAAATTTTATTTTTATTACTCCCCGCAAGAGTTATGCAGTCTAGCGGGAACAGGAAAACTTATCCACAATCTTCGGGAAAATTTTCCTTGCCCAGAAAAATAATATTTTCCTATATATTTCAGTTACTTAAGAATTCGTTTCGGGATAGACTTGTGCACATAAAAGCGTGAAATTGTGGTCATATTTTAACCAGCAACTGTGGATATCCTGTTGATTTGTAGTGAGTATACAGGGGGTTAGCTGTCAAACACGGCCCAGCTGTCGAATTCTGCAGGCGTGGCAGGAAACGGGAAAATTTTATGACCCAGATTAAAACAAAGGTCACTTACCAATGCAGAAGCTGCTAAAGATCTGCCCCAGCAGATCATCGCTGCTGAATTCGCCGGTTATCTCCGACAATGCCAACTGGGCCTGGCGCAAGTCCTCGGCCAAGAGCTCACCGGCGGCACCACGGATCAATTGATTTTGCCCCTCCATGAGATATTCGCCGGCCTTGTTCAGGGCATCAATATGGCGTCGCCTGGCCATAAAGGTACCTTCGGCAGAACCCTGGTAGCCCATGATATGTTTGAGGTGTTCTGTCAGCAGGTCGATGCCATGATCCTGTTTCGCTGACAGCTGAATAACCGGGTGGCCGCAATCTTCTCGCTGCTCTGCCGGCAAATCGGACTTGTCAATTTTGTTCAGGACAAAAGTAATTGCATCTCTCTGCTGAAAGCGCTGGAAGTATTCCGGCCAGTTTTCACGGGGGTCCAGTGAATAGGGGCGACTGCTGTCAATCACAAAAAGAATCCGGTCAGCTTTTTCAATCTCCAGCCAGGCGCGACGTATCCCCTCCTGCTCGACAGGGTCGTCACTTTGTCTCAATCCTGCGGTATCAATAATGTGCAGAGGCATGCCGTCAAGGTGAATCTGCTCGCGCAGCACGTCGCGTGTGGTACCCTCGATGTCGGTGACAATAGCCGTATCCTTTCCAGCCAGGGCATTCAGCAAACTGGATTTTCCGGCGTTGGCCTTACCGGCTATGACAACCGTCATGCCCTCTCTCAACAGACTTCCCTGATTCGCCTGTGCACGAATATCGTCAAGCATCCCCATAACTGTTGCGAGATTATCCGAGACCCGGCTGTCTGCCAGAAAATCAATTTCCTCTTCCGGAAAATCAATGGCGGCCTCGACATAGATTCGCAATTCGATCAACTTCTCGACCAGGGACGAGATTGCCGCTGAAAAATCTCCCTGCAGGGAGCGCATGGCACAACGGGCGGCCTGCTCGGAGCTGGCATCAATAAGGTCGGCAATCGCTTCAGCCTGTGCCAGGTCCAGTTTGTCATTGATAAAGGCGCGTTCGGAAAATTCACCGGGTCTGGCAAGTCGTGCGCCCAGGGCCGTGCAGCGGTTAAGTAACCTGTCCAGAACAACCGGGCCACCATGGGCCTGTAACTCCAGCACAGTTTCTCCGGTAAAAGAGTGTGGCGCGACAAAGAACAGCGCGATACCCTCGTCAATGACTTCATTATCCTCAGCCAGAAACGGTACAAAGTGGGCAACTCTCGGTTTCAGTGAATGACCGATCAGGTTATCAATAAAAATGGACAGGTCAGTGCCTGATAGCCGCACAATACCGACACCACCTCTGCCGGGAGGGGTGGCAATGGCAACGATGGTATCCGCGTCATGTTTAACCACAGTAGCAACTCGACAAATATGCCTGACAGAAAAAAGGCTCCCTGCGGAGCCTTTTGAAGTATAACCTAGCGGCTCGAGCCGGAGGCTTCTATTTTTTTGGTGATCACTGCCTGCTGTGCGATAGAGAGAATGTTGTTCACCGTCCAGTACAACACCAGTCCTGCCGGGAAGAACATGAAAAAGAAAGTAAACATGACCGGCATGATTTGCATAATCCTGGCCTGCATGGGATCCGGTGGCGCCGGGTTGAGTTTTTGCTGCAGGAACATGCTGGCACCCATAAGCAAAGGCAGGATGAAGTAGGGGTCTTTCACCGAGAGATCCGTTATCCAGAGTACCCAGGGCGCGTGACGCAATTCGACACTTTCCGAAAGCACCCAGTAAAGAGCAATAAACACCGGCATCTGGACCAGAATCGGCAGACAGCCCCCCATCGGGTTGACTTTCTCCTTTTTATACAGCGCCATGGTTTCCTGCGACATTTTCTGTCGATCGTCCCCGTAGAGCTCTTTCAGGCGCAACATTTCCGGTTGCAGCTTGCGCATTTTTGCCATTGAGCGATAGCTGGTGGCAGAAAGGCGGAAAAACAGCAGTTTAATCAGCACTGTCAGCAAAATAATCGCCCAGCCCCAGTTGCCGACCAGGCTGTGGAATTTATCAAGCAGCCAGAACAGTGGCTTGGCAACCCACCACAACCAACCATAATCCAAGGTCAGGTCAAGATAGGGTGAAATTTCTTCCATCCGGTACTGATCTTTGGGCCCGACATAATAGGAGGCGCGCAGTTCACCCCTGGCACCGGGTGCAACCGTTTGCTGGGGAGAGGTGAAACCCATGGTATAGAGGTCACGACTGCCCAGCTTGCGAATCGAGTACTGGTTTTCCTGCGACTGGTCCGGAATCCAGGCGCTGGCAAAATAGTGTTGAACCATTGCCACCCAGCCGCCGGTGATGGATTCCTGAAACGGCTTTTGAGCAATATCCTCAAAATCCAGCTTTTTGTAGTTTTCCTCACGGGTTGTCAGCGCTGCTCCAAGGAAAGGCTGTGCAACCATCGCGCCACTAGAGGTTTCGACCGGGCTGCTGTCGCGCTTGATCTGACCAAACAGGCCCGCAGTCCAGGGTTTACTGCTGCGGTTGTCGACACTGTAAACCAGGTCGATCAGGTAATCCCCACGATGAAAAACGAAGCGCTTTTCAATGGCCACATCACCCTGTTGAAACAACAGTGATACTGCTAGCTCGTCATCACCTTCTGCCATGGAAAAACTGTTCGCGGAGGCACTGAACAGCGGCCGGCCCTGGTTGGTATCAGTGCCATTGGCGCCGATAAGGCCACTCTGGGCAATATAAGTTTTGTTGTAGGTTCGATTTAACAGCACAAAAGGGTCAGCCCCTGGTTCCAGGGATACGCGATGCTCCAACAAACCAACCTTGACAATATCGCCGCCGCGCGGATCAATCAGCAGATCAAAGACATCTGTTTTAACACTGATCAGGCCTTTGCTAGCCGGTTGCGGTTGCAACTGGGGGTCAGCCACCTTCTCAGCAGCAGGCATCGGTATACCTTCACTGCTTTCTGGGACTGATGAGGATATCGATGGGATATTGTCGCTGCTGGCGAGCGTCTCTTCAGATGTCGGTGCCACTGCCGGCTGCTGCTGTTCCTTGAATTCATTCCATTCCAAAAACAACAGGTAAACCACAGCGAACATAGCCGCAAAGAGTAATGATCGTTGCCAATCCATAGTCAATTCTTCTCTATCTGACTGGGTGATGATTTCTGTTCCCTTTGAGGGGGAACCGGGTCAAAGCCACCATCGTGAAAGGGGTGGCATTTTACAATACGGCGCAGGGATAGATAGCCCCCTTTTATCACACCGTGTTTTTCGATGGCCTCTGCGGCATAAGCCGAACAGGTCGGGTGAAAGCGACAATTACTTCCGAGTAAGGGGCTAAGTATCAGCTGATAGATCTTGATCAGTCCCAGCACGAGCTTCTTCATCGCGTGAAATCATTCCTTTTGACTCTGCGTGAAAGGCGTTTCCAGCTGTCTTGCAGCAATCGGGTCTGCTCTGCTGGCTCGAGCTCATTGAGCCCTCTCCTGGCGAGAAAAACCACATCGAGGGAGTTCAGCTCCGACTGAGCCTCGCGGAAAGTCTCCCTGACTACGCGTTTGATGCGGTTGCGCTGAACAGCTTTCCGACAGTTTTTTTTGGATACAACCATGCCGACACGGGCATGGCCTAAATCAGAGGTAGACGCCAGAAGCAACAGCTTGGGATGAGAGACCCGGATTTCACTGTTATCGAATACGCGCTGAAAATCAGCTCCTTTTAACAGGCGCCTGTTGCGCTGAAAGGTGAAATCCGGCATTGGAGCTGTCCAGGGAGTATTGAGGCCCGGGACAACAGGCGTATCAGGCAGCCAGTCTCTTGCGACCCTTGGCGCGGCGACGCTTGATCACCAGTCGACCATTTTTGGTTGCCATGCGGGCACGGAAGCCGTGAGTACGCTTGCGCTTTAATACACTGGGTTGAAAAGTTCTTTTCATGGCGACGTATCCATTAAAAATTAAAAACAGCGATGCTATCTATAAAAGGGCGGTGGATTCTATAGAAAGTAGCCGTGAATCGCAATCCTTGTCCGAATATTAATGGCGAGTTTATCCCGCCCTGGGGTCCCGCCAAGAGGCAGCTTGTCATAACCAGGCCTCGACCCGGGTCCAATGGTGATCTTGAACGGGTATAGCAGCGCGGTCATTCCAATGTGGATTCCCGGCGATTAGCAGATTCCGGACACCGCATGTACTGACAGATAGAGGTTTTACGACGACTGGAAACCTGTGGATAACCCCCGTCAAAAGCCTATGAAAAAAGTCTGGATGGAAATGTGAATAACTGGTTCATGCAGCCACCTGTGTATAAGTGGGTGTTTTATCCACAGCTAATTTATGGCTTCCAAGTGGGCTTGGAACATCTTTCTTACAACCAAAAAGAGCGTGTAACCCACTGTTATATATATAGTTTATTGGGTTATCCACAAAAATAAAAAGGCCAATAAAAACAACATCTTTAATCTTATATATAAACTTATTCATATTTAATGATTAATTTAAATGTTGAAACAAGGCTAAAAATTAATCCAGATTATTTTGTAACCAGATTTGGCGGCTTTTGACTTATAATGGCGCCCCTTTAGTTTTTGGACCCGTTACCCGACTAGCCATGTACTTCCCCGAACGCTTTGATGTGATTGTGATTGGCGGTGGCCATGCCGGCACAGAGGCCTGCCTGGCAGCTGCCCGTGCCGGGTGTAAAACCCTGCTTCTCACCCACAATATTGAAACGCTGGGGCAAATGTCCTGTAACCCGGCGATTGGAGGGATTGGTAAAAGCCATCTGGTGAGAGAGGTGGACGCTCTAGGTGGCGCCATGGCACAGGCAACTGACCTGGGCGGTATCCAGTTTCGCGTTCTGAATTCCCGCAAGGGCCCGGCGGTGCGCGCAACCAGAGCCCAGGCTGACAGGATTTTGTACAAGGCTGCTATTCGGGAGATGCTTGAAAACCAGCCCAATTTACAGATTTTCCAGCAGGCCGCTGATGACCTGATTGTTGAAAATGGCCGGGTGACTGGCGTAATCACCCAGATGGGATTGAAATTCAGTGCCGTAACAGTGGTGTTGACAGCCGGTACCTTTCTCGCTGGGCGTATACATATCGGCCTGGATAACTACTCTGGCGGTCGCGCAGGAGACCCGCCAGCCATAGCACTGGCAAACCGTTTGCGAGACCTCCCCTTTCGGGTTGATCGGTTGAAAACCGGAACACCGCCTCGGATTGATGCCCGCAGCGTCAACTTTGAGGGCCTCCAGCAGCAATGGGGCGATAAACCGGAGCCGGTGATGTCTTTTCTGGGTTCTGTTGAGCAGCACCCGCAACAAATCTGCTGTTATGTCACCCATACCAATACGCAAACCCACGACATTATTCGCGCTGGTATTGACCGCTCGCCGATGTACACCGGTGTTATCGAAGGCGTTGGACCCCGCTATTGTCCGTCCATTGAAGACAAAATTGTTCGCTTCGCCGATAAGGATAGCCACCAGATTTTTATCGAGCCCGAAGGACTGCATACCCACGAGCTCTACCCAAACGGCATATCCACCAGCCTGCCCTTTGATGTACAGATGCAACTGGTGCGCTCGATCAAGGGCTTTGAGAAGGCCCATATCACCAGGCCCGGCTACGCCATAGAGTATGATTTTTTCAATCCCCAGGACCTTAAGTACTCCCTGGAAACCAAACCTATTGAGGGCCTGTTTTTTGCCGGCCAGATCAATGGCACCACGGGGTATGAAGAAGCCGCCGCGCAGGGGTTGCTCGCTGGTATCAATGCCGCGTTGCAGGTTCAGGGCCGGGAACCCTGGTGCCCGCGCCGTGATGAAGCCTATATCGGGGTGCTGGTGGATGACCTGATCACCATGGGTACCCACGAGCCCTATCGTATGTTCACATCCCGGGCCGAATACCGACTGTTGCTGCGGCAGGACAATGCGGATTTACGCTTGACAGAGAAAGGTCGTGAACTGGGGTTGATCGATGACGATCGCTGGCAGAAGTTCAGCGAAAAGCGCGAGTCGATTGAGCGGGAAAAGCAGCGACTGAGGAGCACATGGATTCAGCCGAACTCGCAACAGGCGGATCAGGTGCTGGCCAAAACCGGCACCCCTCTGAATCGCGAGTACAGCCTTTTTGACCTGTTGAAGAGACCGGAACTCAAGTTTAGTGACATCCAGCCACTCGCTGTGGGTGAAATGGTTGCCCCCGATGTGGCTGAGCAAGTGGAAATTGAGGCCAAGTATTCAGGCTATATCGACCGGCAACAGGATGATATCGATCGTTTGCGGCGACAGGAAAATACAGCCATACCTGCAGATTTTGACTATGAACAGGTGCGTGGTCTGTCCAACGAGGTCAAGCAGAAGCTTGCAGATGCCAGACCGGAAACACTGGCCAGGGCTTCACGTATCCAGGGCGTAACACCGGCGGCAATATCCCTGTTGCTGGTTTACCTGAAGAAAAGAAACAGCGCCGGCAAGAAAACAGCCTGATGGATTCACTGGACCATCTTAAACCCGCTCTGCTAAGGGGTCTGAAAGATCTTTCGCTGTCACTGGAAGATGCACAGGCGGACCAGCTGCTGACATACCTGGCCCTGTTGCGCCACTGGAACAGGGCCTACAATCTGACCGCCATCCGCGAGCCGGAAGCCATGCTTACCTCGCATTTGCTGGACAGCTTGAGCATCGCGCCCTACCTGGTCGGCAACCGGTTTGTTGATGTCGGAACCGGTCCCGGGCTGCCGGGTATTCCGCTGGCGATTCTGCTGCCGGATAAAGCGTTTGTCCTGCTGGACAGCAACGGTAAGAAGACCCGTTTTCTGTTTCAGGCTATCACCACGCTCGGCCTCAAGAACGCCCGCGCGGAAAACGTCCGGGTGGAAAGCTATCAATCGGAACAGGCGTTTGACGGGGTGATCAGCCGGGCTTTCACAGCGATCTCGGGCATGCTGGAAAAAACTGCGCACCTGCTGGGCAGCAATGGCCGTTTTTACGCCATGAAGGGAACCCACCCCGAGAAAGAGTTGAGCGCACTGCCAAAAGGCTATATCGTCGACCGCTTGATCCAGTTGCAGGTCCCGGGCCTGGATGGTGAGCGCCACCTGGTTCAAATTGTTAAATCTGAGTGAGATCAATGAGCAGCATATTCGCCATCGTCAACCAGAAAGGTGGGGTTGGAAAAACAACCACCAGTGTCAACCTGGCGGCGTCACTTGCCAGTTACGGCAAAAAGGTCTTAATGATCGATATGGATCCCCAGGGCAATGCGACCATGGGTTGTGGTATCGATAAAAATGATCTTGAGCAGACCGTACTGGATGTCATCGTCGATGAGAAGCCGGTGGAAAAAACCATCAAGCGCTGCACGACATCTCCATTTCACGTCTTGCCTGCCAATGGTGATCTGGTCGCCGCAGAGGTTGAGCTGATTCAGGCCATCAGCCGTGAGACCCGGTTGCGCTCCGCACTGGAAAAAATCCGCCATAATTACGACTATATCCTGATTGACTGCCCACCCGCTCTCAGCATGCTGACGATCAATGCGCTGGTAGCCAGCGATGGCGTGCTGATTCCCATGCAGTGTGAATATTATGCTCTGGAAGGACTGTCAGCTCTGATGAATACGGTCAAGCAGATCAAGAAGTACCTGAATCCTGAGCTGCAGATCGAGGGAATTCTGCGCACCATGTATGACCCACGCAGCAGTCTGACCAATGAGGTGACCGTGCAGCTGAGAAAACACTTTGGTGACAAGGTTTATCGCATGGCGATCCCGCGCAATGTGCGGCTGGCCGAGGCACCAAGCTACGGGCAGCCGGCCATGGTATACGACAAGCACTCAAAAGGTTCTCTGGCCTACCTGGGACTGGCTGCGGAAATTATCAGGCGGGCCAAAATAGACGTGAAGCAGACGGCGTGATTCACTGGCAAGGATCAAAAGGTAACACACGATGGTAAAGAGAAAGGGTTTGGGTCGCGGTCTGGACGCACTGCTGGGGATTAGCGACCAGGAAGAAGATGAAGAAATATCGACTGCCCCGGCTTCGGAGCCTGCCAGTGCGCCGAAAGAAATCCTCAAAGATCTGCCCATCGAGTTTATGCAGCGGGGCAAATATCAACCGCGACGGGACATGCACCCGGAAGCTTTGGAAGAGCTGGCCAATTCCATCAGGGCCCAGGGTGTCATGCAGCCGATCGTGGTGCGACCCGTTGCAGAGGACCGCTACGAAATAATTGCCGGCGAGCGCCGCTGGCGTGCTTCCCAGCAGGCGGGCCTGGATACTATTCCGGCAATTATCCGAGATGTCACGGATGAAGCAGCCATCGCCATGGCGCTGATTGAAAATATCCAGCGGGAAGATCTGAATGCGATTGAAGAGGCGCAGGCGCTGATTCGACTGCAGCAGGAGTTTGAGTTGACGCAGGAAGAAGTTGCCCGCGCGGTCGGCAAGTCACGGGCGACAGTGGCCAACCTGATGAGGCTGATGTCACTTCAGGAAACAGTCAGAACCATGATTGAGCACGGTGACATCGAGATGGGACATGGCCGCGCGCTGCTTGCGCTGGAAGGTCCCCAACAACTGGAAGCCGCCAGAGCCTGCGTCGCAAAGGGATTGTCAGTACGCCAGACGGAAGAGTTGGTGCGCAAACTACAGCAACCCGTAGCAGCTAAAGCTGCACCGCAAAAAATGGATGCCGATACCCGGCGCCTCCAGGATCAACTGTCTGATCAGGTGGGTGTACCAGTGATGATCCAGCAAAATGCCAAGGGTAAGGGAAGATTGGTGTTCAAATATAACTCTCTCGATGAGCTGGAGGGTATTCTCGGACACATAAAGTGACCGAAGGCGATTAATTGCCGGCAAAAACAAGGCAGTCAAGTTGAATCTGGGGTTGGTAATCCATATAATCCCCGCCGCTGTGGGTGGCGCGCAGCCACAGCTGGCAAATTTGAGTTGAAAATTCTATGGTCACCATAGAAAAACCAGCGATAGGCAGGGCAACCGTTTATCAGTTGATAGTTTTGCTGATTCTGGTTATGTTGGCTCGCAGTTTGTGGGATTTCACCCTGGCCTATTCGGTGTTGTTAGGTGGATTGGTACACGCTATCCCCCAGGCCTGGTTTGCAAGTATTGCCTTTCGTCACCGGGGCGCCAGGGCAACATCGAAGATTCTCGGTACTTTATACCGGGGTGAAGCGGGTAAGCTGTTGATGACAGCAACCATGTTTGCGCTGATATTTATATATGTGGAGCCGTTGCAGGTGCCGGCAGTGTTTCTGAGCTATTTTGCAATGGCGATAGTTTACAGTTTCAGCAGTGTCAAAATCCTGTATTCTGGGCGCAGCTAAAAAATCATAATTTGGGGCATTTGAGAGAATCTAAATGGCA
>JBFFTH010000058.1:0-11531 GCA_041571855.1 Porticoccaceae bacterium
CCGGAGTAATCGACAGCATTGACGCCAATGAATATATCTGACGCCCCCACAACTTCAGCCATGGCCAGGGCAATTGAAAGAAATACCGTATTTCTGGCGGGAACATAGGTTACCGGAATACCCTCCGTCTCTTCTTCGGGCACCTCGATACTGTCATCGGTCAGTGCAGAGCCGCCGATGGCACGTAAATCCAGTGGTATCTGCTTGTGCTTAATGGCTCCCAGCGTACTGGAAATACGCGCAGCCGCCAGAAGCTCTGCCCGGTTGCGCTGGCCATAATCAAAACTGAGGGTATAACAGCGGTAGCCCTGCTGCCTGGCCAGTGCCAGCACGGTGCTGGAATCCAGCCCACCGGAAACCAGTATCACCGCTTTTTTATTTTCAGCCATCGTCATTAGCGACCCGCCGCATCCTGCCACAACTGCTTGTGCAACTGGGTTTGAAATCTTACCTGCAGCCTGTCCTCCAGTATCCACTCCGCGAGCTCGGCTGCATCCTGGGTTCCATGGCTCGGTGAGAAAAGAACATTGCCGACCTTGTTCTCAAGACCCAGTTCGGCCATTTTCATCTTTGCCCATTGATAGTCTTGCCGGTTGCAGATCACAAACTTGACCTCGTCATGGGGCTGCAGGTACTGAATATTTTCATACAAATTGCGCGCAGATTCTCCGGACGCGGGAGTCTTCAAGTCCAGCACCTTGACGACACGCGGGTCGACATCGGCAACCGGCATGGCACCACTGGTTTCAAGCGAGACCTGATATCCGGCATCGCAGAGCTGATCCAGTAGCGGAATACAGGCCTGCTGGGCCAGCGGTTCACCACCGGTGACCGTGACATACCTGGCGTTGTATTTTTCGACAGCCGCCAAAATGTCATCGAGAGAGATCAACTCACCGCCACTAAACGCGTATTCAGTATCGCAATAGATGCAGCGCAGCGGACAGCCGGTCAGGCGGACAAACACTGTGGGCCTGCCAACGGTTGACGACTCGCCTTGCAGTGAATAAAAAATTTCTGTGATGCGAAGCTTGATTTCGCTCATGGATAGGTCGGGATCACGCAAAGGCGTGCAGTTTAACGGAAAACCTTCGCCAGCGGTTAGATCAATCCGTCAAAAATTCTCGTTCAGGTAACGCTGCGCCAGTGAGGCAGCAGAACCGTTTCCGGCAGCAACCTTTTTCAGCAATGACCTGGCCTTTTCATTGTCACCCTGCAAATGATAGACCTTGCCCAGCTTGAAGGTGGCATCGGCAGCTTTGCGGTGGGCGGGGTAGTTTTCTGAAACCATGGTGAAGGACTGGCGCGCCAGTTCAAGATCATTTTTAAGCAGGTAGATTTCACCGAGCCAGTAGTGACTGTTAGGCGTGTAGCTGCCCGCCGGGTAGCTGTCAATATGCTGCCTGAAGGCTGCAACGGCACTGTCTACCTTTCCTGCTTTCAGCAGATTGTAAGCGGCGTTGTAACTGTTTGCCTCCTGGTTACTGGGAGACACGTTCACCGTGGCAGTTGGCTGGCTTGTGGCCGGTGCTTCGGATTGCTGCGATTCCGGGGTGGAAGCATTTCCACTCAGGCGACGGTCCAGGTCCATATAATCATCCATCTGGCGTTGCTTGAGCTGCTGCACTTCGTTGCTGAGCTGTTCAATCATGCCCCGCAGTTCCATCACTTCATTCTGCAGCATTTGCATTTTGGTAAACGAGTCTACTGGTTCTTCCTGAAGCAGCGGTGCGCTAGCCACAGCTGCAGGCGCCGCCGGTTCTCTTGCAACCGGCATCTCGCCGATGTCTTTAACAGGAACAGCACCGCAGGCATACTGACTGACAGCTGCAAAGAGACCAAACAGCAAAAGCATCCGATTCTTCATCACCAAAAACACCCCGTCGTCGTGAAATACAAAAGGCACCCGATTTATTATCGGATGCCTTATTGGACACTGCCGCGAGTGGTATTACTTCATTTCCACCCGGCGATTTAAGGCGTAGGAGGCATCGTCGCTGCCAAGTGCAGCCGGGCTTTCTTCGCCATAACTGATCACTTCTATTTGCGATGCGCTTACACCCTCAATGACCAGGAATTCCTTTACCGCCATACCACGGCGCTCACCCAGGGCCATGTTGTACTCCCGGGTACCGCGCTCATCGGCGTGGCCTTCCAGGCGTATCGCACGGGAAGAACCCTTGAGGTTCTGCGCGTGCAGGCGAAGAGCCGCGCGGGACTCGGGCTTCAGGATTGCCTTGTCAAAATCGAAATAAAACACCGTATCAGCGATACGTGCCAGATCATCGGCAGCTCCGCCCGAGCCGCTGACGCCAGAACCGCCCACCATGCCTGTTGATACCGAATCACCCGGCAGGGTTTCGGTGCCGCCGTCAGTAGTAGAGGTGCTGGAACACCCGACCATTAACAATGACAGCAGCGCTGCACAAAGGCCGAGTTTTATTGATTGGGTTTTCATCATTTTCTCCTGTTACTTCTCCCAATATGGGTATAAAAGTGACTATATGAAAGACTCACCGACAGCAGGAATTTCCGCTGCCAAAAGTCGTCTGCTTAATTTAAAAAAGGTGACCAGGCGGGTTCCCGCACGTCACCGAGCCTGGCCGGCAACAAAAACTTGACCCCTGCATCGAGTGATACCGCAGCCAATACGCCGCGCGACCCCTTTTTGGTCGCGTACAGAAGCATAGCACCATTTGGCGCAACTGTGGGTGATTCGTCAAGCCGTGTTTGCGTCAAAACCCGCAAATCTCCATTCACCAGATCCTGGCTGGCAATATGGAACAGGCCCTTATCCCGATGAACCATAACCAGCGTTCTGCCATCCGGTGCCAGCCTGGGGCGGGCATTGTAGGAGCCTTTGAAAGTTAAACGCTCTACCTTGCCGGAATCAATCGAAAGCCTGTAGATCTGCGGGCTACCTCCCCTGTCCGAGGTAAAAATCAATGACTTGCCATCGGGAGTCCAGTTGGGTTCGGTATCAATGGCAAAATGACGGGTGAGACGCGTGAACTGGCGGCTGGACAGATCGAATGTGTAGATCTCCGGATTGCCATCCTTGGACAGCACCAGCGCAAGCTTGCTGCCGTCCGGTGACCATGCCGGCGCACCATTGAGACCGCGAAAGTTGGTCAATTGCTGTCGCTCGGCCGTGGCCAGGGACTGCCTGAAAATGGCCGGGCGACCGGTTTCAAATGACACATAGACAACCTCGCGGCCATCCGGCGACCACGCTGGCGACATAATCGGTTGTTTTGATTCAAGCAACATGCGCTCCCTTGCCCCGTCGGCATCGGAAACCATCAGTCGATACGTCAGCTTTTGCTGGGCATTGGGTATCGCCGTGACATAGAGAATGCGTGTCGAGAATGCGCCGCGAATGCCGGTGATTGCCTCGTAGACCTTGTCACTGATGTAGTGGGCCAAATCCCTGACCCTGTCCGTGGAGCCCTCGACGGTTTGCTTGAATACCGTCCGGCGCGAGTGTACCTCAAGCAGGGCGAAATCAATGGAGTAGCCCGAAGGTCCGCGCGAGGCCTCAGCTACCACCAGGTACTCTGTATCCAGAATACTCCAGTCCCGGTAGTAGACCTGCTTCGGGTTAGACGGGAAAGAGAGCATATTTTTCTTTGGCACCGGATCGAACAGGCCGCTGCGCTTCAGGTCTGCCGCCACGATATCGCTGACATCCTCCGGCAGCAGGCTACCACCGAGTGGCGGCACTGCTATGCGGGTGGGATTGTCCGCCCCCTGGGTGATTTCGACAACCAACTCAGCCGAGGCCATCATTGGCAATATAAAAAATAAAAAAACGGAGATAATTTTCTTCAATTTGTTCATCTCTTTAACAAATTATTGTCTTAAGTCCTGGGGATCAAATTTAAACAGCAGGTTGCGGAAATACTCATCGTAAATTCTAGCATCTACCTCGGCCAGGCGATCAAATTGTCCAGCCTTTTGCACCGCGAGCACCGCAGAGCGGTCAAATGCCTCGTTGCCACTGGACTCGGCAATACTGACACCGACAACGCGCCCCTTGCTGCCCATCTGGATTCTCAACTGAACCACCATACCTCTTCTGGCACTGGGTGGCCTGTTCCAGTGGCTGGCCACTTTGTCCTGAATGTAGCCAATGTAGCTCATTGCCTCCTGTTCGTCAGTTTTGGCCGCCAGGTACTCTTCCTCCTCCTCCAGGGCGGAGGCAAAGGCCTGCTCCAGTTCAGCCTGATCAAGTTCTTCCGGCCTGGGTTCCGGTGGCGGCTTTTTCGCTTCCGGCCCTGGTTTGGCCGCCACATTCTGACTGGGCCTGGGTTTCGGTTTTGGCGCGGGTTTCGGCTCCGGCTTTGCTACTGGCTCTGGTTTTGGCGCGGGTTTTTTCACAGGTTTGGGCTTCGGCTTTTCTACCGGCTTTGGCTTTGCCCTCTCTTCCAGTGTGACCAGCCTGGCCTGGACATATTTCGGCTTGATCGTCTTGCGTTGCTGCTCAGCCGGCTGCCAGTTACTTACGACAACAGTCACCAACAGCGCATGCAGTGCCAGACTACACAGGGTTGCGGTGAAATAACTGGTCGTTTTCCCCATGGCTGTGGAACTAGCGCAGCGTTGGCGGATCTGTCACCAGTCCGACACTGGGCGCTCCGGCACCCTGTAATTCGGTCATCAGCTTCACCACCGTGCCGTAATCCACACGCTCATCACCCCAGACCAGCACCGGAGTTTTCGGTTTGAGCTCAAGCACCTTGGCGACCCTGCCAATAATATCCGATAGCGGTTGCTGGACATTCTTGCCCTCACCCAGATCCAGGTGGTAGCTGCCATCGGACTTAATGGAAACAATAATTGGCTCATCCTGCTGATTCTCAAGCGGCTGGGACGGCGCCTCGGGCAGATCCACCTTCACCCCCTGCATCAATAGCGGCGCTGCCACCATAAACACAATCAGCAACACCAGCATGACATCGATGTAGGGTACGACGTTGATCTCGGCGACAAGCCGACGCTTATTTTTGCCTGACCTCATGAGTTGCTGTGAACCTGGCGGTGCAGGATGCTGGAGAATTCTTCAGCAAAGGTTTCATAGGCCCCGTAAATATTGTCGGCTTTTGCCGAGTAACGGTTGTAGGCCAGCACGGCGGGGATTGCAGCAAAGAGCCCCATCGCTGTGGCCACCAGGGCCTCGGAAATACCCGGTGCAACGGTTGCCAGCGTTGCCTGCTGAACGGTGGCCAGCCCCCGGAAAGAATTCATTATCCCCCACACGGTGCCAAAGAGCCCCACATAGGGACTTACCGACGCGACACTAGCGAGAAAGGGCAGGTGCGTATTGAGTTTCTCTTCCTCGCGCGACAGCGCCACCCGCATCGCCCGTTCAGTACCCTCCATTACCGCATCTGCATCGACGCCACGCTTCTCAGCCAGGCGGTTAAACTCGCGAAACCCGGCCCGAAAGATACCTGCTGCCCCGGTCGCACCAGTGGCGCCAGTTTCGCTGTAGAGCTTATTCAGTTCCACGCCCGACCAGAAGGTATCCTCAAACGCCCGCAAATCGCCGCTGGCCGATCGCAGATATAAACCGCGCTGGACAATCATTACCCATGAAACAATCGAAGCGACAAACAGCAACAGCATCACCATCTGGACCAGAAAACTGGCCTCTGAAACCAGCGTCCAAAAAGACAATTGATCAGGCACTCTCTTTCTCCCAAGCTTCGCCGGCTGAGCCGGCAAAGTTTAATTCTGGTTAATAACCGACTTCAGCACGTCCAGCATTGATGCCGGTATCGCCGCCGGTCTTTTGGTTTCCCAGTCCAGGCAGGCCGCTTTGACAGTACCTGTCACCAGCACATCCTGGCCCCGGCGGACCTCCTGTTTCAGCACGAAAGACGATCGACCCGCCTTGACCATTTCGGCCGTGGCGATTATTTCATCGTCCAGCACCGCCGGCTTTAGGTATTTGAGTTCGAGCGAATGGACAACAAACATCAGCCCGCCAAACAGGGCCGGCTTGTCGTAACCCAGCGAGCGCATCATCTCGGTGCGGGCTCGCTCGATATATTTCAGGTAATTGGCGTAGTAAACAATACCACCTACATCCGTGTCCTCCACGTAGACACGGATCGGCAGACAAAATTCATTATTTTCCATCGTCATTACTTCCTAGCTGCGAACAATTATGCATCCAGCTTCAACTGGCCCACATTCTCCGCCGGCTTGAAACCCAAATGCTCATAGGCGAGGCGGGTGACCATTCGTCCCCTAGGCGTGCGGGTCAGGTATCCCTGCTGGATCAGGTACGGCTCCAGAACATCCTCTATGGTGTCCCGCTCCTCGCTGATCGCGGCTGCAAGACTGTCGACGCCCACAGGGCCACCGTCAAACTTTTCCATGATCGCCAGCAACAGGCGGCGATCCATGTGGTCAAACCCGCGTCCGTCCACATTCAACATATCGAGAGCTTTGTCAGCCACGTCTGCACTGACAAACCCATCCGCCTTGACTTCGGCATAATCCCGAACGCGGCGCAACAACCGGTTGGCAATCCTGGGTGTCCCCCTTGATCGCCGCGCAATCTCAAACGCGCCGCCGGCATCGATATCGACCTTCAGGATCCTGGCCGAGCGGTCCACAATAGAGGTCAGGTCTTCCACCGAATAAAACTCCAGCCGCTGGACTATGCCAAACCTGTCGCGCAGTGGAGAGGTCAGCAGGCCGGCCCGGGTGGTCGCCCCAACCAGGGTGAACGGCGGCAAATCCAGCTTGATAGAGCGAGCTGCCGGCCCTTCGCCGATCATGATATCCAGCTGGTAGTCTTCCATCGCCGGATAAAGCACCTCTTCCACCACAGGACTCAGGCGGTGAATTTCATCGATAAACAGCACATCACCCGGCTCCAGGTTGGTCATCAGCGCAGCAAGGTCGCCGGCCTTTTCCAACACCGGCCCGGAGGTGGTTTTCAGGTCAACCGCCATCTCGTGGGCAATAATGTGCGCCAGCGTGGTCTTGCCGAGACCCGGCGGGCCAAACACCAGGGTGTGATCAAGCGGTTCTCCACGCTTTCTGGATGCACCGATAAAAATCTCCATCTGCTCACGCACGGCACTCTGGCCGACATAGTCAGCCAGCGACAGGGGCCGAATAGCGCGGTCATTGCGCTCTTCGGAGGGGCTGCTTTCAGGTGAAATCAGGCGATCAGTTTCTATCATGATGCTCGTTTGCGGTGCCTGTTGTGCGGGTATGTTGATCCCGCTCCAGTGTATAAAGAATTGCTCACCGGTTCGAGAGGTAAAGACAAAATTCTTCGCGCCTTTGCCAGTGGGCTTATTTGACGGTCGCCTGCAGTGCCAGGCGTATCAGGGACTCACTATCACTCGCGCGACCGGCAATGGCATTCACCATGCGAGCTGCCTCCTGCGGTTTGTAACCCAGGGAAACCAGTGCACTTTCGGCCTCCTGTTTTGCCTGGGAGATGCCAGCCTGCTCGTCCGCCACGGGTGAGCCCCCCTCTGCCGCCTGCCAGTCATCCAGCCGATCCCGCATTTCGACAATCAGCCGCTCGGCGGTCTTTTTCCCGACCCCGGGCAATCTGACCAGTGCCGCGGTGTTGTCCGCCTGGACACAGGCGACAAATTCCTCCGCTGCCATGCCGGAAAGGATTGCCAGCGCCATCTTGGGGCCAACGCCACTGACTTTCACCAGCGTCCGAAATAGCTCCCGCTCTTTTTTGTCGGCAAAGCCATATAGCTGCTGGGCATCTTCCCGCACCACAAAATGCGTATACAGCGTGACCGGCTCAGCGATGGCGGGAAGGTCAAAAAACGTGGTCAGTGATACCTGTAACTCATACCCCACGCCCCGCACATCAACCAGCAGGTCGGGTGCCTGTTTTTCCACCACTGTTCCCGTTATTCGCCCTATCATGCCTTTCCCTCAGATTAACTTCATTCGGCCCTTTGAATAGGTCAGAGTGCCGCCCTCGGGCGACAGCTTTGAGCCAACCCTGAGCGAGTGTGCGTGGCACATGGCAACAGCCAGGCCATCAGCGGCGTCCTCAGCGGGCAAGCCCGGCAGTTTAAGCAGCTGCCGAACCATATGCTGCACCTGCTCTTTGCTGGCCGCACCGGTGCCGACAACCGACTGTTTTACCGTTCGCGCGGCGTATTCGGCAACGGGCAGACCCGCGCTTACTGCAGCGACGATCGCCGCTCCTCTCGCCTGACCCAGTCGCAGCGCAGCCCTCGGATCGCGGGCGAAAAATACCTCCTCCACAGCCACCTGCGCCGGTTGATGTTCGGCAATGATCTCGCTGACGCTGTCAAAAATGACCTTCAGGCGTTCAGGCAGGCTTCCTTCAGGCAGGCGGATAATGCCGCTGCTGATATAACGGGCACCTTGCCCACCGGTCTCTATCAAGCCAAAGCCGGTTTTTCTTGAACCCGGATCAATCCCCAAAATAATGGCCATAGTGCCGCCAGCAGACTGTATGTTTGTACAGCAATCTATTACAAATCGCTGCATTTGTGAAGCGCCGGATTTTTCAACTAAAATCGCGGTCGGCCAGAAACTTTCTTCTGCTGCCGGAATCGATGTAGTTAGGAAATTTACAAGGTATTGAATAATGCGTGTTTTCAGGGCTCTTCTGTTGCTGATCTGCGTCGCTGCTATCGCCGGCTGTGCAACCAGTTACATCGTAGACACAGATTACGATCAGGAATACAGCTTCCAGAATAAAATGCGCTTTGCGCTCAAGACCCCTCGACAGCAGATAGGGATTCCCCAGGACCTGATCAACCAGCGAGTAGAAAGCAGCATCACCCGTGCATTGACAGACCGCGGTTATCGACAGGTTGAAAAAGATGAAGCAGATCTGCTGATCAGTTATTTCTTTACCACGGAAAACAGGCAGGAAATCATCGATTACCACGATTATTGGGGGTACTACGGTCCCTACTGGCACCGCCCCGGATACGGCATGGGCATCCAGCGAAGTTATGTCCACAACTACCGGGAAGGAACACTGATTATAGATATCATCGATGCGGAGACTCGCACCATCAAGTGGCGGGGCGCAACCAGCACCCGTCTCCATCACATTTCCCCGGAAGAAAAGGATCAGTTAATTAAAGAGGTAGTCACCGCTATACTGGCCAAGTTCCCGCCGCTGGAAATTTAAACCACGATCGAGTACAAATAGCGACCTTAGACTTGTGCCAGGCAGCACAGCAATCTGTCGGATGAATTCACCGTCGTCGAATGGCAGACTGAGCGAATGAGCATGTTGACCCGAGCAGCCCCTGCGCTGACATGATTTGGAGAGGAAAATGACCGAAGACATTAAGACACCATTGGCGATGTTCTACAAATGGGAACAGGAAACACCTGACCGGGTTTACCTGCGTCAACCAAAGAACCTGGTCTGGACTGAATACACCTGGCGCGAAGTAGCCGACCAGGTTCGCCGCATCGCCAGCTATATCAACAGCAAGAACTATCCCGCCGGTAGCCGGATAGGCATCTGGTCTGCCAACAGCAAGGACTGGCCAATTGTCGACCTGGCCATCATGCTCAGCGGCCATATCAGCGTACCCATCTACCCCGGCCAGGACACGGCTTCCGCCCATTATATTTTCAATCACAGTGAAACCAGGCTGCTTTTTGCCGGTTCGTTCGACCAGGCCGAGAATGTCAAACAAGCTCTGACTGAAGATATCACCGTCGTCGGGATGCTGGGCTCGACCATCGACTGCGAAACCACCGTCGAGGAGATTGTCAAAGATTACCCGCCTTACGAAGAATCGCCGCTTCCAAATCCTGACGATATCTTCACCATCGTTTATACCTCTGGCACCACCGGCAACCCCAAGGGTGTCATGCACGCGCACAAAACCCCGGGGTTGGTTGTACCGGGATTGGCAAGATCGTTCGAGCTGGATGTCGGGGAAAGGCGCCTGTTTTCCTTCCTGCCCATGTCCCATGTAGCGGAGCGCGTTGTTGTAGAAATGATCAGCCTCTACACGAACTCGCCTATTTCATTTTCTGAAAGCCTGGCGACATTTGGCGATGAAATTCGCTCAGTACAGCCTACCCTGTTCTTCGCTGTACCCCGATTGTGGGTGAAATTCAAGGAAGGAGTAGATGCAAAAATTCCCCCTGAGGCCCAGAAGAACCTGACTGACGAGCAGAAAAAAGCCATCGCCCACCAATTGGGTCTTGGAGAAGCGAGATTTATTCTCACCGGGTCCGCGCCCTGCCCTCGTGATGTACAGGACTGGTTCCTGGATATGGGTATCGCGTTGCGCGACGGTTATGGCATGACTGAAAACTTCATCCACGGCATCGCCTGGGTCAAGGACGACAAGCCGATTTCCGGCTGTGTCGGTCAAAAGATGGACGAGTCGGTGGGCGTGCGCGTTTCCGAAGAGGGCGAGATACAGTTCAAGAGCGTTGGCCTGATGAAGGGTTACTACAAGAATCCGGAAAAAACCGCCGAGGTGTTCACCGAGGACGGTTGGTACAAGAGCGGCGACTCGGGCAGGTTCGATGAGGATGGCAACCTTTGGGTAACCGGCCGCATCAGTGAAGTGTTCAAAACCACCAAGGGCAAGTTCATTGTGCCCACCCGGCTTGAACAGTTCTTCGGTCGCAGTGCAGACCTGGCCCAGGTCTGTGTAATGGGGCACGCCCTGGATCAGCCAATCCTGATGGCAACACCCTCCGAAGTCGGAAAATCCCTGAGCAAGAAAGAGTTGAGGGCTCGCCTGAAAAAACTGCTGGAAGAGATAAACGAAGAACTGCCACCCCACGAGAGAATAGCGCAGATATTCTTAACTGCCGAGTGGAGTATCGAGAACGCCCTGCTGACACCGACCATGAAGTTAAAGCGCAAACAGATTGAGGAAGTCTTCAGGGAGAAAATTGTGCATAAACTGGGAGACAAGTTGGGTAAGAAAACGGTCCACTTGTTCCACCACAAACCTCACCTGTTTTCTCATGAAGGCGACGAGAAAGAAAAGAAAGACAAGAAAAAGTCCTAGAAAAAGAGCGCATTCAAAAAGCGATAAACTAGCCCCGGCCGAATCATCGACCGGGGCTTTTTCGTCAGGCAAGCCGAAAATCAGCTCTGGCTGTAACGGGAGCTGAGGTAGTTTTCCATCAGCTGTCGGGTCCGGCCCGGCTGCCGGGCAATCTCACACATCAGCCTGAACAGGGGGAACTGCTGCACATCCAGCAAACCGAACTTTTCAACCATGGCCAGGGTGTGTATCCCCTCGCCGAAGATATCTGCAATATCAGCGCCCTGTGCCAGCTGCCGACCAATATTGCGATGGTGTGAAGTGGCGCTGGTGCCGGTGGTAATCAAGTCACCCAGTCCCGCCAGATCATAACTGCAGCCTTCCCGGCCACCCATCTGCAACACGATGCTATCCAGTTCCCGCAGCGTTTCAACCGCCAGGAAACCCCGCATGTTGTCGCCCAGCCCGAGTTCATCATTGATACCAAACAGGGGCGCGTAGACATTTTTCAGAATCACCGAC
>JBFFTH010000059.1:0-11390 GCA_041571855.1 Porticoccaceae bacterium
CCCTGACCGGTGCGCTGACCCGCATGGATATACGCGGCCGGGACGGGGTCAGCATCAGGGACAAATGGAGCCAGGGGGCCGAGACCTACCTCGGCATGATGGTGGCCGGCTTCCCCAACCTGTTTATTCCAGCGGCCGGTGCCGGCAGCTCAACGGTGTTTACCAACGTGGTGAAGAGCATCGAGTTCAGCGTCGAGTGGGTGGCCGATTGCCTGGAGTATATGAGATCAAGGGGCAAGACCCGCATTGAACCGTCACAGCAGGCAGAAGCTGAATGGACCCAGCATGTGACGGACGTGGCCAGCATGACCCTGCTGGATAAGGCAGCCTCCTGGTACCGGGGCGCCAATGTGCCGGGCAAAAAGCAGCAGTTTCTGCCCTATATCGGCGGTTTCCCGGTCTGGTGTGCGCGCTGCCAGGAAGTGGCCAATAACGGTTACGAAGGATTCCTGCTGACCTGATGAAGATACTCCGGGTCGAACCCGTCAAGGAAAAAACCCCGGCTTTGGGCCCCTTTCTGTTGCTTTCTGCAGCCCTGGCGGGCAATTGTTTCGCAGCAGACGATGTTCTCGACGATCTGTTATCCGGTTTTGAGAGCGCCGGCCCTGCGGTGGAGGTGCCCTTGCCCGAGGCCCCGCCGGAAGCGGAAAGCTGGCGATTGGGTGCGGATATCAATGTCACGGCCGTTTATAGCTACGACCGCGACAGCGCGCCACCCGGCCGCACCGACTTTGCCAAGCTGAGCCAGCTGCGCCTGCGCATTCGGCCCGAGCTTTGGTTTCGGCTGGCAGAAAACTGGGACGGTAAAATCAGCGCCAGCGTTTTTTACGATGCCGCCTATGAGCTTGAGGGTAGAGACGAGTTTACCCCCCAATTGCTGAACGAGTCTGAAAGTGAGACTGAATTTCGCGATACTTTTATTCGCGGCAAGCTGGCCGACAGCCTGGATATCAAGCTGGGCCGGCAGATTGTGGTGTGGGGAAAATCGGACAACCTGCGGGTGCTGGATGTGCTCAACCCGCTGGACCTGCGGGAACCGGGTCAGGTGGATATCGAAGACCTTCGCATTCCCCTTACCATGGCTCGCCTGGACTACTATTTCGGTAACTGGGGATTAACGGCCATTGCCATTCCCGAAATTCGATTTGACAAGAACCCTGCCTGGGGCAGCGAGTTTTATCCGTCGCCGCAGATGTTGCCGCCGGAGGCAGTGCCGTCCGATGGAGGCAGTGATACCGAGTGGGCGCTGGCGCTGAACGGACGTATGACCGGCTGGGATCTTGCCTTTCACCTGGCACGTATTTACGACGACCGCTTCCACCTGGCGCTCGCTGATACGGGGCCGGAACTGCAGCACAGCCGGCTGGATATGGCGGGAGTAGCGGCTTCTGCCGCTGTCGGTAACTGGCTGTTGAAGGGGGAGCTGGCGTATTTTGACGGGCTCGAATTCTTCTCGCTGCCGGGAGAGGATTTTTCCCGCAGCGACCTGATGCTTGGCGCCGAGTACAACGGGTTTGACAACACCACACTCTCGGTCGAGAGCCTGGTGAGGCAGATCGACGATTATCAATCGCTGCTGCAGTATGACCCGATCCCCGCCGCGGAGAATATCCACCAGACCGCGTTTCGCTACAATGCAGACTTCATCCACAACCGGCTCAATGTGGTACTGCTGGCGACACGTTTTGGCGAATCTCTCAATGAAGGTGGTTTTACCCGGCTTCAGTTCAAGTACGAGTTGCAGGATGGCGTTTCCCTGACCCTGGGTTCCGTTCAGTACCACGGCGGTGAGCAACCCCCTTTTGCGCTGATCAAAAGCAACGACCGGCTGTTCCTGGATTTGAAACTGAGCTTTTAGCCGTGCTTGCATGAACCGCCGAATACTGCTGCTCAAGAGCCGGGGGGCAGCGCAGCACGCCGGAAAAGGTTTTGCAGCTGACCCTGTAAACCCTTATTTGAGGATAGCGCACTACGCTCTGTCGGATAGTCATGGCATTTACGCCCAATAACCTATAACCTGCACGGCCTTCAATGGATGCCCTTAGCTGAGGCGTCTGTGTTTATTTCATCTCTTCGATACTTTATATGACCTTTGAACAACTCGGGCTTTCTGCCCCGCTGCTGGCTGCGCTGGCGGAACAAAATTACCAGACCCCCACCCCTATCCAGGCCGAAGCGATTCCCGCGGTATTGCAGGGGCGCGATGTGATGGCTGCCGCCCAGACCGGCACCGGCAAAACAGCGGGTTTTACCCTGCCGATTCTCGAGCGCCTGAGCACCGGGCCCCGGGTGCAGAGTAATCAGGTGCGTGCGCTGGTTTTGACCCCCACCCGCGAGCTGGCCGCGCAGGTGGCGGAAAGCGTGGAGACCTACGGTAAAAACCTGCCATTGCGATCCACGGTGGTGTTTGGCGGGGTGAAGATCAATCCGCAGATGGCGCGGCTGCGCGGTGGCGTTGATGTGCTGGTGGCCACGCCGGGGCGCTTGCTGGATCTGCACTCGCAAAACGCTGTTCGCTTCAGCCAGCTGGAGGTGTTGGTGCTGGACGAGGCCGACCGCATGCTGGATATGGGCTTTATCCACGACCTTCGCCGAATCATGAAATTGTTGCCACCGAAACGGCAAAACCTGATGTTTTCGGCCACCTTTTCCGGCGAGATCCGCACGCTGGCAAAAACCATCGTTCACAACCCGGTTGAAATATCTGTTACTCCGCCAAACTCCACGGCGCAAACCGTAAAGCAGTGGATGTGTCCGGTCGACAAGAAACGCAAGCCGGCACTGCTGACCCGACTGATCCACGACGGCAACTGGTCGCAGGCACTGGTCTTTACCAAAACCAAGCACGGTGCGAACAAGCTGGCCCGCCACCTGGAATCCGAGGGCATCCATGCGACCGCCATTCACGGCAATAAAAGCCAGGGCGCGCGCACCAGGGCGCTGGCCGATTTCAAATCCGGCCGGGTGAGAATTCTTGTCGCCACCGATATTGCCGCACGGGGGCTGGATATTGATCAGTTGCCACAGGTGGTGAACTTCGATCTGCCCAATGTGGCCGAAGACTACGTTCATCGCATCGGGCGCACCGGTCGCGCCGGGGCCACCGGTGAAGCGGTGTCTCTGGTCTGCGCCGATGAACTGGACCTGTTGCAAGGCATAGAACGGCTGACAAAAAAGTTATTGCCACGCACCCTGGTTGAAGGTTTTGAGCCGACCCATGATGTTCCGCAAACGCAGTTGAATATGCCGCAGAGAAGGCGCCCACCGAAGTCGCCAAAACCCGGTCATCGAGACGGGCAGCGCTCAGGCGAAAGCGCACGAGGCCATAAGCCCCGGGGCAAGAACAAGGGACATATTGATGGACAAAAGCCCGGCGGCGGCAACCGCCGCCGCAGGCCGTCGAAGAATCCGGGTAACCGTCAGGGTGGTAACAGCAGCGGACGCTAATCCCTGAACCGGTGGTTTGTGGATCAGGGGGCGCTACTGCTCCCAAACCACTTTGTCGGTTGCCTCTGCTGCAATAAGAGCGCTGTATTTCTGCTCAAGTTCGGCGCGCTTGATCTTCAGGGTCGGGGTGAGCAGACCATTTTCAATGGTCCAGGGTTCTTTGGCTATAAATAGCGCGTCCAGTTTCGAGTGGCTTTCGAGCGTTGCGTTAACTTTCGCCAGGGTGTCCGCCAGGCTCTCGTCGATGGCCTCCCGGCTCATGCTGGCACTGACTTCAGCGGACAGTACGGCAACAGCGACCGGCTGCTTGCGGCCGGAGCCCATCACACAGACCTGCTCGATTAGCGGGTTTGCACAGAGCGCACCCTCGATGGGAACCGGCACCACATATTTCCCCTTACCGGTTTTGAAGAGATCCTTTACCCTGCCCTTGATGTAGTAATAACCATCATCGTCCACCTCGGCCTTGTCGCCGGTATGAAACCAGCCATCGGTGAAGGCCGCTGCCGTCTGTTCCGGCTCGCGATAGTATTCCTTGAACACGCCGGGGCCCCTGATCAGAATTTCACCCGCATCCGACAGCTTGACCTCCGTGCCCGGCATGGGTACCCCGATACTGCCGAGCTTGTCTTTTCGAAACACAAAGTTACCCAGCGAGACGCCAAAGGTTTCAGACATTCCCCAGCCCTCGGAGATTGGCACGCCCAGGCGCTCAAACCAGTGCAGCAGATCAGCGCTGACAGGTGCCGATCCGGAGGCGCAAAGCGTTGCCCTCGAGAGTCCCAGCTGGCGGCGTATCTTGCGTTTAATCCAGCCTGATACAAGGGGAATACGCAGCAGAAAGTCCAGTCGCCGGCGCGGTATATTGGCCAGCACCTTGGACTGGAAGCGCATCCAGAGGCGGGGCACCGAGATAAAAAAAGTCGGCTGGGAGTACTGGATATCAGCGGCAAATGTTTCCAGGCTTTCGTTGAAGTCCACGGTGGCGCCGCAGTAGAGCGATGCGCCTTCCAGCCCCGCTCGCTCGACCACATGCGCGAGCGGGAGGTAGGAAAAAAAGGTGCTGTCGGAGGAGAGGCCGACCAGTTCAGACGGGGTCCTGCTGTTGTAGTCAATGTTGCCATAGGTGAGTACCACGCCCTTGGGGTTGCCGGTGCTACCGGAGGTGTATACCAGGGTCATGGTTTCATCGGGCTGGCCAATATGGGGCGTCTCCAGGGGCTCATGGGCAGCCAGCATTTTCCCCCACTCGTGCGTGGCTTCGACACCGTCAGCGGGCAGGGCAATCACCGCTGTGCTCTCCGGGATGGCCGAGCGCTGCTTTGCCGAATTATCCAATGGCCCCAGGAATATGGCCTTTGCGTCGCAGTGTTCGAGCACGTAGCCTATGGTCTGGTCTGAAGCCGTCGGATAGATGGGCACCGAAATCAGCCCTGCCGCCTGGATGGCAAGATCTGCAACAAACCACTCAGCACAGTTTTTGGCGAGGATGGCGACCCGGTCACCGGGTGACAGCCCGATGCCTCGAAGGGCGGCGGCCATGCGCAGCATCTGTTCGTGGAACTCGGCCCAGGTGGTGGTGAGACGTTTTCCGTTTCTCGGCTGGCGCAAAAAAACTTTCTGCGGGGTTTTTTCGCACCAGTAATTTACCCACTCGACAGGGGTTGTTCCACGCTCGGACACTGTTTTCTCCAATACGGGATGACTAGTTCAATTTAGCCAACCCGGGCGACTAAGGCAACCCGCCGGTTATCGGGCAGCCGCGGCGAGACGGGTCATTTTCCGGAGTTGGCCCGGTAACTCGCCCCTGTCCAGTTGCTCTGCGATGCTTTGCTGTGAAAGCGCTATGCTGGCCTGGCAATAACCGTTGACCCGCCCCAGGGCGGCAGCAATCGGCGCCGGCTCATTGTTGCCGAGCGCCGTCGCCAGCCTTTCCCGTGCCCACGCAGCAGTCACGATGGCGTCCTGGAAATTTCCCAGTTGATCGTGAAGCAGCTCGGTTTTATCCAGCAGTACATGGAATTTATTGCTGCACGCGGGAGCAATCAGTTCGCAGGCATAGCGCAATTTCTTATTCTGGATACGCATCCGGTGAATATCGCTGGCCGAACCGGTTTGCTCTGCCATTTGTGCGGCATCTGCAAGCTTCTGGGCCAGGTGCTTTATCGCCCTGGCGCAGGCGCGCCCCATTGCCGGGCCTGAGGTTCGATGGGCAAAGACCCGACCGGCAAGCGGGGCAATATCGCCAAATCGCTGTGAGGTCAGCGCAGGAACCAGCGCACGGGTTCGAACCAGGGCTTGCTGCTCGCATATTTCCCGCACTATATGCTGCCAGCCGTCGCTCTCGTTACCAACGGCCTGGTGGCTTAGCGATGTCATTTTTTGCAGACGAATGTCCAGGTCGCGGATTTCGCCAAGATGATCGGCAAGCCACTTCAATTCCGAGCGCAGGTCGCTTGCCTCCGGGTGATGAAACAGGCCGGCAAATGTCTGCAGTAGCGAGCGCAGGCGTCGTGTAGAGACGCGCATCTTGTGCAGGAATTCCGGGTCGAGTCCGGCCAGGGTGCCGGCGTGATAGCTCTCGATGGCATGCCATAGCTGCTGTGCTATTTCTGAGACGACGCGCCCCGCTGGATCGGAGGGGCGAAAATCCGGCATTGTGAAACCGAACACCGGAACATCCATCCCCAGCAAATGCCTTGCCCGGATGTACTTGCTGTCAATTGAGCGCTCAAGCCCGGTCGCCTGGTCGAGTTTTGCCGCCAAATCTTGCAGAGCCGTTCTGGAGCCATCAATGCGTTCCAGCTCCATTTCAGTGAATGCTGCACTGTGGCCATTGCCTGAAGCCACGCAATGATCGAAGCAGAGCTCTGCCTGCAGCGCATCCGTCGACAAAGGTGTCACCTGTCGATGGTTGGTAATTCGCACTTGCTCGACCAATTCAGAGGCAGGTACAAGGCCAGTGCTTTCAGTCAGGATGCATTTCAGCGCACTGCCGAGGGATGCCCCGGCTTCGAGCGGCCTGTTTATTTCGCTGCGCTCGAAGAGAGCGTCTGCTGCCAGCGGAATGGTTTTCAGTTGCAGGGCTTTATTCCCGTTGCACTCCCTGAGGCGGAGGCTCAGCCCCGCCCTGGCAAGCTGCTGGCCACTGCCGTCAAAATAAATATCGGTCTGCTCACATTCCTCAGGACTGGCCATGGCAACCCGGTCGGCGAGCAGCGCGCTAAGTTGCTCAGCGCTAAACTGGCCGCGAGTGATCCACTTGCTTTCAATTTCCAGCGCCATGGTTCGACAATCTTTTCTGGGGGACCCATGAAGTGTAGTTACAGACGGCAGCCTGTGTCGACCTTTGGGCGGCAATCACTGCTGCAGAAACGAGATCATCGCCTTATTGACCTGCGCGGGCTTCTCAATATTCACCCAGTGAGCTGCGCCCTCAATCCCGACGATCTCGGCATGGGGTATCAGTGCAGGTATTTTTCGCGTGTTCAGGTACGGAAAACTGACGTCTTCCACGCCCCAGATAAACAGCGTCGGCTTGCCAAGAGGTCCCAGTTTGCCCCAGCTATCTGAGTAATCAATCACCGGGGCATGCCGCAGAGTGGAGAGTGCCGAGCGGGTGAAACCGGGGTAGGAGGCAAACTTCTGCCACGCCTCAACTGCCCAGTAATGGGGTTCTTTCTGGTAGAGGTAGTTTTCAACCGTCGGTTGCAGAATATTCATCCCATAATAGTGAAAAGCGAGATCGCCGAGAACCGGCGTGTTAATCAGCCAGTTTTTCTTGCCCTTGCCGGGCCAGCCGGAAGGGCCAACCAGCACCAGTTTGCCAACGCGGGCGGGATAGTGAAGTGCAAAATCCGAGGCAATCACACAGCCAAAGGAAGCGCCCACCAGGTGGACCTGGTCGCTATCCAGGTGCTCGATAAGGGCCTTGAGCTGGTTTCGAAACACCTCAAGATCGAGATCGACACGTGGCCGGTCTGACAGGCCGCGGCCCCAGAGGTCATAGGTGACAACCCGGTATCCCGCGTCTACCAGGGCGTCTATATTGGGGCTCCATGATTCAAGGTATCCGTTGAAGCTGTGTATCAACACCACGGTTGGACTACCCTCGCTACCCAGGACCTGGTAGCGGGTACTGCCCAGATCCAGCGCCAGAAAAGGCTGAGGGGCTGTTTTTTGGGCGGCCTCAAATGCTGTGGTGTCTTCGGTGTAATAATCAAAAGCTAAGAAAGCCATAAAGGCGACAATAATAATCAGCAACAGGGATAGTGATTTGTGTTTCATTGACAACCAACCGACTGGGTGTGAAAGCTGCATTATATGGGTTGTCAGCCCTGGTCTGTATATCTGTTTGCTATCGCTGCAGCATCCTTCAGCTTGCTTCACCGCCACTGGTGCATTATCTCCGGCTCTACCGCCGGCTTTTGTTGTTAAATGCCGGGAGCGCTGATTTAAATAGGCGCCCTTTTTCGGCGCCGCAATTGTTACACTGTAGGCGCGGTGGGCGAGCCAATTTCCAGGCGGTGCGACTGTGTCGGGGTTCATCGTGACTTGATAACAAGAACATATTCGGGGGAGCAGCTGATGTTTGAATTCCATCCCAGTAAGGTCGCAACGGCCAGGAATGATCTACTGTCCGGGCTGACGGTTGCCCTGGCGCTGGTTCCGGAAGCCGTCGCCTTTGCCTTTGTCGCCGGTGTCGCGCCTCTGGTAGGACTGTACGCGGCATTTATGGTTGGCCTGATTACGGCAGCAATCGGTGGCCGCCCCGGGATGATTTCCGGGGCTACCGGTGCGCTGGCGGTGGTCATGGTCAGCCTGGTGGCCGAGCACGGCGTCGAGTACCTGTTTATCACCGTGGTGCTGATGGGGGTGCTGCAGATCCTGGCGGGCATCTTCAAACTGGGTAAATTCATTCGCATGGTGCCCCACCCGGTGATGCTGGGATTTGTCAACGGCCTGGCGATCGTCATCTTCCTCGCCCAGCTCGGGCAGTTTGGTGTCGCCGGAGAGCCCGGCTGGCTGCATGGCACCTTTCTGCAGGGCAGCATTATCGATGTCGCCTGGCTGCAGGGCGAGGCACTGTATCTGCTGCTCGGACTGGTGATTGTCACCATGCTGATCATTCATTTGCTGCCGAAACTGACCACCGCATTCCCCTCTTCGCTGGCGGCCATTCTGGTGGTCAGCCTGGCGGTTTTCCTGCTTGACCTGGACACACGGGTTGTCGGCGATGTTGCCTCGATCAAGGGCGGCTTGCCGTCCTTTGGCATTCCCGATGTGCCCTATAACCTGGAAACACTGGGTATTATCTTTCCCTACGCTGTCATTCTGGCGGCTATCGGCCTGATCGAATCCCTGCTGACCCTGCGCCTGATTGATGAAATTACTGAAACCCGCGGCCGGGGCAATCGCGAGTGCGGTGCCCAGGGGATCGCCAACGTGGTAACCGGATTTTTCGGCGGCATGGGTGGCTGCGCGATGATCGGCCAGAGCATGATCAATGTGAATTCCGGTGGCCGCGGCCGCCTCAGTGGTATCAGCGCAGCGCTGTTTTTACTGATGTTTGTTCTTGTCGCTTCGCCGCTGATCGAGCAGATACCCCTGGCGGCGCTGATCGGGGTGATGTTCATCGTGGTGATCAGCACCTTTGAATGGTCCAGCTTCAGGATCATTCGCAAGATACCGCGCACTGATGCCATGGTACTGGTGGCGGTATCGGCGGTGACGGTGGCTACCGATCTCGCCGTGGCGGTGGTGGTGGGGGTGATAATTTCGGCGCTGGTATTCGCCTGGGAACAGGCCAAGCAGGTTCGCGTCGACAGCTGCGAGGATCACAAGGGATCCACTGTCTACTCAGTGCACGGTCCGCTGTTTTTTGGCTCGGTGACTTCGTTCCAGGGCATGTTCGATCCCAAACAGGATAATGATGACGTCATCATCGATTTCGCCGACTCACGGGTTGCCGACCATTCCGGGCTGGAAGCCATCGACACCCTGGCCGAGCGCTATCTCAATGCCGGCAAAACCCTGCACCTGGTACATCTCAGCGAGGATTGCAAGCGGCTGCTGAAAAAGGCCGGTGACCTGGTGGAAGTCAACGTGATTGAAGATCCCAAGTACTTTGTTGCCGAGGACGCGGTGGATTAAAAAGGGATGCTAAAGATCGGTACAGGCGTATAAACACAGCACCGCCCTTTCTCGCAGGGGCAGTCCTGGCCTGTTTAGGGTAAACCTGCATTTGTGAGCCTGCGACGGAGGGGAATGTTTCCTATCGGCAACCACCCCTAGTAGGGGCAGTTCTCGGTATAACCGGCATCTCCGTCAGGGACAGAGAGCTTCCACCCGCTCGATTTTGCGCTGCCAAATAAGCACTCAGCAGATGACAGGCCACTCAGTTTGGGGCCCGCCATGCCGGGGCTGTTGCTATAGCCCCAGGAGTTGACCGAGATAATGGGCCCATTGCCGCTGGCGGCGTCCATTGGCTGGATCCACGGGCCGCCGGAGGAGCCGCCGCTCAGGCCGCAACTGGGCAGCCACCAGTTATCGCTGCCCTCGGTGGTCATATCCTCGGCACAGTAACGGAAATCCGGGTCATAGCTGTAGGAATAGCCGAGGGCATGGGTGAAGTCAGCTGTGCCGGCACCGTTTTCGCCGTCATTGATTTCAGGCGTGCTAAAGTCGATAGTCAGCCCCGACACGGCTTCATCCAGCCTCGCGGATGCAGACTTCAGGCCTGGATCGTGAGCGCCTGAATCACTGACCACGTAGTAGGCGTAGTCCCAGGGGATATTGTCCGGGAATACACGGTTGGCCCAGTCGCTGTCGACGACGCCAAAGTTGGGAGTCCAGCAGCCGATAGGGTCATTGCTGCAGTTCAGGTCGGTGCCGGAGCCGCTGGTGCCATCCTGGTTCGGGATAAACAACACATTGCGGGCAAATGCCTTGTTGGCATCATCGTAGACACAGTGTGCGGCGGTGATAATTATCGAGCGGCCAGAGGTGCCGTCATTGACCACGGTGCCGGAACAGACATAGCCGGCCCAGCGGCGCCTTTTGCTGTTGGTGGGCATCTCAAAATAGATGCGACCGGCAGCTGCCTTGACCGCGCCACCGTCATCGCTCTCGCCCCACGGGCTGTCGACAACCGTATCGCCAGCAGCGGGTGGCGGTGCAGTGCCGCCGGCAGCAAAGTTAATCCATCCTGTCGAGCCGCTATTTCCGCCTTTGGGGCCGCCATCTTTTGCTGTCACCTGCCAGCGCCAGCTGCCATCGCTGAATCCGTTCAGGGTCATTCCCCATATATCCTCACCCAGAAACGAGGGGGTGAAGTTTTGTGTCATACCGCTTGGATAGCCAATGGTGAAGGTAACGGACTTGATCCCGCTGTCATCGGTAATCTGGGCCCGGAAGTCACCACTGGTGCCAATGCTATCGCCTTCCAGCGGTTTCAGGGGGGTTATGCTTGGCGGCGTGCTATCGCCACTACCACCAGAGGGCTTTCCTTTTGGCAGTTGCGCCATGATTTCTGCTTTGGTGGTATGGCCGTATGGGATCAGTCGGCCGCTGGGGTGTTTCAGGTAGCCCAGGCCGCGCGGATCAATGACCAGGTCCCTGGGAATTGCCGCTGCCCTGCGGGCCGGAGTCCAGTGGGACACGACCTGGTCGCGCTTGGAAAGTTTTTGATCGCTGTCGGCAATGGCGGCAGGCGCTGTAACAGTCGCAAAAGCCGCCAGTAACAAGTAAATTGCCAGTTTGTTCATTTTCATAACCCGGTAACACGTAAACACTACTTTCAGTCTAGGCCAAGTAGCATGGCCTCGTCGAGCCGGGTACAGCGATCAGAAATGAGATCAATAGACTGTGGTGCAATATCAAACAGACCTGTTATAACAGATAGCGCCATAACGGGGCTGACAATGCTGCTGTTGACAGGTGCC
>JBFFTH010000060.1:0-11087 GCA_041571855.1 Porticoccaceae bacterium
ACGAGTTGAAAAACAGCCCGCAGGACAAGGAGGCACTGCTGGAGCTGTTCAAGGCACAGGAATTTAAAGGCTGGACTGAAGAACTGCAACAAGGCGAGGCGGGAGAGGCTGCAAAGGACGCGGATAAAAAGCAGTCAGCTGATTACCAGGTTGTTCTGACCGGGGAAGATCTTGACCGCTGGCTGGAGCGGCTTGAAAGTGCCGATTTGATTGCCATTGATACTGAAACCACCAGCCTGGACGTGATGCAGGCGCAACTGGTCGGTGTCTCTTTTGCGGTCTCTGCACATGAGGCGGCCTACGTCCCGGTGGCGCACGATGACCTGGGGGCACCGGCGCAACTCGAGCGGGACTATGTACTGCAAAAACTTAAGCCGCTGCTGGAAAACCCGGACAAAAAGAAAGTTGGCCAGAACCTGAAATACGATATCAGCGTGTTGGCAGGGTACGGGATCGGGGTGCGGGGCGTGGCTTACGATACCATGCTGGAATCCTATGTGCTCAATGCCGTTGCCGGTCGTCACGATATGGATAGCCTGGCTCTGAGGCAGCTGGATGAGACGGTTATCAGCTTCCAGGAAATTGCCGGCAAGGGGGCAGGGCAGCTGACTTTTAACCAGATTCCCCTGGAAACGGCGGGAGAATATGCGGCCGAGGATGCGGATATTACCCTGCGACTGCATCAGAAAATGTGGCCTGAAATTGAACGTTGCAAGGGGCTGCGCCGGGTTTTTGAGCAAATAGAAATACCCCTGGTGCCGGTGCTGTCGAGAATTGAACGCAACGGGGCCCTGGTGGACCTGGAGTTGCTGGCCGGGCAGAGCCGGGAGCTGGGGCAGCGAATTGTGGAACTGGAGCAGCAGGCCTGCGAGCTGGCAGGAGAGGACTTCAATCTCGCATCGCCCAAACAGCTGGGCCAGATATTGTTTGAAAAACTCAAAATCCCGGTAGTAAAAAAAACCGCAAAGGGGGCGCCTTCAACCAGAGAGGAGGTGCTGCAGGAGCTGGCGCTCGACTATCCGCTGCCAAAGGTTATTCTCGAACACCGGGGGCTGGCAAAACTGAAGTCAACCTACACAGACAAACTGCCGTCCATGGTCGACCCGACCTCGGGAAGGATTCATACCTCCTACCACCAGGCCGTTACTGCAACGGGCCGACTGTCATCCTCAGATCCGAACCTGCAGAATATTCCGGTGCGCACATCAGAGGGGCGACGCATAAGGCAGGCCTTTGTCGCTCCAGAGGGGAGTGTCATTCTTGCGGCTGACTACTCGCAGATCGAGCTGCGGATCATGGCGCACCTTTCCCAGGACAAGGGTTTGCTGGATGCCTTTGCCCGCGGCCTGGATGTCCATCGTGCGACGGCGGCAGAAGTGTTCGGCGAAACACTGGAAAAGGTTACTGATGAACAGCGTCGCAGCGCAAAGGCGATCAATTTTGGGCTTATATACGGGATGTCAGCTTTCGGGCTTGCCCGGCAGCTTCGCATCGGGCGCAACCAGGCACAGGAGTATATTGATCTCTACTTTGCCCGCTATCCCGGCGTGAAAAGCTATATGGACAATATTCGCCACAGTGCAGCTGAAAACGGTTATGTGGAGACCCTGTTTGGTCGAAGGCTATACCTGCCTGAAATCAAGGCGCGAAATACGATGCGAAGACAGGCCGCGGAACGCACAGCCATCAATGCGCCGATGCAGGGTACTGCGGCAGATATTATCAAGCTTGCGATGATCAGTGTTGACCAGTGGCTAATGAGTGAAGGGCTGGGTGCAAAGGTCATTATGCAGGTGCATGATGAGTTGGTGCTCGAAGTCCCGGATTCGGAGATTTCCGCGGTGCGCGAGGGCCTGGCATCGCATATGTCGGAGGCCGCTCAGCTGGATGTTCCCCTGGTGGTGGATGTCGGGGTGGGGGATAATTGGGATCAGGCACACTAGAGCAGCTAACTGTCTGATTTTAATGGGGTAAATTTCCCAAAATTTTATTGAACTTCTTGCATCAGAGGGGGACTAATTAATCGCAAGTAGTGATTATTTCTTTCTCCCCTCGCTTGCGACAGCAAGCAGCAGCAAAGCTAGCCCTGACACCCTTAGTCAGGGCTTTTTTTTGCACTTCTGAATTGAACGCGATGGTCGGTTCAGACGCCGGTCTCATGCCGCTCAGCGACAGTTTCAGGCTCAGGCGGGGTTAAGCCACTGGTTGAGAACGGTCTCTAATTCCTGTAACCCCTGTTTTTTCAGCGCCGAAAAGGTCTGCAGCGTAATGTGCAGGTCCAGGCCCGACTGACTCAACTCACGCTTGACCCTTAACAGGGTGTTCTTGGCGGCCCCCGGCTTCAGCTTGTCGGCCTTGGTCAGCAGAATGTGAATTGGCATGCCCGCTGCGGTGCACCAGTCAATCATTTGCCGGTCGTAATCCTGCAGGGGGTGGCGTATGTCCATCAGCAGCACAAGTCCGCTGAGGGATTGACGGTTTTGCAGATAGCCCGCGAGGTTCCTGTCCCACTCCTTCTTCATTGCCTTGGGCACCTTGGCAAAGCCATAGCCCGGGAGGTCAACCAGGCGGGTATTTTCCGTCAGCGTGAAAAAGTTAATAAGCTGGGTGCGACCGGGCGTTTTGCTGGTACGAGCGGTTTTTCGATTGTTGGTCAGCGCATTGATGGCGCTCGATTTTCCGGCGTTGGAACGGCCTGCAAAGGCGACTTCGCAACCGGTGTCCTGCGGGCATTCATGGATCGAGGGAGCGCTGCAGAGAAAGGTTGCCCTGACAAAAGGGATTGCATTGATATTTGTGTTCATCGGTTATTTTGCCGGTTTAAGCATGGGGGGGGAATGATATATAATCCGCCGTCCTTGAGCAGGCCATGATATAGCAGTCACTCTCTTACCGAAACCGGGATACATGGCCTGCAGCAAAAAGCCGTGGCTTTTTATGAGACAAATAGGAATGTGGATGATATGAAAAACTGTATTCGGGCTCTGGCCGTAATCATTGGTATGGCGCTGGTTTCTACGACGGTATTCGCAGGAGATGCGGCTGCCGGCCAGCCAAAAACTGCTCTCTGTGCCGGTTGCCATGGCGCTGACGGTAACAGTGCAGCACCCGGTTTCCCAAAACTTGCCGGTCAGGGTGAGAAGTACCTAATTAAGCAGATGGAAGACATCAAGTCCGGTGCCCGTGTGGTGCCGGAAATGACCGGTATGCTGACAGCATCCAGTGCCCAGGATCTGGCAGATATTGCGGCCTACTATGCCAGCAAACAAATTCAACTGGCGGGTGCCAAGGATACTGACCTTGAAAAAGGTGAAGCGGTTTATCGCGGCGGCAACCTGGCCACCGGCGTACCGGCCTGCACGGGCTGTCACTCGCCTTCCGGGCAAGGCAATGCACCCGCGGGCTACCCGGCCCTGGGTGGTCAGCATGCCCAGTACACCGCAAAACAGTTGCGTGCCTTCCGCACCGCGGCCCATGACCCTGAAAACCCGGCTGGCCGCTCAAATGATGGTGAAGCTGCCATTATGCGCGGCGTAGCAGGCAATATGAACGATGTGGAAATAGACGCAGTGGCGAATTTTATCGCCGGGCTGCACTGATTGGGGGATATCCCGCAAGGCGGCGCAAGCCGCCTTTTTTATCCCGTGACTATAACTGGTCCTGATGGCTTGAACCTTTCGCGGCGACAGGGTCCAACCAGTTGCGGAAATTTTATCGATAGATTCAAGGAGTGTGTTTTATGCGTATTCTGCTTTCTGCTCTGATTTATGGACTGTTCTTGCTTCCCCTCACCGCCTGCCAGGCTGAGACAGAAGCGGTTTATGAGGCGGGGACGCACTATGAAGTTCTGCCGCAGCCGGTGCCGACGTCAGACCCGACAAAGATCGAAGTCGCGGAAGTTTTCTGGTACGGCTGTGGGCATTGTTTCAGTTTTGAGCCACTGGTCAGTGAATGGAAAAACCAGTTACCTGAAGATGTGGTCTTCATCGGCGTCCCGGCTATCTGGGCACCGGTGATGGAACTGCACGCCAGGGCCTACTACACTGCAAAAGCATTGAAAGCCCTGGACAAGGTTCACTTACCTGTTTTTGAGGCGATGAACCTGCAGAAGAAAAAGCTGGAAACGGAAAAGGAAATCGAAGCCATCTTTGTTGCCAACGGCGTATCAGCCGAGCAGTTCGCCAAGGTCTTTAATTCCTGGGGCATTGGCCAGCAGGCCAAGTTGAGCCAGGTAAAGCAGCGCGGGTATCGCACCCAGGGAACCCCCGAGTTGGTCGTGAATGGCAAATACCGCATTTCCTCTCGTATGACTGGTGGCCATGAGGCGATGCTGAAAGTGGCCTCTTACCTGATTGAGCAGGAGCGCAAAGCGGACCAATAAGCGCTGGAACCGAGGCCGCAGGGCGGCGGTTTAGGCTCAGTTGGTTGAAAAACCGCTTTGCTAAGGCGTGGCGTAAGTTTAGAATTGCGCGTTTATTTTTTATCCAGATCGTTCTGATTGATTTTCTAGATGAGGGCAGCAGATGAAACCGACTATCAAGCCGGCCAATCCCAATTTTTCTTCCGGCCCCTGCAGCAAGCGACCAGGCTACAGCGTCAAAAATCTTGATCTTGCCACACTCGGTCGTTCCCACCGCTCGGCCATCGGCAAGGCGACATTAAAGCGCGTCTGCGAAGAGACAGCTGAAGTACTGGGCCTGCCGGAGGGCTACCGCATTGGTGTTGTGCCCGGGTCGGATACCGGGGCCGTGGAAATGGCGCTTTGGTCGCTTTTGGGCCAACGGCCGGTGGATGTGTTTTCCTGGGAATCCTTTGGCCAGGGCTGGTTGTCGGATATCGTCAAACAGCTGAAGCTGGATGATGTCAATGACTATGGTGCGGCTTACGGCGAACTGCCGGACCTGAGCAGCGCCAATCCCGATCACGATATCGTCTTTACCTGGAACGGCACAACGTCCGGGGTAAAAGTGCCCAACGGTGACTGGATCAGCGACAACAGGAGCGGCCTGACGATCTGCGATGCAACCTCTGCCGTGTTTGCCATGTCCATGCCCTGGGAGAAACTGGATGTGGTCACATTCAGCTGGCAAAAAGTACTGGGTGGAGAAGGCGCCCATGGTGTGCTGATCCTGAGTCCCCGTGCAGTGGAGCGCCTGGAAACCTATACGCCGCCCTGGCCGTTGCCGAAGGTGTTTCGCCTCACCAAGGCAGGTAAGTTAATCGAAGGTATCTTCCGCGGTGAAACCATTAATACCCCGTCCATGCTCTGCGTCGCCGATTATCTCGATGCGCTGGACTGGGTGCAGGAGCAGGGTGGTGTCAGCGGCACCATTGATCGCGCCAATCGCAACCTGGCGGTGATCGAAGAGTTTGTCGCAACCCGTGAGTGGATTGGCTTTTTGGCGCAAAAAGAGGAGACCCGGTCCAATACCAGTGTCTGTCTGAGCCTCGATCTGGATGCCGACAAGGTGAAGCAGGTGGTCAAGCTGCTGGATGAGGAGGGCGTCGCCTACGATATCGGCGCCTATCGCGATGCCCCGGCAGGATTGCGTATCTGGTGCGGTGCCACTGTGGAAACCAAAGATGTTGAATTGCTGATGCCCTGGATCGAGTGGGCCTATAACGAGGTGAAATAACAGATGTTCAAGATTCGTACCTACAACCAGATTTCCAGCAAAGGATTGGATCGTTTCCCCGCCGACAAATACGAGGTGGGTAGCGAGATTGCCGCGCCTGAAGGGTATATCCTGCGCAGCCACAAGCTGCACGGTGAAGAAATTCCCGAGAGTCTGGAGGCGGTCGGCAGGGCCGGCGCGGGCGTCAACAATATTCCGGTGGCTGACTATACCAAGCGGGGTGTGGTTGTTTTTAATGCGCCGGGTGCCAATGCCAATGCGGTGAAGGAACTGGTGGCAGCCGCCCTGTTGTTGTCATCGCGGGATATTTTTGGCGGCATGAATTACGTCCAGGGATTGACCGATATCAAGGATGAAAGCGAGATGTCGAAGTTGCTCGAGCAACAGAAAAAGCGCTTTGCCGGCTCAGAACTTTTTGGCAAGACCCTGGGTGTTGTCGGTCTGGGCGCGATCGGTTCGCTGGTTGCCAACATGGCGCTGGAACTGGGCATGAATGTCGCGGGCTACGACCCGGCGATTTCGGTAGAGGCCGCGTGGCGGCTCTCCAGCCGGGTGCAGAAGATGGATAACATGCAGAGCCTGTTGGCGGTTTCTGATTTTGTCACAGTCCATGTGCCGGCCATACCTCAGACTCAACGGCTGATTAATGCCGACACCCTGCGCTACTTTAAATCGTCCGCGAAGTTGTTAAATTTCGCCCGCGAAGAAGTGGTCGATACCGATGCGGTGGTTGCAGCACTGGATAGCGGTGCCCTCAACGCTTACATCACTGACTTCCCAACCCCAGCCCTTCTCGGCCGGGAAGATGTATTGCTGCTACCGCACATCGGCGCCAGCACTGCTGAGGCAGAAGAGAATTGTGCCATTATGGTGGCTGATCAACTGATGGATTATCTCGAGAACGGCAATATTCGCAATTCGGTGAACTTCCCGCCGACGAAAATGGCCCGCAACGATGGATACCGGATTACCTTCAGCAATGAAAATGTGCCCAAGGTTCTGGGTAATGTTTTGTCTGTACTCGCTGACCGCGATATCAACGTGATTGATATGGTCAACAAGAGCCGCGACGATATCGCCTACAATATCATGGATGTTGAATCCGAGCCCTCGGAAGAGCTGCTGGACGAGATTCGCGCTGTTAATGGTGTGGTCAGAGTGAGAGCCGTCTGATTTGACGTCCGCTTGAAAAGGGCAGCATTCGCTGCCCTTTTTTGTTCCGGCGGTGTTTGCCTGTGCTTACAAAGCCGGCTCGCAGATGTCAGTGGCGCACTCCTCAAGGCTGGTTAGCAGGCGCTTAATCGACGTCTTCTGCTCACTTTTAATCGCGCTGTGTAATTCGCATGCCCTTTCATCCAGGGTTTGCAGGTGAAAGACACCGGCTATGCCAACTAACTGGTGAGCTGCTTCTCGCATGTTCAGTGTGTCGTTGCGTTGAAAAGCCTCTCTGATTTCGGCCAGAAGACGGTTTATCTCGCCCCTGAATGCCTCTGTTGACAGGTCATTTTCGGTGAGATCGAGTTTTTTCCTGATGCCGGTCTTGATGCCAACGGCATAACGCATCCGTTCTATCAGATAGTTTTCGTTGAGTGGTTTAAACAGCAAGTCATTGGCGCCTGCCTCGAGCAGTGCGTCTTCTTCGCCCTGAACGATATCGGCAGTCAGGGCAATGATCGGCGTTAGCCGATTTCTTTCACTGCTCTTGCGAATCGACCGGGTGGCTTCAATGCCGTTCAGTCCCGGCATGTGCAGATCCATCAGGATAATATCGAATTTCTCCTGATGGCTGATGTTGACAACTTCACTGCCATTGGTTACCAGCCTGCACTGACCCCCAGCTTTGCCTATCAGGGTTTCCAGTAGCAGGCCGGTGAACTCGTTATCTTCCGCAACTAGGATATTGAGATACTGCAACGGTGCTAATGCCTTTGCCTGTTGAGGGGCGAGAGGCGCTGCATCCACCGTATCCAGCGCCTGATAGAGATTGTGGGGAGACGCTGGCGTAGCGAGGAACGATATGGGCTGCAGATCATGCATTTCCTCTTGAGTGAACATTTCAGATATAGAGATAAGGGGTGTCAGGACAATGAGCTTTAGCGGGGTCTTATGCCGCAGCCGAATGATGTTTTCGGGCAGTTCCTGGTCAGTGATGCTTCGGGGGGATGCGCAGATGATGACTGCATCACAACCCGCTATCTCAAGCGAGCAGATTTCGCTCGAGGTTTCTGTGTCGCAACCAAAACGTCTCAGGGCATTGACCACCGCGCGACTTTCTTCAGCTGAGTCTGCTAACACAGCGACCCGGCGATCAAGACGGGGTCTCGGAGCTTTCTCCTGTTGGCAAGGGAGGGCCAGCTTGACCCGAACCGAGGTTCCCTTGCCCTTTTCGCTTTGCACGTCAATGCTGCCATTCATCAGGTGGATGAGATTTTTGACGATGGACAGACCGAGGCCGGTGCCACCGTAGTTGCGCGAAATGGAGGTGTCGGCCTGGGCAAAGGCCTGGAAAATCTGCTCCTGGTTTTCACTGGCGATGCCGATACCGGTATCAGTAACCGAGAAAATGATGCCGGTATCCGGCCTCTCCGGATCGGCCTCAAGCCTTACCGTTACGCTGCCGCGAGCGGTGAATTTGACAGCATTGGAAACCAGGTTGTTAACAATTTGAGCTATGCGGGCGCTGTCACCAATCCGGCAGAGGCTGAGGTCCGGGTCGATATCGACGATCAGCCTGAGAGACTTTTCCTGGGCAGCAATGGAAAATAATGACGCCACATTCTCGACACATTCTGCCAGGTCGATCTCGCCAGCTTCCAGAGTAACCGTATTGGACTGAAGTTTGCTGAAAGCCAGAACATCGTCGATCAGGGTCAGGAGTTGCGAGGAGGCCTGATTGATAATCTTGCAGTAGTGTCTTTCGGCGTCGCTCTGGGCGACTTCAGTGAGTAGCAGGATAAAACCCTGAATGGCTGTGATTGGTGTGCGCAGCTCGTGGCTCATACGTGCGAGGAAATCACTCTTGGCCTTGTTGGCCATCTCGGCCGTCTCGTGGGCAATTTCCAGTTGTTGGTTTTTCGACCGCAGGCTGCAGAGGCTGTGCTCCAGCTCCCGGGTGGCGGAACTGACCTGTTGCTGGAGGTTTTGCTGGTTGTCCTCGACTGTCTGTGCAAGGCGGTTGAGCCCCATCGCGAGCACGGATAATTCATCTCTGGTGTCAATTGGCGCCCTGGCTTTGAGGTCGCCTTTTTCCATTTGCTGCACGGTTTCCGTGAGGCGCCTTATGGGACGCAAAATGGAGAGGCTGAGCAAATAGGTCAGCAGGATAGCAAATAGTGCAGCCAGTACAGAGAGGCTGAGGGAGGTAATAAGAATTTGCCGGTTTTTATCCTGAATACCTTGCATGTTCATGGCCAGGACAACCCAGCCGATAGGCTTGAGATCCGCGTGGTCCATCGCCGGTTTGTCCGCCGCTTCATAATCGCTGACAGCGAGGTTGTTGAGGTAAACGGGGTGTTTGAAGTAGAGGTAATCGCCGGCCAGGGGGCTATCTGTCGGCAGCTCGGCGAAATTGACCGGTGGCTCGGGGAACAGTGCCGATGACGCCAGCGGGTTCTGCTCGCTGTCGAGAAATATTACTCCTGTGACGTGATTGAGCCTGGCAATGGCAGACGCCATGCCGGCAAGCATCTCTTTGTTGCCGGAATAAAGTGGAAAGTCAGCCATGGCGGCAAAATAACTGGCAGTATTGTTGCCTGAATTGTGCAGGTCGGCGAGGGCGTCGGTTTGGCGCGACCTGATGCCATAGAGTGTCAGAGCAACGGTGATTCCCAGCAGGGGTAGTAGTGTGACGATAAAAAAACGACTGTTAATCGACTTTTGCAATCCTATCGGTTTACTCATCGGAAGATACATCCATATTTTCAAGCTGCTTTTGCAGGGCCTCAACAGCGGGCAGCTTTATTTCCAGTGCCCGGGCGACGGCAGGATTGAGGCTGACGGTGCAGTAGGCCGGGTAGCGGGGTTTCCAGAGGGCGTTATCCCCCGACTTCAGCCAACGGGATATGAGCTCCCCGGCGTGGACGCCGACATTTTCCGGCGAGGTGTAAACCGAGGCCAGGGCGCCTGCCTTGGTGTAGGCGCTGGAAAAGCCGATCACCGGAATTTTGTGTTGAAAGCTCAGGTATAAAATCCACTTGGCTACAGCGCCGTTTAAAAAGGCGCTGTCCGCTACTGCTATAAAGACATCGCTTTTTTCAATCACCGGTTGCAGTTTGTCGAGTGGGTTGTCGTTGACGTTGATTTCGGCATGGTGCAGAAGCAGCTGTGCGTCTTTACTGGCCTTTTTGAGCTCATCAAGGTGGTTGCCGGATACAGGTCCCAGCACTGTGCCGATATCGGTTGCAGATGGTTGCAGCAGCTTTGCCAGCTGAACGTAGCGTGACGGGGGTTGATCCAGGTAGATAACAGATAGGGCCCGCCCGGCGGTTCTGCGGTTTTCTGCAATGATCTTTTTAAAGCCGGAGCGAGGCAGAAAAATTGCCAGCAAAGGAACACGGCTGGTCCTGGACAGGGCATACTGGGCTGCATCGCTGCCGACTGAGACCAGTAACCTGTATTTTCCACTGTCGAGCTCTGCCGCGGATACTGACGGAAGCTCAAATATATCCACCGAGACGTGCTCTGATGGGTCGTCATTGAGCGTCTGTGTCAGCTGTTCAGCGGCTTTTTGATAAAAACCTGCTTTTCCCGAAAGCAGGATGGCAACCCGGCCTTCGTTTGCCTGCACTATGCAGCATATGCCCATGACCAAAAGCCCGAGCAGGCAGTTTGTCATGCGCATCAGAATGCCGCTTGTGAGAGGGGAGCTATCCATAGCCTGTGGTAGGACCTCTTTAATCATACCTGATTATCGATTGCAGTTTATACGCTGTTACTATCCTTGTCCCGCACTCATTGGAGGGCATTACCCCGGCCGCGATCGGTCACGGCATTTCCCATAGACTCGCGCCTGAAAAAGTTGTTGGGGCGCCTCTTTGGCGCAGTCCTGGCCCGGGTTTCGGCCCATCATTGAAAGGAGCGCCGCTGCTGCCACCGAATGAAACCTCTGTCTTACCGGGGCGCGCAGCCCGGTACCCGTCGGAATGCAGCTTCCTATGTCGCCCGCCCTCGCCGGTGGGAGTTGTGTTTACCCTGCATGCTGCAGGCTCTGTAGGCCGGTGAAAAGGTTCAAGGCGACAATTGTCGACATGGCATATGCTTTACTGCCGGCTTTAATAGTTGTGCAGGGCTCTTTCTTACTATCAATGATTCGGCTCTTGATCAGGTACAATATTGTCCACTGCAGGCATTCTATGCCGAGCGTTCAGGTTGCACATGCAACGCCGGTGATAGGGCTGCTTTGGTAAATATTGGCAGAGGGTGGAATCTTCAATGTCGCTGGAAGAAAGCAGA
>JBFFTH010000061.1:0-11069 GCA_041571855.1 Porticoccaceae bacterium
GGCCAAGGTGCTCAAAAAGGCTCCCTGCCAGGAAGTTGTACTCGAAGGCGATAATGTTGACCTGGGAAAACTGCCGATCCAGACCTGCTGGCCCGGGGACGCAGGGCCGCTGATCACCTGGCCCCTTGTGATCACTCGCGGACCGGAGAAAGAGCGCCAGAATCTTGGCATCTACCGGATGCAGGTCATCGCAAAAAACCGCCTGATTATGCGCTGGCTCGCCCACCGCGGTGGCGCGCTGGATTTTCGCGATTTTCAGAAAAAAAATCCCGGCAAGCCCTACCCGGTTGCCGTGGCACTGGGTGCCGACCCCGCCACCATCCTGGGCGCGGTGACACCGGTACCGGATACACTTTCAGAATACGCCTTTGCCGGCCTGTTGCGCGGCAGCCGCACCGAGGTCGCCCAGTGCCACGGCAGTGACCTGCAGGTTCCGGCCAGCGCTGAATTTGTTCTGGAGGGCCACCTCTACCCCGACGACATGGCCGATGAAGGCCCGTTTGGCGATCACACCGGCTACTACAACGAGGTCGATCGATTCCCGGTGTTTACCGTCGAGCGTATCACTCACCGCAGAGACCCGATCTATCACAGCACCTACACCGGTCGACCACCGGACGAACCCGCCGTGCTCGGGCTGGCACTGAACGAGGTCTTTATCCCGCTGCTGCAAAAGCAGTTTCCCGAAATCGTCGACTTCTACCTTCCGCCGGAGGGCTGTTCCTACCGCTTTGCGGTGGTGACCATGAAAAAACAGTTCCCCGGCCACGCCAAGCGGGTCATGATGGGGGTGTGGTCCTTCCTGCGCCAGTTTATGTATACCAAGTTTGTGGTGGTCACCGATGACGATGTCAATGCCCGCGACTGGAAGGACGTGATCTGGGCAATGACCACCCGCATGGATCCGCACCGCGACACGGTGATAATCGACAATACACCAATCGATTACCTGGATTTCGCCTCGCCGGTTTCCGGCCTCGGCTCCAAGATCGGTTTTGATGCCACCAACAAGTGGCCGGGCGAAACCGACCGGGAATGGGGAGAACCCATCACCATGGACAATGCGATAAAACAACGGGTGGATGAAATCTGGGACGACCTGGGCATCAGCCTCTGAGAAATTTCACCCCCAGGCTTCGAGGCAGCCGTGAGAGTAGCGACAGCAAAGCCCGGTAATTGCCGTTATCGCCGTCCCTGCAGCAGCCAAGGGTATTGAAAAATTGTCGCCAAGGGAGGAAACTCGACTTTTTGGCATGGACTTTATCCATTAAATTAATTTCATAGTAGCCCGTTCGGGCTTACCCTTAGGTACAGGGTCACATCAACACGTTGCACAGGGGGAAAGAATGCGCGAGTTCACTGTTAATGATTACATGATCAAATACCCGCCAAGCGTCAAGCGATCGACGCCCATCGGCAAAGTGATCGGCCTGCTGGAGGCCAGCCACATCTCCGGTATTCCCGTAGTGGATGATTTTGGTAGTGTAATCGGATTTGTGTCAGAAAAAGACTGTATTCACAAGCTGCTGCATGACAGCTACCACTGCGATACCACGGCGATGGCTGAGGATGTGATGAACAAATCGCCCGAGACTGTGCGTCCCGGGGATACCATATACGATGTCGCGGCACAGATGGACAAACTCAACCGCAAGGCCTATCCCGTCGTTGAAGACGAGCAACTGGTGGGCTTGCTGACCCGAACCGCGGTATTGAGAGCGCTGAATGACTATATGCAGGTTTGCTCCCTGCCCCACCCCTGATCAATTATTCCAGCCAGCGGAGCCGGCAGCCTCAGGGTGTCGGCTCTTTATTTCCAAATCCTGCCTTGAACGCGGCCAGTTTCTCCTTCAGGAATTCACCGGACATATAGAGGTTAGGCACCAGCACCAGGGTTATCAGGGTGGCAAAAAGCACCCCGAATGACAGTGAGATCACCATCGGTATCAGGAACTGGGCCTGGGTACTGCGCTCCAGCAAAATCGGTGTCAGGCCAAAGAAGGTCGTCAGCGATGTCAGCACAATGGGGCGGAAGCGATCTGTTGCTGCCTGCAACATGGCCTTGCGGCCTTCCCAACCCTCCTTGCGCAGATAATTGACGCGGTCGATCAGCACCAGGTTGTCATTCACCACCACGCCCACCGCCGCCATAGCACCCAGCATTGAGGGCATGCTGACATCACGCCCCATCAGCACATGCCCGAGGATCGCGCCGGCAATACCGAATGGCACCGTACTGAGGATAATCAGCGGCTGCCAGTAGGAGTGAAACTCAATTGCCAGCAGCGCATAGATAGCCAGCAGTATCAGAATCAGCAGCTGCATAAATGCGACCTCAAACTCCTGCTGCTCCTTCTGGTCACCATCCACTGACAAAGACATTGTGCCGTAATCCTTGCGGATATCCGGCCAGTGATCCCGCAATAAAACAGACACCACTTCATTGGCAGAACTGGTGCCCGGCTTGATCTCTGCGGTGATCTCCATCATCCGCTGCCGGTCGCGGCGCTTTATCTCGGCATAACCCGGTACATAGTTGACAGTGGCCACCGAATCAAAGGGCAGTTCACGGCCATCTTCCGTGCGAATGCGCAGATCTTCCAGGGTTTGCATGGTGGCACGCTGCTCTTTCGGATAGCGCACCATCACCTTGACATCTTCCTTCAGCCGCGGAATGCGCTGGGCTTCAGCACCATAAAAGGCCTGCCGCAACTGCCGTGCCACATCGGAGAGACCGATGCCGACGGTATTGGCATCGGGTTGCAGGCTGATTTCTGCCTCCTGCCGCACCCCCTGCCAGGAATCCTTGACGTTGTAAACGCCGGCAAAACTCGACAACACGTCCTGGATTCTTGCCGAGGCAGCTTTCATTTCAGCGGCATCGCGACCCTTGAGCGCGAGAGAGATATCCTTGCCGCGCTGCACCAGCGAATAGACCACTTCAAAATCTTCTGCTTCCGGAAGGGGACCAATCAGCTCCTTCAGTTTCTCGCCCACAAACCGGGATGAGATATCGCGCTTTTCATTGCTCAGCAGCTCAATTGAAATCAGCACCGTGTTTTCCTCGCCTCGCGACTGAAGCGCCTTGATGATACTGGCACCATCACTATCCTGCAGTTCGGGCAGCTGCTCCAGCTGATCGATGGCGTCCTCAATGTGCTCCATCACAGCGACTGTCTGTCCGAAGCCGGTACCCTCTGGCAGTTCGACATTGACCATCACAAACTCCCCCTGCACCACAGGGAAGAAGCTGGTTCGCAGCCAGCCGCCAATAAGGAGAGAAAACACGACTAACAGCACAAAAACAAACCAGGCGATAGTTTCTCGCCGGTGATCGAGTGTTTTCACCAGAAAGGGTTTGTAGGAATTGTTGTTGAAGCTATCCAGCCGGGAAGAAAATTGTACCCGCAGGCGGTGAATCCACAGCAGCGGTTGCCGCTTTGGCTCGCGCTCAGGCTTCATGTGGCGGAGGTGGGCCGGGAGAATCAAAAATGACTCTATCAGCGAGAATGCCAGCGCCAGAATCGCCACCACGCCCATCACCGCGAAGAAGCGCGCCATATCTCCCGGCATCAGAATCAGGGGAAGGAAAACAATCATCGTCGTCAGCACGGCAAAGGTGACCGGCTTTGACACTGCACCGGCACCCAGCGCAGCGCTTTTTACCCCGCTGATTCCTCGCTCTGAGTGGGCATAGATACTCTCACCCACGACAATCGCGTCATCGACAATAATCCCGAGGATCATCAGAAAGGCAAACAGGCTGACAATATTGATCGTCACACCAAAGTACGGCATGACCCAAAAGGTGCCCAGATAGGAAACACCAATACCGACCGCTACCCAGAAAGCCAGCACCGGTCGCAGGAAAAGCATCAACAGGACGAAAACCAGCACCAGGCCACCGAGCGCATTTTTAGCCAGCAGATCAATTCGGCCCTGCAGGTAGACCGATGCATCACGCCACACGACCAGTTCGATACCCGCGGGCAACTGGGCCGCCTTTTTATCCAGGTACTCGCGAATGCTGATCGAATTGCCAATCAGGTCGGGATCGCGCGTGGAATAGACATCGATAAAGGACGCCGGCTTGCCATTGAACCGGGACTGCAAATCCTGCTCCACAAAACCGTCCCTGACGGTGGCGATATCGCGTAATTGGACCAGGGTGCCGTCCACATTGCGCAGCACAATGATCTCTTCGAAATCCTGGCGCACATAGGCCTGACCGCGGGTCTGCAGGGTGATATCTCCCGCCTCCTCCTGTACTTCGCCAGCGGGAAGGTTGATGGATGAGCGCCGGATAGCATTGACCACGTCCTCAAAACGCAGCTGGTAGCGGCGCAGGTTTTCCTCCGATACCTCAATCGAGACTTCATCCAGCCGGGTTCCGGTCACCTCGGCAAGGTTAATCCCCGGCAACAGCGCCACTTCGTCGCGTATTTCCTCTGTCACCGCCTTTAACTCAGCCTCGCGGATATCGCCAAAAACGGCGACCCTGAGAACCCGGACGCGGGCCAGAACCTCTTTTACCTGGGCGCGCTCGGCATCCTCAGGAAAGGTGTTGATGGCGTCGACCCGGGATTTCACATTGTTCAGCAACTGCTGGGTGCTGTAATTTCTGTCGACTTCAACCTCGATCACGCCGACATTCTGGCGGGCAAAGCTGCGGATTTCTTCTATGCCGTCAAGGTCGCTGATTTCCTCTTCCACCCGGATACAGATTTGCTGCTCGACCTCTGCCGGTCCAGCACCCGGATAGGGCACAACTACTTCCACCACATCCCTGGGGATATTGGGGAACATCTCATTATCAATACCGGGCAGACTGGTCACACCGCCAACCAGAATGATCAGCATCAACAGGTTTGCCGCAATGGGATTGTCGACAAACCAGTTAATCACCCTGTTCACAGATCGCCTTCCCGGGTTAGCGGGGCAACTTTCATCCCCTCCACCACATAGCCTGGCCGTTTCAACAGGACCACAGTCCCTTCCTTCAGGCCACCCACCCAGGCCCGGCTATTTTCCACCTGCAGTACCTCCACCGGCTGTATCTGTAGCCTGTTGTCCTGGTCTGCAACCAGCAAACTGTTCCTCTCATACATCGCATTGAGCGGTACAGAAATCACATCCTGAAATGTGCGTCCCGTTATATCCACCTTGACAAACTGGCCAACCACCAATTGTTTTTGAGTACTTACCGATGCGTCTGACTCGACCTCAACAATGCCGTAGCGCACGCGGCTGCGGGTATCAACCGCCGCCTCCAATCGCACCAGTTTTCCGGCCACGCTGAATACTTCGCCACCATACTCGGAGATAACCCTTGCCTCTATCCCGCCGTTGCGCTGCAAAAGCGCAAGATCCATCAGGCCAACCTGGCGGTCCGTTAAAGGCACCCTAACCTCGAGCAAATCCGTGGAGAACACAGTGGCCAACTGGCTGCCGACGGAGACAAACTGGCCCAGATTTACACCGATATCTCGCACATAGCCATCAAACGGCACCGACAGCGTGGTGCGACTCAGGTTCAAGCGGGCTTTTTCCAGATCGGCCTCTGCCGCCTCGACGGCCGACTCGGCAGCTGCCATCTGGGGTCTGCGCAAAAACAGCTCATTGGCCTCCCGATTTCCCAGGTCGCGCCACTCCCGTTTCGCCTGCATGGCCCGGCCACGTTCCTGCGCCAGGGCCTGCCGGGCATCGGCCAGCCGGGATTCAGCTCGCACTACCTCAATCCGGTAATCGCGGGGGTCAATTTGCAGAATCATTTCACCGGCAGAGAAATAGCCACCGGCGACGAAGTTTTCGGCGACGAAGTCCACCCGGCCAGCAACCTGCGACACCAGGTCTATCTCAGTTTTAGGCTGCACCGTGCCCTGGGTAGCCACGGTAATCGACCGGGTCTCCAGGACGGCGGAAAGTGCCGGCACCTGCAGGGGTGGCGCCTCTGGACGAGCCTGGGCTTCAGGCTCGGGACGGGCTGTCGAGATCAGCACAGCGAGCAACAGCCCAGACACCACAATTGCCAGGGGATAGAGAACTGTTGATTGTCGGAACTTCATATAGACCCCTGCTTTCAAGCCACCCGGGCTATTTGGAGAAGTTGAGTGCATCAGTGTAGAAAAGGTTCCCTCCACTGACAACGAACAAGCCTTGCCTGCTGAGGATACTCAAGGCTATTTTAAGCTGCTGCAATTACCTTCGGCGAGTGCTTTCGGGTAGAATGTCGCACACCAGTTGATCGGCAGAAGACGTTCTCTCCATGCTCACCTACCTGATAAAAAACCACAACGCTCGCTATCTCAGCAAAGAACTGGAGTGGGTTGATAATGACGGAAGCTCGCTGTTTCACACACCTCACAAAGATGTAGCACTCAACCAGCTTATAGAAGTTAATGCCAGGGACATTCACGTCAGGGCGTCGGTGATCAGTTGCGAGACGGATAAAAAAGGTCGACCCGTTATTGCCGAGGAATCTGCGGCCTGAGTGCCGTCAGCAAACGTCCGATGACCTCTTTCCAGCAGCGGATACACAGCCTCCTCGCCGATGCATCAGCAGGGGCGCTGAAAGAAATACGGCGAGGTATTGAAAAAGAAAGCCTGCGCGTGACCCCTGAGGGCAAGCTGGCGCAGACGCCCCACCCGCGCGCGCTGGGCTCGGCACTGACTCATCCGGAAATCACCACTGACTATGCGGAGTGCCTGCTGGAGTTCATCACACCGGCACTGACATCCGCACCGGAGATCCTCGGCAAACTGGATCTACTGCACAGGCTCACATACCACCATATTGGCGAGGAAATGCTGTGGGTCGACAGTATGCCGTGCCAGCTTGTGGAGGATAGCGAGATACCGGTCGCACAGTACGGCAGCTCCAACATCGGACGGATGAAAACCGCCTATCGCATCGGTCTCGGCCATCGTTACGGGCGCTCCATGCAGACCATTGCCGGTATTCACTACAATTTTTCCCTGCCTGACAGTTTCTGGCGCTGGCTGCAGGAAAATGAAGCGCCGGGGATGGATCTACAGCTGCTGAAAGACCAGTACTACCTGGGCCTGATCAGAAATTTTCGCCGCAACTTCTGGATACTGCTGTATTTGTTTGGCGCCTCTCCCGCCGTCTGCCGAAGCTTCGTCAGGGGCAGAGCGCACCACCTGGTCCCTTTTGAAGGCGATGAACACAGCCTGCATGCGCCCCTCGGCACATCCCTGCGCATGGGCGACCTCGGCTACCAGAGCAATGCCCAACAAAGCCTTTTTATCTGCTACAACGATCTCAGCAACTACATCAGCAGCCTGAAACAGGCACTGACGCAACCCTACAGCGCCTATGAGAAAATCGGCACCAGGGATAATTCCGGCAACTACCAGCAGCTCTCCCCCCACCTGCTGCAGATAGAAAACGAGTTTTACAGTGTCATCCGGCCAAAGCGCACCACTCGCTCGGGAGAGACGCCCCTGAATGCCCTGGCAGAACGAGGCGTGGAATATATTGAAGTCCGCTGCCTGGACCTGAACCCCTATCTGCCGCTGGGCATCAGTGAGGAACAGATCTATTTCCTCGATACATTCCTGCTCTACTGCCTGCTGCAGCCGAGTCCGCAAACTGATCACGAGGAATACAACACCATCGTCGAAAATCAGCGCCGGGTTGTTTACTTCGGTCGCAGAAAGAAACCGCACCTGCGTGAACATGGCAGGGAGCGACAGGCGCGGGAATGGGCGGAATCAGTCTTTAACGGTCTCGCGGAAGCGGCGAGGCTCCTCGATGCGCAACAGGACACCAATGTCTATTCCGCAGCTATTGCCACCTTCAGGCCCCTGCTGGAAAACCCGGATCAAACCCCCTCGGGATCAATTCTGCAAGAAATGCGCGACAGCGGAAAAACCTATTTCCGCATCGCCATGGGACACGCAGAGAAAAACCGTCGTTACTTTACCGAGCGACCACTGAGCGATGCAGTGCTGGCAGAGTATCGCCACAAGGCAGAAGAGTCTCTTGCCAGGCAGAAACAAATCGAGAGTTCCGACTCTTGCAGCTTCGACGATTTTCTCGCCGAGTACTTCCGTCAGTATGAAAAGCTTCCCTGATCAACGCACAAAACATGAACTATCTCGCCCACATTTTTCTATCCGGAGATGATGCCGAAATGAGGGTGGGAGGCCTGCTGGGCGACTTTGTAAAAGGTCCACTGCGCGGCGATTTGCCCGAAAAAATAGAACGGGGCATCATGCTGCACCGCAAAATTGATGCCTACACCGACCAGATGCCGGAAATCCAGGCCGCGACAGCCCGCTTTGAAAAACCCCACCGGCGCTTTGCAGGTATCTACCTGGATATGTGTTTCGACCACTTTCTGGCTATCTACTGGCAGGACTTTCATCGACAATCCCTGGCCGATTACTGCGGCGAATTTTACCGGCAACTGTCCGGCTACTACCCACTGCTGCCGGATAGAGCACAGCGTTTTAGCAAGCTGGCGCCGGAGATCAACTGGCTGGAGAGTTATGCCGACTTCCGCAATCTCGAGCACATGCTGGAGAGAGTTGGCGACCGCCTGAAAAGACCCGCACCTCTGCACTCAGGCTTTGCCCTGCTGCAGCGGGATTACCAGCTGATCGAGCGGGAGTTTTACCTGCTTTTCCCCCGCCTGATCGATTTTGCCGACTCGCATCGGCAACAACTCTAGGGCAAAATACCTGCTTTTATTTCCGGGGGATTACAGCCTTGCCATCTATCCGCAGCGTTAACCTGCTTATATTCCTGGCCAGCCTCGGACTGATCATTGCAGCGCTCTATTTCCAGCATGTCCTTGGCCTGCCGCCCTGCTACCTGTGCATCACCCAAAGAGTGTTTGTAATCCTGGTGGGCGCAATCGGCCTGCTGGCGTTTCTTCACAATCCCGGCAGAACCGGCCAGCGCTGCTATCATGCGCTGCTCATTCTCAGCGCAGCCACTGGCGGCTTTTTCTCCGGCAAACAACTCTGGCTGCAAAGCCTGCCCGAAGATCAGGTGCCGGCCTGCGGTCCGCCGCCAGATTACCTGTTTGACGCCTTCCCGTTTCAGGAGGCCTTGGCCATGCTGCTGCGCGGTGACGGCAACTGCGCAAAAGTTCACTGGACTTTTCTGGACATCAGCATGCCCGGCTGGGTACTGCTTGCCTTTTGCGGCTTTATCGCAGTTTCCCTCTATCAGATTGCCCGCCAGCCTTGAACCTGATCAGCACCCTGAAAGGTATTTTATGCCTGCTGATTTTTTACGGCCTGGGCGAGGCTTTGTCGCTGCTGACAGCAGCACCGATTCCCGGCGCGGTGATCGGCATGTTGCTGTTATTTGCCGTACTCAGACTATCGGGCCGTCCAACACCCCAATGGCTGACTGATGGCAGCCAGTTTCTGATCCGTCTGCTGAGCCTTTTTTTTCTGCCGGCAGCAGTCGGCCTTTTTTTCCTGCCAGCCGAATTCCATCGACAGTGGCCCGCACTGCTAGCCACCATTGTCATGGCCACTCTCTGCTCCCTCGCACTGACAGCATTGGCGCTTAATTTCTGGGTGAAAAAAAACCCGGCTCGCACGGTTTCAGAGGACAGGCAATGAGCAGCCCCTTGCCGCTGCCGGCCATTGTTGGCCTTTTATTGCTGAGCATCTCGGCATTTGCTGCCAGCCTGTGGCTTTTCTCCCGCAGCGACAAACTGGGGCTGGCCTGGCTCCATCCCCTGCTGCACCCGCTGGTTACCGGCTCTGCGGTCATAGCTGCAGCACTGTGGCTGCTGGACATTCCCTACTGGTCCTACAAGGCCGCAAACTGGCCGCTGATCGAACTGCTGGGGCCGGCAACCGTGGCACTCGCCGTTCCCCTGCAGAGGGAATTCCACCTGATTCGCCAGATGGCAAAACCCCTGTTGGCGGGACTATTTTTCGGCAGTTTTATCTCTACCATCACAGCCCTTGTTTTCGCGTCACTGGCTGGCGGCTCGGAAGCATTCCTGCTTGCCGCCAGCACCAAAACCGTGACCACGCCGATCGCACTCGGCATTGCCGAAAAAATCGCCGCCGAGCCGGGTCTGGTGGCGGGCATTGTTATTTTTACCGGCGTGGTAGGCGCTGTCGCCGCCAGCCCCATGTTCCGCCTGCTGGGGATCAGCGATCACAGGGTTCAGGGCTTTGCCCTGGGAATCAACGCCCACGGCGTCGGCACCGCGAGGGCCTTTGAAATCAGCCCGACCTGCGGCGCATTTGCCAGCCTGGCCATGAGCCTGACCGGGGCAATGGTGGCGCTGATCTTGCCCTGGATGATACTGGCGGCGAGATAACTGGTTCGGGGTTTCCGTTTGCTGGAAATTAGCCCCTATATGCCTTTTGCCGGCAAAAGCAAAAAAGGGGGCCGAAGTCAAAGACTCGCGGGTGGCTGGGTTATATGCCCCCCACCAGAAAGACGCCACCGCAGGCCAGAAAAAAGCCCCCGCAGTTTTGCGGGGGCTTCCAGAACCGGGGACAGTCTTTGTCCGGTATCGCTTTGTTACTCGCCGTCCGTTGCGCCCACCTTGAGCAATTCCACATCAAAGATAAGGGTCGCATTTGCCGGAATAGTTGGCGGCGCACCCACGGGACCATAGGCCAGACTGGATGGAACATACAACTCCCAAACCGCGCCCTCTTGCATCAGCTGCAGCGCTTCCGTCCAGCCGGGGATCACCTGATCAACGCTGAACTTGGCAGTTTCTCCATGTGCATAGGAACTGTCAAACTCGGTTCCATCCAGCAGGCGACCGCGGTAGTTGACCTCCACCATATCTTCCAGCTTCGGCGATGGGCCGCTTCCAGCAGTTACCACTTTGTACTGCAAGCCACTCTCCAGAGCGACCACGCCATCCTTGCCGGCATTCTCTGCCAGGAACTCTTCTCCCTCTACGCGGTTTTCTTCTGCTGCTGCGGCCATGGCCAGTTGCCTGGCTTGCTCCTTGGCCTGCATCTCGGCACTGAATTTCTGAAATACAGTCTGGGCTTCTTCCGGGGAAAGCCTTAATTCCTTGCCGTCAAGAATGTCGCTAACGCCCAGGAGA
>JBFFTH010000062.1:0-11049 GCA_041571855.1 Porticoccaceae bacterium
CGTTTATTTTTCCGACAGTGGTAGAACCCTGAAACCAATCCATGCAAACAGCGCACTGATAACCGGGCAAGCCCAGTTCAAAATAGCCCAGGGCGCATATTCGATCGTTGCAACACCCAGGGTGGCCGCCATGAAAACCCCACAGGTATTCCAGGGTACCAGCGCTGAAGTGAGCGTACCCGAATCTTCAATGGCGCGTGACAGGTTCAACCCATGCAAACCGCGGCGGGTGTATTCGTCGTGGTACATGCGGCCGGGCACCACCACTGAAATATACTGGTCTGCCGAAAGCACGTTTACTGACATACAGGTGCCAAGCGTGGCTGTGACCAGGCCGCCGGCCGTGTGCACTTTGCTCAGAATCAGCGACATCATCTTGTTAAGCAGCCCGGCCCGCTCGTAGGCACCACCAAACGACAGAGCACAGATGATCAGGAATACAGTGCCCAACATGCTGCTCATGCCTCCCTTGCTGAGCAGGCTGTCAATGCTGGCATCACCCGTGGCTGACTGGTAGCCATTGAGGAGAGCGATGACCACCCCTTTAAAAGGCGCCATCACCGACTCACTTCCGCCGCCCAGTGCCACAACTCCCCGATACTGAAACAGCAACGCTGTGATAACACCGGCAACCAGGCCCGCCGCCAGGGTAGGCAGCACCGGGTGCCTGCGCAGCGCCATTGCCAGCACCACCAGCAACGGCACAAACACATAGATACCCAGGTCAAAATTGGCCGCCAGCACTTCAGACGACGCGGTCATATTGGCCGGCAGAGAACCGGGATCAAGCTTGAAGGAAACCACTGAAAAAACAGCCAGCGCCAAAAACAGGCTCGGTAGCGTGGTCCAGGTCATATTGCGAATATGCTGGAACAGGTCGGTACTGGTGACTGCGGCGGCCAGATTGGTCGTATCGGACAAGGGTGACATCTTGTCGCCAAAATAGGCACCGGAAATAATCGCACCGGCGGTAATTTCAGGTGATAGTCCGACCACGGTCGCCACGCCCATCAGACCAAGACCAACCGTGCCGGCGACAGTCCACGAACTGCCAACACTGAGTGCGACGAGTGCGCAGATCAGACAACATGCCGGGTAAAACCATGCCGGCGAAAGCAGCTTCATGCCGAAATAGACCATGGCAGGTACGGTACCGGACAAAATCCAGCTTCCGATCAGGCCACCTACCACGATCAATATCAGGATCGCCTTGAGTCCCAGCATAATTGTCTGGAACATCCCCTTTTCCATTTCCTCCCAGGAGATGCCGTTCTTGACTCCAATCATGCAGGTCACAGCAGCAGCGCTGATCAGTGCAACCTGGTTGACGCCACCGGCATCCACGCCGAAGGCCGAGACGATCAGTAGTATCATGCCGATCAGCACAACCGCCGGCACCAGCACATCGGTAAGGGAGGGGGATTTTTCTTCCATAACGCAGTCCTGAGAGTAAACAGTCGGTTTGCCGCCAATGCACCCTTGATACCGTAATATCCGGTTTTCCGGCGCTGCAGAGATCGAGCCCAGGTCTTCGCCCGGACGGCAAAAGCCGGCGAAAACTAACAGAAGCGGGCTGGCTTGAACAGGCAACAGCTGCCGCTAGGCTTGCCTTTACTCTGCGATTGATCGTATCTCTGTCGCCGTCATGCCGAGCACATCGCGCAACACTTGCTCGGTGTGCTCGCCGACAGACGGGCCGGGCCACTCGGTGGCACCGGGTGTGCCGTTCATACGCGGCAGCATGGCGGGAATTTCCAGCGGCTCGCCATTGATTTCCACCCTTTCGAATAAACCGCGGTCCCGGAAGTGGGGGTCGTTAAACATATCCTCAGCATTGTAGATGGGGCCGGCCGGGACTCGATTCTGATCCAGCATTTTCACAATATCGGCTGACGTGTGCTGGCCACACCAGTCTGCCAACACGCGGTCTATTTCCGCCTCGTGCTCGACCCGACCCGCATTGTTGGCCAGTCTCGGGTCAACCGCCATTCCCGGTTGACCTGCTGTTTGCATCAGCCGTTGAAAAATGGAGTCGCCGTTGCCGCCAATCACCACATACTTGCCATCGGCACAGCGGTAGGTATTGGTGGGCACGATGCCGGTCACGGTGGTGCCCGAGGGCTGGCGTATCACGCCGGCCCCGCTGTATTCCGGAATCACGCCCTCCATCAGGTTGAACATGGACTCGAACAGGGCCACATCAATGGTCTGGCCGGCACCATCCTGGTTGCGGGATAACAGCGCCATCACGATACCAAATGCGGCGTGCAGCCCGGCAATGCTGTCGCCGATGCTGAGGTTGGCGCGCACCGGCGCCTCGCCGGGAAAGCCGTTGACATAGCGAAAACCGCTGAGACCCTCGCACACGGAGGCGAACCCGGGCTTGTCGGCATAGGGACCGGTCTGTCCGTAACCGGAGATGCGGGCAAACACCAGCCCGGGGTTGCTCTGCTTGAATTGCTCCGGCCCCAGGCCCCAGCCTTCCAGCACGCCGGGACGGAAGTTTTCGACCAGCACGTCGGCTTTATCGATCAACTGGCGCGCCACAGTCCTGCCCCGCTCAGTTTTCAGATCCAGGGTAATGCATTTCTTATTGCGGCCGAGGCTGCGCCACCACAGTGATGTGCCGTCTTTCAGGACCCGCCAGTTGCGCAGCGGGTCACCACCCGGCGGCTCTACCTTGATCACTTCGGCGCCAAAATAGGCCAGCAATGCACCGGCAAAAGGACCTGCCAGCAGCTGACCCATCTCGATAACCCGGTAACCCTGAAGCGGTTTCATAAGTCTTGCAGGCAGTTACAGCCAGCGGCGCACGCTTTGCTTGTAGGCGAGGTACTGCTCGCCCAGCAACTCCTCCATATGGCTCTCTTCACCTTCGATAAAGCGTTTCTGAATGACCAGCATAAACAGGGGCACCACGACCAGGCCGCTGATCGCGCCGTAAATAAACACAGTGCCGAGTAATATCAGCGCCATACCAAGGTACATCGGGTTGCGGGTAAAGCGGTAGGGCCCACTGGAGACAACAGCAGAGGATTGGGTAAAAGGGATCATCGGCGTTTTCGCCCGGGTGAACAATCCCATTGACCAGACATCGAGGCTGGCACCGAGAACCATGAAGAGGCCGCCAGCTGACCTGAGCCAGCCGGCATCGTAACTGGCGATGGGCAGGTATTTTTGCAGTGCCCAGATGGCAATCAGGCCCAACAGCAGCCAGACCGGAGGATAGATAATCCTTCTCGGCTTTGCCATCAAATCACTCCCGCATATTTGCCGGCAATATAGCTGGCCAGCCCGAGACCGGCCACCACGATCCACCACAAAAACAGCAGGCGGAAACGGAATGGCCGACGCTCGACCGAGTGAATACCGGATTGCGTAACCTTGCGGATAAGCTCCAGATCGTCTGCGGAATAGTCTTCTTCTTTTCGGTTGCCCATGGTGATCTCCCGGATTTTTGCAGGCGGCAGTTTACAACAATGATTGCAGGTCGAGGCAAGCCCCCACCTGCTCCGGCGTCATTTCTCTCTGGAACGGAACTTCACCGAGCAAGGGGCAACGCAGTTGCTGCTGCAGTGTCTCCCGGTTTTCGCCATAGCGGGGCATTTCCGGCTGCGGACTGTTGGCCACCCAGCCCGCCAACTCCAGTCCATCGCGCTCGATTGCCTCGGCAGACAGCATGGCATGGTTGAGACAGCCCAGCTTCATCCCCACCACCAGAATCACCGGCAACTGCAGCGCCTTCGCCACATCGGCAAGGGTTTCTCGCTCATTCAGCGGCACGCGCCAGCCACCGGCCCCTTCCACTACGGCAAAATCCGGTCGCTGCATCAACACCCCGCGGCAGAAACCGGTAATGCGATCGACACCGAGCCGCCTGCCCTCCTCCCTGGCTGCAATATGCGGCGCAATGGCCGCCCGCAGCAGCATCGGGTTGAGCTGTTCATAGCTGATCGGCAGGGTGGTCTGCGCCTGCAGCAGGAGTGCGTCCTCATTGCGCAATCCTTGCGGGGTTTCGCTGGCACCGGCAGCGACAGGCTTGATGCCGGCCGTAGTCATACCGGCCTCTCTTGCCGCTGCCAACAGCCCACAGCTGACCAGGGTCTTGCCACAATCAGTATCGGTACCGGTGATAAAAAATGCCTTTGTCATCTACTCCACTCACTGATGCTCGCTGTTTTCTAATGTCGCGAGGCCATAGAGAACCTGCCAGGTAGCAGGCAAACGACCGTCTTTTCGCTGCGCCGACTCATAGGCCTGGATCATGGTCAGCAGTTGCCGACGGCCGGTCAGGGTCCGATTCTGGCCACTGTTGATATTGTGCGCACCGATATCCTTCAACTCCCTGAGCAGGTGGAGAACTTCGTCGTAATAGAGAACTTCAGGCACAGTTTCCAGTTGCCGGCAAGCCAGCCCGGTCGCAGAGAGAGCGGCCTGCCACTCCCTCCGGTCGACAAAGCGGTTGACGTGGATGTAACCGTCAACGGCTGACCAGGCGCGACGCAGCTCATGCAGGGTTCCATCGCAAAGGGAGCTGAATGCAACTATGCCGCCGGGGGCCAGGACGCGCTCCAGCTCAGATGCCAGGGTGGGCAACTCTGTGCACCATTGGAAAGTCAGGCTCGAAAACACCAGATCAACGCTGTTGTCCGCCAGCGGCAGGCATTCGGCATCACCGCAAACCCAGTGATCCGCAGCAGCTGAATCACTGCGTGAAAACTGCAGCATGCCCTCGGCGAGATCAAGCCCTATCACGCTGGCCGAGGGGTATTTCTGCTTGAGCTGGCGGGTGAGAAAGCCGGTACCACAACCAATATCGACAATGCATCCCGGCTGCAGGCCTGCCGGCAGTTTTTCCATCAGCAGCTGGCCCACCCGCTTTTGCAGGCGTGCCGCCTGGTCGTAACTGGCCGCGGCGCGACCAAAAGATTCCGCCACCCGCTCCTTGCCGAAGCTATAGCGGGACCGCTGCAGAAAGGCCAGCACAGTCTCGGCCAAGGTCTCCGGGCAGCTTACCGGCATGGCGTGACCGGCCCCTTCCAGCACGATGCTCCGTTGGCGGCTGTTCAGCTCGCCCACCGCTGCTGCGGCCGCAGCCGGCACCAGCGAATCGTTTTCTCCAAACACGTGCAGCCCCGGCACCCTCAAGGCCCGCAGCGCCGAACGGTTATCCATGATATTCAGCAGCTGCAGCGCCCTTTGCCAGTCAGGCACCTGTTCTTCGGCTACTGCAAAAGCGGCCCGCAAATGCTTCAGCACTGACATGGCCGAGACATCGCCGCGGGCCTGAAGGCCGTGAAAGCGCTTCAGGCAATCATGGGGCTGCCGAGCAAAAAAACGGTAAAAGTCGTCAAATGTCGCTGCCGGCATCGCAGTTTGCCAGTTATCTCTCTGGCTGAAACAGGCATTGGCCGCCACCGTCACCAGGCCATTGACGCGCTGCGGGTAACGGGCGGCAAAGGCCGTTGCCAGCATGCCTCCCAGCGACCAGCCCAGCAATAAACAACAGCCTGGCAGGGCAGCCTCCATTAGGGCCAGCAGCTGTTCCTCGCTTTCCGGGCAGGCCGGAAGACTGTCACCAAACCCGGGCAGGTCAAGGGTGATAATGTGCAGATGTTGATTCAGAAGTGGCAGCAGCGGTTGCCAGATACGGTTGTCGCAGCCCCAGCCGTGCAACATTACCAGCGGCACCTCCTGCAGCGCATTACCCTTGCACGGGTAATGCTGCACAGCAAGTGAATTTTCCGCCGTAATGCAGATTTCCGGAACCATGTTCACCTGGATTCCCCAACACCATCAGCCAGTGCTGTCAGCAGTCCGTCGACCTGAGCCTCGCTGTGCTCGGCACTCAGGGTAATCCGCAACCGCCCACTGCCCCTGGGCACCGTCGGCGGGCGTATTGCGCCCACAAGATAACCGCGCTGCCTGAGGGCCGCTCCCACTTCCATCACCAGCCTGTCATCGCGGAGCAAAACCGGCTGCACCGCCGTCGCTGAAGGTAACAGTTCCAGTCCTATTTGCTCGACACCATGCCGGAACTGTGTAATTAACGCCTGCAGTTTTTCCCGCCGCCAGCTCTCCCGCTGGAGAATTTTCAGGCTGGTACGGGTCGCGGCAGCCACGGCCGGCGGCAGCGCCGTGGTGTAAATATAGGTGCGCGCATACTGTATCAGGGTCTCGATCAGGGCCTCCGAGCCGCTGACAAAGGCGCCAAAGGTGCCAAATCCCTTCCCCAGTGTGCCCACCAGAATCGGCAGGTCGTTTACCCCCATACCAAAATGTTCGGCCACACCACCCCCGCGCTCTCCGAGCACGCCAAAACCATGGGCATCATCCACCATCAGCCAGGCACCGTATTGATCACAGGTTTTCGCCAACTCCGGCAACCGCACCAGGTCGCCAACCATGCTGAAAACCCCGTCGCTGACCACCAGTTTGCGGCCAGTGTTTCCGACACTCTCGAGAGAGTGTTCAAGATCGTCAATGTCGCTGTGCTTGAAACGCTTGCATCTCGCCCGGCTGAGAAAGCCGCCATCCAGTAACGAGGCATGGTTGAGGTAGTCTTCGAATATATGATCGCCCTGTTCAGCCAGGGCCCGGATCACGCCCATATTGGCCATGTAACCGGTGGAGAAAAGCAGCGCCCGGGGGCGCCCGGTGAACTCGGCGAGTTCCTCTTCCAGGGCATGATGCTGGTGACAATGACCATAGATCAAGTGCGAGGCACCACTGCCCACACCCCAGTCTGCAGCCGCCTGCTGCAGGGTCTTGACAACCTCGGGGTGATTGGCCAGCCCCAGGTAATCGTTGCTGCAGAAGGCGACATAACTGCGCCCGCCGGTTTCCACCTGCACTCCCTGAGGTGATGTCAAAACGTGGCGGGTGCGGTAAAGATGCTGCTGACGGCGCTGTTCTAGTGCCGGCAAAAGCTCGCGATCAATGTCGACCATTTCTTCCCGCCGGCAACAAGGCGTCTCTCGACAAGGCATCCATCAGCCTGGAACACAGGCCGGAGTTTTGTTCTCTGGCAAGGCGATGCCCCAGGGAGGGAGAGATTTTATCAATCATAAATAACCGTCTGCATCCGGTGACAGGGCCGCCAGAGGGCAAAAGAACCATTGTGTTTAGCCTCACTTGGTGGCATCAAAGAACAGATGGTCTGTTTTTGCGCTCTCAATCTGCTGGTGCAGGAAATCTGCCTGTGCCTCGCTGTCCCGCTCTTCCCGGTAGACCTCGGGATTGATTCCAAGGCGCGCCAACATCTGGTTGTCATTGCTGGCTTTCGGGTTCGGGGTCGTCAGCAGTTTTTCACAATAAAAAATGGAGTTGGCCCCGGCCAGGAAGGCCAGGGACTGCATCTGGTCGTTCATTTCTTCACGACCGGCGGAGAGGCGCACATGTGATTTTGGCATCATAATCCGCGCCACGGCGATGGTGCGGATAAATTCAAACGGGTCGAGCTCTTCCTGCTGTTCCAGCGGCGTGCCCTTCACCTTCACCAGCATATTGATCGGCACGGATTCCGGGTGCTGGGGCAGGTTCGCCAACTGCAGCAACAACCCTGCGCGGTCGTTCTCGTTTTCACCCAGGCCGACTATGCCACCGGCACAGACCTTCATGCCCGCCTTGCGTACATTTCCCAGCGTTTCCAGGCGATCCTGGTAAGTGCGGGTAGTGATGATTTCGCCGTAGTATTCGGGCGAGGTATCCAGGTTGTGATTGTAGTAATCCAGACCGGCATCCGACAGTTCCTGTGCCTGCTCTGCGGTCAGCATACCAAGGGTCATACAGGTTTCCATGCCCAGCGCCTTGACCTCCCGCACCATGCGGGCCACTTCCGGCATATCCCGGGCCTTCGGGGAGCGCCAGGCAGCACCCATGCAAAAACGGCTGGCGCCACTGGCCTTGGCTGCTTTCGCCTCCTCTATCACCCTGTCCACATCCATCAGCTTCTCTTTTTCCAGCCCCGTGTCGTATCGGGCGCTCTGGGGGCAGTATTTGCAGTCTTCCGGACAGGCGCCGGTCTTGATGGACAACAGCGTGCTCAACTGCACCTGGTTGGGGTCAAAGTGCTGGCGATGCACCACCTGTGCCTGGAACATCAGGTCGTTAAATGGCAGGTTGAACAGCGCGAGCACTTCTTCCCGCGACCAGTCGTGGCGGATGGCGGAATGACTGGATGATCTAGTAGCGAACTGACTGGCTGACATGGTGTTATTTCTCTATTCTTGTAGTAGCTGCTATTTTAGGGCAGCCGGCAAACCAGTCAACCGAAAAAGGATTTTCAGGTTAACACCCATGAAGGGCATCAGAACCCTGCTACAGCAGGCCACCCGACTTGTATTACCAAATTGCTGCATTCTTTGTGGCTGCAACAGCCATAGCGGGCGCGACCTGTGCGCGATCTGCGAAAGCAAGCTGCCCTGGAACCACCACTGCTGCCAACAGTGTGCCCTGCCCTTCGAAAATGCCGTCTCAGCTGCCCGGATCTGCGGACAATGCCAGCATAAACCGCCGGCTTTCGATCGGCTAATCGCGCCGCTACGCTATGACTTTCCTGTCGATCACCTGATCAATGGCTTCAAACACAAGCACCGCTTTCACTATGGCCGCATACTGGTGGAAATACTGGCGCAAGCGCTGTTACAACAACAGGCAGCGCCAGCGGTTGATCGGGTGATACCGGTTCCTTTGCATTGGCGGCGAGAATTCCTGCGCGGCTACAACCAGGCCGACTGGCTGGCCGTTCGGCTGGGCCGGGAACTGCAGCGACCAATCGAGAGAACACTGATCAAACGCACCGCCGGTACGCCCGCCCAGCAGGGGCTGAAGAGAAAACAGCGGCTGGCCAACCTGAAAAATGCTTTTCAGATCCACGGGAAGCTGAACGGCGCCAGTGTTGCCCTGGTTGACGATGTGGTTACTACCGGCAGCACCGCTGACACCCTGTCGAAACTGCTCAAGCAAAATGGCGCATCGCAAGTTCAGGTCTGGTGCCTGGCGAGAACGCCGCACAGGGTTAACAGCAAAAAATAACTCCTCCTTGAAACCACCCCGTATCTGACCAGATAATGGCACCACTTCTGGAAAAGACCGATATGAGCAGCAACAGACCCGACAACGATTCAAGCCGCGACATTCTCTGGCAGACAATAAGAGACGAAGCAAAAAAAACTGTTGCCAGCGAGCCAATGCTGTCGGGCTTTCTTCACAGAAGTGTCCTCGATCACAGTAGCCTTGGCGCCGCGCTCGCCAACCTGTTGGCCACCAAACTCGCCAACATCAACCTGCCCCAGGCACTTCTGGCCGACTTGTTTGTCAGCAGTTTTTCCGATCCCATCATCGCCGGCCAGCTGGACAATGACATTCTCGCAATCTACAGCCGCGATTCGGCCTGTCGCCAATACCAGGCGGCCATGCTCTACAACAAGGGCTTTCATGCGCTGTCGGCCTGGCGTACTGCCCATCAACTGTGGCAATCGAACAGACCCTCGCTGGCATTGATGTTGCAGAATCGTATTTCTGTTGTGCTTGGTGTCGATATCCACCCGGCCGCACGAATCGGTCAGGGCGTTATGTTTGACCATGCCACCGGCATCGTGATTGGCGAAACTGCCGTTGTTGAGGATTGCGTTTCCATCATGCAATCGGTAACACTGGGCGGCACCGGCAAGGAATCTGGCGACCGACACCCGAAGGTCAGGCACGGCGTTCTGATCGGGCCGGGGGCAAAAATTCTAGGCAATATTGAAATTGGTAGGGGCTCAAAGGTGACTGCGGCCAGCGTCGTATTGAAGGATATTCCTCCTCACTCGCTGGTGGCTGGCGTACCTGCAACCGTGATTGGGCAGGTCGAAACCGAATCGCCGGCAGAGCAGATGGACCAGGGGTTGAATAGCTGCCGCGAGGACCAATAGGGGGCACAGCAATGTCGAAAACTACCCGCCTGAAACATGAGGCGGAATTACTCAAAGAGGCGATTCGTGTCGGCATGATCTACGCCGAAAAACGCGGCGTGGCGGCATTTGACAAGAGCGATTCAGCGAGCGATAAAATCGAATATCTCTACAAACTGCTGGTTCACGACAAACTGATACAGCCACTCGCCAAACCCCAGACCGACCTGCCCCACATGAAGCATAAACTGGCATTGTGGATCGCGCGCCAGCTTCCCCAGGATCACCCTCTATTGAAGGGCTGACAGGCCCAGAAACATCCTTTTCTCTGGACCAGATGAGCAAATATCACATTCGAGACCGAAGCAATTGCTGCGGCAAATAAATCCTTCCATTAATCAAACCCTTTGCCTCACTCTTTACTGCGTTGTGGTGAACCACTCAGCGTTCATCATGGGCTCGCACGCTCCGTGCATCAAAAACATCAGGGATCTCACAGGAAGAAATACTGCCGAGAAACTTTTTATACTTCTGCTCACCACCACCATTGGCATAGAGCTCCATCGCAGCCCCCAGGTCAGAGTAGCGATAGAACACAACTATGTGGTAGTAGTCAAAGTCTTCACCTCCGATCCCTGCCGCCGGCACGAATAACCAGGAATTATCCAGAAAGCCCATCGCCTTCTTTTCATCGCCCCACTTCAGGTGTGCAGAATAGGCATCGTCCATAGACTTGCCGTCCTGAAGACTGCACTGGCTGGCCAACATGATGCCGTCCAAAGGTGTCGCCTCGGGTGCGTTAATTGGCAGTGACCATGCCAACTCATGATGACTGCTGCAATCCATGACATTTTCAAATTCTTTCGCAAGGCCATCTGAGGACTTTTGCCATTTTTCCATGCTAACGCCAAAGGCCTGATTGCTGGGCCAGGAACCCAGCCAGCCCACATCAAAGCCGGAATCGCTGTGATACTGAGGGGCCAAGGTCCAGGCTGAATAAGCAAAATTATGCTTGTTGGCATATTCCCTGAACCTTGCACTGACCTTGTCAAGATCAGCAAAGCCTTTTCCCTCACGGAAATTGCAGGCCTGGAAATCTACTGGCGCTGCAACGGCATTCCCAGCTTGCGCGATAGCAGGTTGAATTCCGCCC
>JBFFTH010000063.1:0-10491 GCA_041571855.1 Porticoccaceae bacterium
ATCTACATCGTGATTGCCTTTGTCGGCTATTTCCAGTGGGTAAAACTCTACCGGCAGCAAGCTGTAGCCGAGGAGACAGCAAATGCCTGAAGTCCACCTCGACAGCTGGCAGTCGTGGTCTGTTGAACTGGCTGAAAAGCCGCGACTGGTTGAGCAACTGCGTGGCGGTAAAACCAACTGCAGCTATCTGTTAGCCGGCGGCGGCAAAAAAATGGTGTTGCGAGTCAATGCCGGCAATAGCCGACAGCTGGGTATTGATCGCAGGCGCGAAAAGGTGATCCTGGAAGCGGTGTCCGGCGCCGGTCTTGCCCCGGATATTTACCACTGTGATCCCGAGCGGGGGGTGCTGGTCACGGAATTCGTCGACGGCAAACCGCTGGATATCTCCCGGCCGGAAAGCCTGACCCGACTGCAGTCGTTGCTGGATCGCGTTCACAGCCTGAAACCGGAAATCCCCGTTTTTGATTACCTCGCCCATGCAGAAAATTACTGGCAGCAACTTGCGGATAAATCAGGCCAGGACCCGCATTTGTACAAAAGAGAGGGGTTGCTGGAGCAACTAAGAAAGCTGCAGGCGGTCAGCGGCGAGGGCCTCTCTCATCATGACCCGGTGCCGGAAAATATTATCGATCGCGATGGTGAACTGTTTTTACTCGACTGGGAGTACGCCGGCCTGGGATCGCCGGAATTTGACCGCGCGGTGATTCGCGCCGAGTGGCCGGGGTTTTGTGTCATGCCGGTGCGGGATGAAATTCAGCGGGCCGCGGACCATGTTTACCGGGGTTTCTGTCACCTTTGGCAATCGGTCGGTTATCTCTAAATTGTGGCCTCACCATAGCTCCGGTTTGCACAGTGGCTCGACGCAGGACATTTCCAGCGCGGATTCGTTAACAGCGCTTTCTTTGAGAGCCAGTGCCTGCCAGCCGGAAGGGTATTTAAGAACGAAGGGCGGCAAAAATTTCGACGCGGCGCTGCCAGTAAAACCGAACCTGGCGTAATATGCCGGGTCTCCGTAGACAAAAATCAGGTCTGCGCCGGTTTTCGATAAGTGCTCAATGCCAGTTGTCACCAGCTCTGCGCCTATCCGCCTTTTTTGGTAATCCTGTTCTACCGCCATGGGTGAGAGGATAAACCCTCTCAGACCTTGATTGCCGGTAAAGGAGACGGGGCTAAACGCGACATGCCCGACAATATCATCACCCGTTTCTGCCACCAGGGAAATTCCCCCCGGATTGTTTTCAATTTTAAGCAGGCTGACCGCGAGAGCTGCAACAGCGTCGGCTTCAGTTGCGGAAAAGGCTGACAAATAAAGTTGCTCAATTGCCCCGGCATCACCCTGGCCTGCAGTGCGGATAGCTGTCATCGCCAGCCTATCCTGCGGAGGGCTTTGATTGCCTGGTCTTTAGTACAACCCTTCCCATCACAATCCCGGATTCAAACAGCATCCACATGGGTATTGCCAACAGCGATTGTGAAATCACATCCGGCGGGGTCAGTAACATGCCGACGACAAAGCAGCTGACGATAATGTAGGGGCGTTTGTTCGCCAGGCTGTCCGGTGTGGCGGCGCCGCTAAGAATCAGCAACACGGCGACGATGGGTATTTCAAAGGCCAGACCGAAGGCGAAAAACAGCTTCAGGACAAAATTCAGGTAGCTGTTGATGTCGGTCATGACGGCGATATTTTCCGGGCCAACGCTGGTAAAGAAACCGAATACCAGCGGGAATACCAGGAAGTAGGCAAACGCCACGCCACTGTAGAAAAGAACAACGCTGAACGAAAACAGCGGCAGCACCAGTAACTTTTCCCGCTGGTAAAGTCCCGGGGCGATAAAGCTCCAGACCTGGAACAGGATATAGGGAATTGCCAGCATGATAGAAACCACCAGGGTCAGCTTGAACGGCGCAAAGAAGGGCGAGGCCACGTCGGTGGCGATCATCGAGGTGTTTTCCGGCAGCAGCGCCTGTAACGGCGCTGCCACATATTCATAGATCTCGTTGCTGAAATAGAACAGGCACAGAAATACCAACAGCACGGCGGTCACACAGCGCAACAGTCGGTCTCTGAGCTCTGTCAGATGGCTGACCAGCGGCTTTTCTGCCTCCTCCGGCAGTGACGTTGCTGAAGGTTTATGGGGCATTTCAGGCATTGGGCTTGCCTTCCTTTTCAGGCGCTATGCTGTTCTCCTCCGCCGGTTTGTTTTCGGTTTCCGGTGGCGCCTTTGCTGCTTTCTCTGCGGCGCGGGTTTCTTCCAGGCTCCTCATCACATCCTCGTTGTGCAACTGGCGACGGACGTCGTCGAGGCCGAATTCATTTTCAAATTCCCTCCGGGCAGCGGAAAGACTGCGGCGTATTCTGCCGCTCCAGAGACCGACGAAGTGGATGGTTTCCGGCAGGCGTTTGGGGCCGACAACAACCAGCGTGACGACAGCGATTAACAAAAGCTCGAAGAACCCGATATCAAACACCCGAACAGCTCCTGAAAAGATTGATTCCCCTGGACAGGGGAAAGCCTAATTGCCTGGCAATCTGCTGCACCCGGCCTTTGGACAATCCGGCGGACCCTCAGTAGTCACCGGGTTTGCTGCCCCAGGCCCTGCTGCCCGGCATCGACCTTCAACCGCTTGCACGAGGATTGGGCAGAGTTTACTGTTGCTTCTTATCCCCGGCAGGGCTCTCGCTGGTGGTGCCGGATTCATCCTGCTTTTCAACCTTCCTTTGCTCTGCGCTGTTTTCAGCCTTATCGTCATCAGACATGGCATCCTTGAAGCCCTTTACCGCGCCGCCCAGGTCGCCGCCGATATTTTTCAGCCGTTTGGTACCAAAGATCAGGATAACAATGACCAGTACGATCAGAAGTTGCCAGATGCTAATGCCGCCTATACCCATAATGTCCTCGCGCCCATGTGAGAATGTTTACTTGTTGCGGCTGGCTTTTTCTTCCAGCCCGGAAAGGTCAAAGCGACGCGCCAGCTCGTTGAGTATGTCCTCGGCACTGCATTGCAGATGTGAGAGCATTACCAGGCTGTGAAACCACAGATCTGCGGTTTCATAGACGAGCTGCTTGCGGTCACCGGTGCTTGCCGCATCTTTTGCTGCCAGCAGCGTCTCGGTGCACTCCTCACCGACCTTCTCAAGAATCTTGTTCAGCCCCTTGTCGTGCAGACTGGCGACATAGGATGTCTTCGGATCAGCCGTCTTGCGCTGCTCCAGGACCTCACTTAACTGTGTCAGGATGTCACTCATCAAAATCGTTCACCGATAGATCTGGTCGGGGTCTTTCAGCACCGGATCGACTGTTTGCCAGTTGCCGTCCTTTAATACCCGGTAGAAACAGGACTCGCGCCCGGTATGACAGGCGATGCCGCCAATTTGCTCGATCTGGAGCACGATGACATCGTTGTCGCAGTCCAGTCTGATCTCCTTCACTTTTTGCTGGTGGCCGGATTCCTCACCCTTGCGCCAGAGCCTGTGGCGAGACCGCGACCAGTAGACGGCGCGGCCTTCTTCAACTGTAAGCTGCAGGGATTCGGGGTTCATCCAGGCGACCATCAGCACCTTACCAGTGGCCGCATCCTGGGCAACAGCAGGGATCAACCCGACTTCGTTCCAGTTGATTTCACTGAGAAAATTTGCCTTGGGCTGAGTCATGGGCGGTATTATGACAGCTATCGACGCAACAGCAATAACAGAATCCCGGCACTGCCGAAGATCAGGCTGCTGACCGGGAGGTGCTGCAGGCTCTGTCCCCAAAAGGGAAAGGCGAGGCCAAGACTGACGCCGAGAGAGGCAGCGCCTGCAAGTGGTAGCAGCGGCCTCTTTTTGGCTTGCTCTCTGGCCGCGGTTCTGCGGGTGTTGCGGGGTAAAGATGTGGCCTGGATGCGGGGCTGGTCGAGAAAATCCAGTATTCTTTGGGGCATCTGCGGGAACTGCTCAATCCATTCAGGGCCGTGGCGTTTGATCGTCTCCATCAGGGCATTGGGCATAAAGCGGTTCTTCACCCAGCGCTCAAGGAAGGGGTGAGCCGTGGCCCAAAGATCCAGCTCGGGGTAGAGCTGGCGACCGAGACCCTCGATGTTGATCAGTGTTTTTTCCAGCAGCACCAGTGAAGGCTGTACTTCCATATCGAAGCGCCGTGCGGTGCGAAACAGGTTGATAACGATATGGGCAAACGACAACTCACTGAAGGGGCGCTGGAAAATGGGTTCGCAGACAGTGCGAATGGCAGCGGCAAAGTCAGCCTCCGAAGTTTCCGGGGGCACCCAGCCTGAAAGCAGGTGTAATTCCGCTACCTGTCGGTAGTCACGCCGGAATATGGCCAGCAGGTTGCGAGCCAGGTAGTACTGGTCGGCTTCGGTCAGTGAGCCCATGATGGCACAGTCGACGGCGAGGTAGCTGGGCTCTTCAGGGTTGCTGGCATCGATAAAAATGTTGCCGGGGTGCATATCGGCATGGAAGAAATTGTGATCAAACACCTGGGTGAAAAACAGCTCGACGCCCCTTTCGGCCAGCAGCTTGAAATTCACATTTTTTTCCCGCAGTGCACCCATGTTTGTCACCGGAATGGCCCGGATGCGCTCGGAAACCAGCACTTTCTCGTTGGAATAATTCCAGTAAATTTTCGGGATGTAGAGCAGGGGGGATTGTTCGAAGTTACTGCGTAAAAGGGAGGCATTGGCACCTTCCCGCTGCAGGTTCAGCTCATCGAAAATCGTTTGGCTGTAGTCCTGGACTACCTCCACCGGACGCAGTCGCCAACCATCGGCGGTGTTCTTTTCAACCCAGCGGGCTATGGTCAACAGCAGGCGGATGTCCTGCTGGATCACTTTTTCTATACCGGGGCGTACCACCTTGACCACCACCTCGCTCCCATCCGGCAGCACCGCGGCATGAACCTGCGCCACCGAGGCCGAGGCCATCGGTTTCCGGTTGAATTGCTGGAAGAGTTCGTCGACTGGCATGCCCAGTTCCCGCTCGACAATGCCAATAAACTCTTCGGAGTGGAATGGCGGGACATTATCCTGGAGCCGGTCCAGTTCTTCGCAGATATCCGCTGGAATCAGGTCGGGACGGGTGGAAAGTAACTGGCCGAACTTGATAAAGATGGGTCCGAGGTCTTCCAGTGCGCGGCGAATGCGCACACCTCGCGGCTGCTTGTTTTTGGGGATAATCCTGGCAACCTTGAGCAGCCCGCGTCGCAAAAAAGGTTGCTTTTCGGCCCCGACCAGTTCGTCGAGCCGATAGCGAATGACGACCTTTATAATGGTGCCAAGCCGGTAGATGCGAGACACTAGCTGTTTTCTCCCTGTTGTTGCTCGATCAGGCGCATTACCCGGGCGGAAGCGCGATCCACGTCCTGTTTCAGCTTGCCGACATCCCGAAAAAATGTCTCGACTTCCGGTTTTGTCGGCACGACGCGCAGTTCCTCCTGGTTGAAGCCGGAAAATGCCGCACCGGCACGGCCGAAGGCTGTCCTGTGCCAGTTGGCAGCCGAACGCAGGCCACTGCCTAGCAAATGGGCAGGGACATCGCCTATCAGTTTGGCGAGAATCGCCTCCCAGTCCACATCCAGTTTAATCAAAATCTCGCGGATCTTCCGCAGAAGTTCCTGGCTGCCCCTCACCTCGATGCCGGTGGCAAAAAAAGACACCTGCTCCTGTCCGACGACGGCCAGCGTGGCTAGCGACAGGGCAGACCCTGTCAGGGTGGTATCGGGTTCGCCCTCGTAGTTCTCCAGCAGCATCAGGCCATCGGGGTCGTGGAGGACATAGAAGCGCAGGGGGGGCAGGGTGCTTTCAATGCAGACAACCTGTCCTTCAAGCTCGGCTATAGCGGCCCTGCTGGCGGGGTCATAGTCCAGGGCCCGGTTGATAGCGGTTTCTGTCCACATCAGCGCCGAGCTTTGGAGTGAGTTTTTGATCAAGCCTTAAAGCCCCGGTGAAGGGCGACAATCCCGCCGGTCATATTGTGGTACTCCACCTTGTCAAAACCCGCCTGCTCCATCATGCGCTTGAGGGTGTCCTGGTCGGGGTGCATGCGAATTGACTCAGCGAGGTACTGGTAGCTGTTGGCATCCTGCGCCACCAGTCTCCCCATCTTGGGAAGTACATTGAATGAATAGAGATCGTAAGCCTTGCCGACTGCACCGTTCACCGGCTTGGAAAACTCCAGCACCAGCAGTCGGCCGCCGGGCTTAAGTACCCGGTTCATCGATTGCAGGGCGAGGTCCTTATCGGTCACATTGCGAAGACCAAAGGCAATGGTAATGCAGTCAAAGGTGTTGTCCGGGAAAGGCAGGTACTGGGCATCGCACTGGGCAAAGGTGATGTTTTCGCTGACACCCTTGTCCAGCAGCTTGTCTCGACCCACTTTCAGCATGGAATCGTTGATGTCTGCAAGCACCACCTCGCCACTGCGGCCGACAATGCGGGAGAACCTGGCCGCCAGGTCGCCGGTGCCCCCGGCAATGTCGAGGATGCGCTGGCCCGGACGGGCGCCGGAAAGCTCAATGGTGTAGCGCTTCCAGCGTCGGTGGATGCCGCCGGACATCAGGTCATTCATCAGGTCATATTTGGCGGCAACGGAGTGAAATACATCAGCAACGTGCGCGGCCTTCTCAGCCGCGGGAACGGTCTTGTAGCCGAAGTGCGTGGTTTTCTGGTCTTTCATATTACTTCTTGCGGGGTTAAACGGCGGTTATTGTACACCGCGAAAAAGTGACTGTCCCTCGATGTTGCCAAAACTGATAAGCATTTTTCGCTATTATCTGGTTATATAACAAGCCTATTTGCAGGTGACATGTGATGGCGTTTACAAACATTATTTCAGTCGCAGGTTATGCCATTGAGGCCCTGGGGGTACTGGTGATCGTGGTCGGTACCGTGTTTTCCTCAATTGTCTTTCTGAGCACTTTTCGAAAGATCAACCAGGCTGTTGCCTACAGGACATTCAGGCGGCAGTTGGGCCGATCCATTATCCTCGGGCTGGAATTCCTGATTGCCGGAGATATTATCCGCACGGTGATTGTCGCAGCCACACTGGAGAATGTGCTGGTACTGGGGCTGATTATTCTGATCCGTACTTTCCTCGGCATCACGCTTCATCTCGAGGTGGAGGGAAGGTGGCCGTGGCAGGAGGGAGAAAAGGGCGCGAGCGAAGAGGTTTGAAGCCTGCAAGCCTCTAGCTTTTCTCCTTACGCTCTTCGATATACCGTTCGCGCTTGCTGGCTTTGAACTTGTCCATGTCGACGATGATCAGGCCGTCCACGCAGTTGGCGAAATCGGGGTCGATGTTGAAACCGGCAAATTGCACGCCGCCCGGTTCGCAGAGGTCCGAGTATTGCTTGTACAGAGTGGGCACATTCAAATCGGCGAAGGCCAGTTCGCTCTTCAGTTGGACGAATTCCTCCTGCGGATCCTTGCCGGGAAATTTATCTTTTAGTTCTTCCAGTCGCTCTTTGCTGATCGTGTAGGGTATTTCGGGAGAAACCAGGTTTCCCGTACACGGGTAGTGGGTCCCGTAAAAATAGACAAGGTTGTCCAGCGCCCACTGGGGGTAGGCATTACTCAGGGTAACAGGGCCGAAAAGGTAGCGGAATTGAGGGTTGGCACGCAGAAAAGCACCTATCCCATACCACAGGTATTCAAGGCTGCGGCGCCCCCAGTATTTGGGTTGTACAAAGCTGCGGCCAAGCTCCAGCCCCTGTTCCAGGTAGGGCCGCATTTCCTCCGTGTAGTGGAAAAAGAGGTCGGAATAGAGGTGTTTTTTGCCCAGGGAGTCCGCGCATTGGGTGGCATCGCAAAAACGGTAAGCGCCGACGATTTCCAGATCATCCTCATCCCAGAGGATCAGTTGCAGGTAGTGGCGGTCATAACTGTCGACATCGCGCTTTCTACCGGTGCCTTCGCCAACAGCCCTGAATGAAATTTCCCGCAGGCGACCGACTTCGCGCATGATGATTGAATCCGGATGGTAGTCGAAGAGGTAAATCAGCTTGCCGTCTCCGGTCTTACCCAGCAGCTGGCTGTTTTTAAGCTCATTTTTCAGGGCCCGTCGATCTTCAGGGTGGGCAATGGGTGTTTCGGTGGCAAAGATACCCTTGCGCCTGTCGCCAACACGATAGAGATGCCGCTTCAGGAGGCGGACTTTCTCGCTGTTGGGGATTGAAAGCTGCTGGTAAGTTTCGTAGCTGATGAATTCGCCGATATTGAAATCAATGACCTTGTTCTTCTGTTTAAACATTTCCCTGATAAGCAACAGCGTCGACAGGGGCTTGGCGACCATTGATACGCTGTAGAAAAACCTGGAATTGCGACCGTCAACGTGGATGGGCAAGATCGGGGATTTGGTCGACTGGGCGATGCTGAGAAAACCCCGGTTCCAGCTGGGGTCGCGCACGCCCTGGGGTCTTATTCGGGATACTTCTCCCGATGGAAAAAAGATCACTGCGCCTTCATTTTCCAGATATTTCTGAATGGCCCGCAGGTTCCCGCGACTGGTGTTACCACCCATGTTGTCGACCGGCAGAAGAACACTCCTCAGCGGCTCCAGCATGTAGAGCACATTGTTGGCGACGACTTTTACATCCGGCCGAACTTCCCTGATCAGTTTTAGAAGTGCAAGCCCGTCGAGGGTTCCGATCGGGTGATTGGCGATGATGACAACCCGGCCGCTGGGTGGGATGCGCTGTTTTTCATCATCGCGAACGGCGTAGTGAAAGTCCAGGTACTCCAGAACCTGTTCGACGAAGTCAAAGCCCTCGACATCCTCGCGACCCTGTTCGAATTCTTTGAGTGCTTTTTCCTTGCTGGCAATGCGCAGCAGGGGCAACAGCGCACGGGTTAGTCTGGGGTGGCGGCGGGGAAAATCCGGATACAGCTCATTTAACGCGTTCTCTACATCTATCATATGTTTTCCGCCTGTTCAGAATAGCTGCATTCACCTGACGCGTATCGTAACTGCAGCTATATCTTTGTTCGCTTAGACAAATATGGCATGTATCAACAGATCTCCTGTTTAGCGCTTGCGAACCACCAGGCTGCCGATGGAGTAGCCCGCGCCAAACGAGCAGATAACACCGATGTCGCCGGGTTTAAGATCCTCGTGGTACAGATTCATTGCAATCAGTGAGCCGGCGCATGCCGCGTTGGCGTATTCATCGAGCACAATCGGGGCTTCTTCCTGTGTGGCTTCCCTGCCCAGCAGGCGTTTGCAGATCAGGGTGTTCATATTGATATTGGCCTGGTGTAGCCAGAATCTTTTGACATCTGTGACGGGGATATTCAGGTCTTCCAGTTGTGAACTGATATGGCTTGCAACCATCGGGCATACTTCCTTGAAGACCAGGCGGCCATTCTGGATAAAAAATTTGTCCGGGCCGAATGGGTCGCTGTCATCGACATAGGACAGATAGCCGAAATTGGAGCGTATGTTGTTGGAGTAGACGGTCACCGGCTTGAGGTCGAGAATCTCGTAACTGTGTTTCGAGGTGCATGTTTCGGCGCGCTCGACAACAGTGGCAGTGCTGACATCGCCAAAAATAAAGTGGCTGTCGCGGTCCCGCCAGTTGTTCTGCGGTGATGTCAGCTCCGGGTTGATGGCGAGCACACAGCGGGCAGTTCCCGCCGCGACCATTTCATAGGCCCGGTGAAGACCAAATGTGGCTGCCGAGCAGGCGGCATTCATGTCCATGCCGAAGCCTTCGATACCCAGTTCATTTTGCACTTCGCAGGCAATGGCGGGGTAGTCCCTCTGCTTGTAGGTGCAGGAAACGATGATAGCATCGATGTCCTCGGGCTTCTTGTTGGCAGCCGCCAGTGCCAGGCGGGCGGAGTTTAAAGCTATTTCCGCCTGGTGCGAGAGTTCTTCGTTAGAGCGAACTTCCAGCTTGGGGCGCATCCGGTGGATATCCAGGATTCCTTCCTTGCGATAAACATAGCGGCTCTTGATGCCGGAAGCCTTGGCAATAAAGTCAGCGGTGGACAGCGGCTTGGCCTCAATTTCACCAGCGGCTATGGCATCGGCATTCTCGGCATTGTAAAGCTCTGCGTAGCCGTTATAGGCCTCTACCAGTTCTTCGTTGCTGATTGACTCTTCTGGATGCCAGAGACCCAGGCCGCTGATCACTACGGAAGGATTGGATTTTTGCATTGGTCGTGCCTTTTAGTTGTATTTATTGATTAACTAGTGCGCTTGTTGCTGGTATTTTGACTCAACAGGGGTGTTTCGTCCAGCCGGGTATTTTGGCTATGGCAACGGTTTTTTTTCCTGTAAAATTCGCGACTTGACCTATAACTAATAACCTTGGGTGTGCTATGAAAAACATTGTTGTCGTAGGCGGAGGAGCCGGTGGGCTTGAACTCGTAACCAAGTTGGGAAAACGCTTTCGCAGAAGCAAGGATGTGAATGTCATGCTGATCGATCGCAACTCAGCGCACCTCTGGAAGCCGCTTTTGCATGAGGTGGCGACAGGCTCTCTGGATTCCGGCATC
>JBFFTH010000064.1:0-10403 GCA_041571855.1 Porticoccaceae bacterium
AAAACGCCGCAATATGTGTTTTACAAAAAAAACGGCAGCTGAAGTCTTGGCCTTGATGTCCACGGCGCCCCCTGCTTATTATCTCTGACTCTTTACAATCGACAGTGTAGAATGAGAATTCTTTTTAATTTCATTTTTCACATGATTTGCATTGTATAACAAGACTATGACCAGTATTTACCACAATCCCCGCTGTTCTAAATCCCGCCAGACGCTGAAACTGCTCGAGGAAAAAGGCATTGAGCCGGAGGTAATCCTCTATCTGGAAACGCCACCGGATGCCGCCACGCTGAGAGAACTGCTGAAAAAACTGGGAATTTCCGCGCGTGATCTGCTGCGCAGGGGCGAAGCGGAATACAGGGAAAACAACCTCAAGGATACGTCCCTGACCGATGCGCAGATTATCGAAGCCATGGTTAATCACCCGAAACTGATTGAAAGGCCGATCGTTGTTCACGGTGACCGGGCGGCGCTGGGCAGACCACCCGAACAGGTCCTGGATCTTTTCTGAACCCTTCCGAGGTTTTCTCATGTACATTCTGGTGCTTTACTACTCCCGCTACGGCAGTGTTCGCAATATGGCCGAACAGATCGCCTTCGGCATAGAAAAATCAGGCATCGAGGCGCGCGTGCGAACAGTGCCCCCTGTATCCACCACTTGCGAAGCCGTGGACCCCAGCATCCCGGCAGAGGGGGACATCTACTGCACCGAGGGTGACCTGAAAAACTGCGCAGGCCTGGTGCTCGGCAGCCCCACCCGCTTTGGCAATATGGCCGCGCCGATGAAATACTTTATCGACGGCACCAGCAGCATCTGGCTCAACGGCGATCTGATCGGCAAACCGGCTGCCGTCTTCACTTCCACCAGTTCGCTCCACGGAGGCCAGGAATCGACCTTGCTTAACATGATGTTGCCGCTGTTTCACCACGGCATGGTCATTGCGGGGCTGCCCTACAGTGAAGCGGCTATCCACCATACCACTACCGGTGGTACGCCTTACGGCCCATCTCACCTGGCCAGGGGGGAAGGCGAGGCCGCCAGTGTGCTGTCTCAGCACGAGATTACCCTCTGTCGAGCGATGGGCGAAAGGATTGCAGGGCTGGCCAGGAAGCTCAGTGCCTGAGGAAGCCATGAAAACCATACCCAACCTGTACACCAAGCTCCGCTTCGCCCGCAGGGCGACCTGGACAAGCTATACCTTGTTGCTGCTGACGCTGGCCTGCAATGGCCTCTACCGACAGCAAACCTGGGTCCTGATCGCAATCACCCTGATTCCCCTGCTGATCTTCATACCCGGCATGCTGAAAGAGCGTTACAAGACGTTTTCTCTGCTCTGCTTTGTGACCCTGTTCTACTTTGTGGTGACAGTCAACAACCTGTTTGCTTCCAACCGAAACGGGTTTGATATTGTTGAGCTGCTGCTGGTCATTGCGCTCTACAGCGCCAGCATGATGTTGAGCCGCTGGAAACAGTACTCCCTCTATCAGCCAGCTGAGACCGGTGCCGAGGCGATGTCACGGCAGCAATAGCAAGGAGAAGAAAAATGAAAAAGAAAACGGGACTGGTCCGGCGTTTTTTTTCCATGGTTGGAAAAATTGTCGGCGCTATCCGATCACTGATCAACCTGATCGTATTGGCGGTATTTATCGTTATTATCGCCAGCCTGTTTCAGCACGAAGTGCAGCCCCTGCCTGATAAGGCCATGTTGCGGCTGGCCATTGGCGGCGTGCTGGTCGACCAGAAAACCCGGGTTCCTCCCCTGGCCAAGCTGATGGGCGATGAAGCCGCAATAGATGCGGAAACCGTGGTCAGCACACTGGTGGAGTCGATCAAGAAAGCCACTACCGATGGCCGCATTACAGGGCTGGTTCTGGATCTCGACAACATGGTCGGCGGCGGCATCAGCAAACTGGATGAAATCGGCGAAGCCATTGCGCACTTTAAAAAGAGTGGCAAACCGGTGATTGCGATCGGTGACAACTACGAACAGCAGCAGTACTACCTGGCCAGCTTTGCCGATGAGATTTATCTCAACCCGATGGGCACAGTGATGCTCACCGGCTTCGGCAGCTATCCCGTTTATATGAAGGATGCGCTGGACAAACTCAAGATCGAGGTGAACGTATTCCGGGTCGGCGATTTTAAGGATGCCATCGAACCCTTCACTCGCAACGATATGTCGAAAGCCTCGAGAATGCACACGCAACTGTGGCTTCAGGATTTATGGAATGTCTACACCAACCGTGTTGAGTCCGAGCGAAACCTGCCGCGCGATGCCATCAATGATTACATTGACAACCTGGCGCTAAAACTTGCCGCCCACAATGGCAATGCCGCGCAACTGGCCCTGAAGAGCGGCCTGGTTGATCACATTGCCTCGCGACCGGAAATTCTGGAGCGGCTGCAACAACTGGCCGGCTCTGTGGATGCCGACAGTTACAACCATATCGACCACCAGCAATATGCCAAAATAGGCACAATCCTTCCCACGGCGAGACCGGTCGAGCAACAACCGGTTATCGGTGTTGTTGTTGCCAGGGGCGTCCTGGTGGACGGTTTTGCCCACAACGGCGATCTTGGCAGCACCAATTTTACCTCCCTGATGCAACAGGTGCGCGAGCAGAATCCGGCGGCCCTGGTGCTGCGAATTGACAGCCCGGGCGGCAGCGCTTTTGCCGCTGAGGTCATGCGCAAGGAAATTGAACTGACACGGGAAAACGGTATTCCGATTGTCGTTTCCATGGGCTCCGTCGCTGCATCCGGCGGTTACTGGATTGCCACTGCGGCGGACGAAATATGGGCTACCCCCACCTCACTCACCGGCTCAATCGGTGTCTTTGGTATCCTGCCCAGGTTTGTGGATTCGCTGTCCTCTCTCGGCATCTATAGCGATGGCGTCGGCACTACCGAATTGTCCGATTTCTACCACCTGAATCGGCCCCTGTCGGCGCCGGCCAAGGATGTGATCCAGCTCAGTGTTGAGGATATTTACCGGCGCTTCCTGCAGCTGGTCTCGGATTCTCGCGGCAGCACGCCTGAGGCCATCCACCAGATCGCCCAGGGCCGCGTCTGGAGTGGACAAAAAGCCCTGGAAATTGGCCTGGTGGATCAGCTGGGGTCGCTGGAAACTGTCATTGCAGCGGCGGCAAAAAGAGCCAATGTCTCAAACTATCGGGTGGAAAAAATCAGGGAACCACTGGGATTTCGGGAGCAACTGCTGGAGGCCATGTCCGGTGCCAGAGCCAGTGGCGCGCTCTTCAATGCCGCACTGGCGAAGCTGCCGGACACCTTGCTTCCCCCTGTTGCGCAGCTGAGTGAAAGCGGAAAGTTGCTGTCGAGGCTGAATGACCCGCGCAAGCTCTACCTGCAGTGCTTTGAATGTGAGGCTAACTGAAATAGATCTGCTGGCTGCGGGACCATTCGGCCAGGACAGTAAATGTGCTGGCCTTCGTTGCCGCGTGGAGAATGCTTGATTGCCTGTCCAATTGCCGACCGCAACTGTACAGGTGATAGCGGGAACCGCGCTTCACCAGCCAAATGTTTCCTTGATAAATGGTATCGTCAGCGTGCGGCGACGGGCTATCGCCGCCGCTTCCAACTGGTCAAGGCGAGCCATTAATGCGGTCATATCACGCGTCGAGCGGCGAATCAGAAAGCTCGCCGGCTCGGCAGCAAACTGGATACCACGACGGCCAGCGCGAAACTGCAACACGGCGACTTTTTCTTCATCTGTCAGCGCCGGCAACTGAAAAACCAGCCCCCAGCCAAGACGTGATTTCAGGTCAGCCAGGCCAAGGGGCAACTCCCGCGGTGAGCAATTTGCACCAACCATCAGGCGCCTGTCTGCATCGCGGATACGATTGAAGAAATCAAACATGACGCGCTGCCAGTGAGGGTGTCCCGACAGCAGATGAGCCCCGTCGATGCAGACCAGGTCAAACTGCTCCAGGTTTTCCAGCAGTTGTTCCGGATCGAATGGTAACAGTTCTGCCAGCGGCAGATACTGGGATTGCTGGCCGCTCTCCTGCGCCTGGTGGCAGGCCGCCTGCAACAGGTGCGATACACCAGAACCAGCAGAACCCCAGAGATAAATCAGCCGCTGGCTGGCAAAATCACCTATCGCTTCGACCGGCTGGAGGTGAGACTCACCGGCCGCACAGCAAAAGTTACTCAGGGTCGCCGCATCACTGAGTCGAATGGGCAATGGCAACTGGCGCGGAACCACTGCCGGCTGTTTCTGCGCCGTCATTAAAATTCCCAGCGAAAATGGTATTCCTGGCTGACAACGTCGGGGGCTGCATCCGCGATCGGCGCGTCAACCTCTCGCAAGCGCCGGTCTCTGTGCAGGGCCGCCAGCAGGATATCGGTATCGCCATCCATCGACAGAGAAAGTCTTAATCGATCCCCTTTTACCGCCAACACCTGCACTTCCCGCACCAGTTCCAGAGAAGCCAGGTAGTCCACTGCCCTGCTGTAAGCGTCGAAAGACGGGATATTTTCCAGCGTCAATATCAGCGCATCGCTGTTTTGCTGGGGGATAAAGACGTAATCGGCCGCCAGCCGATCAATGGCCCGATCGACGGCAACGGCAAGAAGCTGGTCCATGTCTTTACCGGACAGCTGTTGCAAATCTGTTTTGCCGCCAGTGTTCAGGAAGCTGGCGCCCCGCCACTGCCCAACCGAGTTCTGGTAGCAGCGAATAACCAGCCACTGCTTCACGCCGTATCTCTTCGCGACGTTGTTCAGCCTGGAGGTGTCAAACTGCCAGACGGCATCGGCCGGAGCCAGGCGCCGGTCCTCGATATCCAGCGCCGGACGGATAAAGGCAGCGCCCCGGCGATCGAGGTGGTAGGCCAGGCGTTGATTTGGCTGCGGGAACATCTCCTCATCGAGGTACTGCACACCCTCAGTGGGCGTGTCGCTTACCAGCCAGACCAGCAGGTCGGGCCTGACTGCAGGCCAGATCTGAATGGCCTCGCGGCGGAACAGGCGGTTCACCTGCTGCTGGGAATAACGGACAGCCAGCGCCATCTGTCTTTCACCCCCGGATGGCGCCAGAGAGGTGTAGCCCAATTCCAGCACATAGGCGTCAGCACGGTTCAATTCCTCTGCCATGGCGGGGTTTTGCAATACACGGCTGCTTCCTGACACCTTCACCAGCACCTGTGCCAACCCCTGTCGTATACCCGATTTCCTGGACGCTGCAGACTGGTTGTCCACCGGCACGGTGGCCCGATAAATATCGTTCACGCGAGCGGCAGAGGCGGGCAAAGCCAGCCCGAAAACCATTGTCCAGGCGACAAGCAGGTGAATCGAATATTTGAAAATTCGGTTTTCCATTTTCATGCCGCGAATTGTACCAGTACCTTTCATGATTAGGGGAGATTTTGGCCACAACAAGGGATAGAATACGCCCTTTCCAATTTTACCTCACCAGAGCCATGACTGACCTATCTTCTTCCCAACAGCCATCCCTCAGCTACAAAGACGCCGGTGTCGATATCAATGCCGGCAATGAGCTGGTAGAACGCATCAAGCATGTTGCCAAAAAAACCCATCGCCCGGAGGTGGTGGCCGGCCTTGGCGGATTCGGCGCACTTTTCACCCTTCCGGCCGGATACCACGAGCCGGTGCTGGTTTCGGGCACCGATGGTGTCGGCACCAAGCTGCGACTGGCGATGGATCTGGGCCTGCATGACACCATCGGCATCGACCTGGTGGCCATGTGCGTCAACGACCTGGTTGTCTGTGGTGCTGAGCCGCTTTTCTTCCTTGACTATTACGCCACCGGCAAACTGAATCTGCAAAATGCGGCCGCTGTAGTCGAGGGCATCGGTACCGGATGCGCACAGGCCGGCTGCGCTCTTGTGGGCGGTGAAACTGCGGAAATGCCCGGCATGTATGCAGGAGATGACTACGACCTGGCGGGTTTCTGTGTCGGCATCGTTGAAAAGTCCCACATTATCGACGGCAGCGCTGTTCACGTCGGCGACAAGCTGATCGGTCTGGCCTCCAGCGGCCCCCACTCCAATGGCTATTCGTTAATCCGCAAGGTGATCGACGTTGCCGATGTGGATATTCTGAACGAAGACCTGGGAGGCAAATCTCTCGCAGAGGCCCTGCTGACACCCACCCGAATCTACGTAAAATCCATCCTGGCTCTGGTTGAGCACGCTCATGTTCCGGTTCATGCTATCGCCCACATTACCGGGGGCGGCCTGCTGGAAAATATCCCCCGCGTACTCCCCGGCAACACCAGGGCGGTGATAAACAGCAGCGCCTGGCAGCAGCCGGCAGTTTTCGACTGGCTGCAGAAAAAGGGCAATATCGATCAACAGGAGATGTACCGCACCTTTAACTGTGGCATCGGTATGGTCATTGCGGTGCCGGAAACTGCTGTAGATGCCGCCATAGATGTCCTTCACGCGACCGGCGAAGACGCCTTCCTGATCGGCCACATTGAGCACGCCGATCCCGGCGACGATCAGGTCGAGATCCGCGATTGATGAGCGAGCGCCCCAGGCCAAAGCTGGTTGTCCTGATCTCTGGCAGTGGCAGCAACCTCCAGGCATTTATCGATGCCTCTGCCTCTGGCTCCCTGCAGGCTGATATAGCTGCCGTAATCAGCAATAACCCGGGTGTGAAGGGCCTGCAGCGCGCCGCCAATGCCGATATTCCGGCAATCGTGCTCAACCACCGCGACTTCCAGGACCGCAGAGCTTTTGATATCGAGCTGGCAGAACTGGTCGAGAGTTTTCAGCCGGACCTGGTCATTCTGGCCGGTTTCATGCGTATCCTGACAGCGGCTTTTGTCGATCGCTTTACCGGGTGCCTGCTCAACATTCACCCATCATTGCTGCCGAAATACCCCGGCCTCCACACCCACCAGCGGGCCATCGATGCCGGCGACAGCAGCGCCGGTGCGACCGTTCACTTTGTCACCAATCAACTGGACGGGGGACCACCCATTATTCAGGCGAGGGTGCCTGTTTTGGCCGGCGACACCGCCGACACACTGGCAGCGCGGGTACTCGTCAAGGAACACCAGATTTATCCGCTGGCCGCCGAGTGGTTCTGCGAAGGGAGGCTGCAACTGGTCAATGGCAAGGTCCTGCTGGACGGTATACAGTTAGCTGAAAACGGCTATAGTTACAGCGAGGCAGATGCGCTGAACGATCCGGCCCGGAAAGTATCCAAGGGCTCAAGCCTGTCCAGCAACTGAAAAGTCACAAGGGGATAAATGTGCGACACACCTGGTTAACACTGATGTTTATTCTTCTTTCCCAAATGACGAGCGCTGACACCTTACTGGCCCCGTTCAAGCTCACCTACAGTGCAAACTACAACGGCCTCAATATCTCCGCAGAGCGAACTTTAGAGCGGCAGCCAGATGGCGGCTATGAACTCAAGACCACCGCGGATAGCTTCCTGGCCAGCATTGCCGAAACAGGCCTTTTCCGGCTCGACCCAAATGGCGCTATTATCAACGACAGCTATCAATACCGGCGCAATATTGTCGGCAAGAAAAAAGTGGAACACCTGGCCTTTGACCGAAAAAACAATCTCGCCATTTACAACAGCAAAGACAAGCAGCGGACCGTTGACCTCACCCAGGTGCCCGGCGGTGCTGAGCCATTCAGTCGCCTCACCTATCAGTTGCAATTGCGGCGGGATTTGATGAATAACGCCGATCAGCTGACCTACCCTGTGATCAGCCGTGGCCGGTTGAAATTGTACCAATTCGAAACCGCAGGCGAAGAAATGGTGACAACCAAGCTTGGCAATATCCGGGCAATCCGGGTCAACCGAATCCGGGAAGAAAAGGACAGAGAGACCGTACTCTGGTTTGCCCCGGAACTGAATTTCCTGCTGATAAAACTTTGGCAGAAAGAAGAGGATGAGGAGTATCAGATCGTCCTCGACAAGGGCCAGGTCAATGGTCAGCCAGTGACTGCAGTCCTCAACGCTGAGGACACACCGGACTGAGCCTATGAAGAAGCCCCATATTGCAGCCACCAGGCCCGTGGTTATCGAAGTAGAAGCCGGTAAAACCTACTGGTGGTGTGCCTGCGGCAGAAGCCAATCCCAACCATTCTGCGATGGCTCCCACAATGGCACCGAATTTACGCCTCTCGAATGGCTGGCTGAAAAGAACGGTCCGGTTGCTTTCTGCTGTTGCAAACAAACAGGCAAGCCTCCACTCTGTGATGGCAACCATAAACGAATTACCACCCAGCCGCGCTGAAAAACCATGCAAGTCAATCCTGAAGATCGCCCCACTTACGATGAACCCTCCCGGCTCAAAAGCCTGGCACTGCTGCTCCTTGCCATTGCCCTGGCCGCCCTTGTTGTCTGGCGTGTGCTGCTGCCGGATGACAAACCTCTGACCCTGGCAAAGAAATGGCTGGAGCAACCCGCAGAACCATCACAGGTGGCGCCCCACCTCAAACAGGGGAGTCCGGCAGAAACGGCTAGCAAGGGGCAGCCAGCGACAATAAAGCAGCCCGGCATCAAGCTGCCGAGCCTGGATGACAGCGACGCGGCGGTGCGCACTCAAATTCAACAGCTCTCCAAGGATACCCAGTTGCTCTCCTGGTTCAGGGCCGAGCATCTCATCCGGCGCGGGGTGGCTGTTGTCAACGGGCTAAAAGACGGGGTCCTGCTGACAAAACTACTCAGAATTCCTCTACCTAAAGGGCCTTTCCAGGCAACAGTCAGGGATGGCTCTCTCTGGCTCGATCAGGCCAACTACCGGCGTTACGATCACCTTGTCGCCGTAGTTTCCGGCCTTGATCACCGCGCCGCAGCGAATTTCTATCACAACTTCAGGCCTCTGCTTCGAGAAGCCTACGCCGAGCTGGGATACCCGGAAAGCCTGCTTGATGAAACCGTCGCGGACGCTATCGATCAGATCACTGCAGCGCCCGTGATCCGCCAACCCATTGAGCTCAAACAGGAATCGGTGGCCTACACCTTTGCCAACCCCGAACTGGAAAAGCTGCCGCCGATGCAGAAATTACTGCTCAGGATGGGGCCAGAAAACACCCGCACTATTCAGCAAAAAGCAGCACTGCTGCGTGATGAGCTTTTCGGGGATGGCTCAGCAGTCGCGCAATAACCCCGGACCCGGAAAGCCCGGAAAGCCCGGAAAGCCCGGAAAGCCCGGAAAGCCCGGAAAGCGTTAATAGAAAGCGTTGCTGGTTTAGTTAAGGTAAAGCGGCTGCTTAATGGACCGGAGGCCAAACTCCAAAGCCGTTACTGCAGATGTCTGTCTTTTACTGTGCGCAGAGATAGGGGCTGGTGGCAGCTGTCACGCCTTGGGCAGAGTAACCCCGGTCTGGCCCTGGTACTTGCCACCGCGGTCAGCATAGGAGGTTTCGCAAATCTCGTCCGATTCAAAGAAAAGCATCTGGGCTACGCCTTCATTGGCGTAGATTTTCGCAGGCAGGTTAGTGGTGTTGGAAAATTCCAGTGTCACGTGCCCTTCCCACTCCGGCTCCAGCGGGGTGACATTGACAATAATTCCGCAGCGGGCATAAGTGGATTTGCCCAGGCAGATGGTCAGCACGGAGCGGGGAATTCGGAAGTATTCCACGGTGCGGGCCAGGGCGAAGGAGTTCGGAGGGATAATACAGTAGTCGCCTTTCACATCCACAAAGGCGTCTTCGTCAAAATATTTGGGGTCGACCGTTTTTGAGTGGATATTGGTAAAGATCTTGAATTCATCGGCACAGCGCACGTCATAACCGTAACTGGAAACGCCGTAGGAAATCAGCTTGTCACCGTTTTCATCCCTGCGCACCTGGCCAGCCTCAAAGGGCGCGATCATGCCCTGTTCTTTAGCCATGCGGGTGATCCACTTATCGGACTTGATGCTCATGGTGAAAGGTTTCCTTGGGGTTGCAATGCGGGCCTGAAAAGCAAACCGCAATCATACTGGTTTGCCCATGCTGGTCAATCATCAGCGGGGTGTTCAATCGATAATAATATCGGGCACTTCCTGCACCCCCAACCCCTGTAACTTTTCACTCAGGCGACGGGCTATGTCGCGGTAGCACTGTGACTCGACTGAGTCGGGATTGGCCGCCACCGATGGCTTTCCGCTACCGGTGCTCTCCATAATAGAGCGCTTCAGCGGCAGCGATCCCAACAGCTCGGTATCGTATTCCCGCGCCACTTTTTCACCGCCGCCGGCGCCAAAAATATGTTCCTCATGGCCACAGTGACTGCAGGTGTGCATCGCCATATTTTCTACGATACCCAGCACCGGCACATTCACCTTGGCGAACATTTCGATACCCTTGCGGGCGTCGAGCAGGGCAATATCCTGCGGCGTGGTAACAATCACCGCACCGGACAATTGCGCCTTTTGTGCCAGACTCAACTGGATGTCACCGGTACC
>JBFFTH010000065.1:0-10384 GCA_041571855.1 Porticoccaceae bacterium
GAGAGCTTTGGTTGCAATCATTCCCCGGGGTTCATCTGTTGGCCGGGAAAGAGGTTGTTTGAAAAATTACCGTCTATTGACCGGTGCAGCCTAACCCAGATTTTCGCGGAATATGGTTTGAACGCCCTGTTCTGTTGCGAGCATGAGAACATCAGCCGGGCGCAGCGCAAACAGACCATTGGTGACAACGCCGGTGATGTTGTTGATTTTCTCCTCAAGCTCGCGCGCCGGGGCAATGGGGTGCAGGTGGTGCACATCGAGAATGACGTTGCCGTTGTCGGTGATAACACCTTCCCGATACACCGGATCGCCGTTCAGCTTCACCAGCTCGCGGGCGACATGGCTTCTCGCCATGGGAATGACTTCCACCGGCAGTGGGTAGGTGCCCAGGTGATCGACCCACTTGGAGCCGTCGGCAATACAGAGAAACTCCCTTGCCACGGCGGCGACGATCTTTTCCCGCGTCAGCGCCGCGCCGCCACCCTTGATCAGCTCCAGGTGCGGGTTGGTCTCATCGGCGCCATCAACATAGATTGCGATCTCATCGACAGCATTGAGCTCATAGACGGGAATACCATGGTCGCGAAGCCGTTGCGCGGAGGCTTCTGAGCTGGCGACAGTGCCGCCAAATTTTCCTTTGTGCTCGGCGAGGCTGTCGATGAAGTAATTCGCGGTTGAGCCGGTACCGATACCGACGATGCTGTCAGGATCAATTTGTTTGAGCGTATATTCAACGGCGGCTGTGGCAACAGCCTGTTTCAGTTCGTCCTGGGTCATGACATATCAGTTGCTGGCAGTGGGGCGGGTATTATACGCACCAGGTAAAGGTTTCAAAGCCGACCACAAGTATTTTGTCAGCAGAATACTGGTGTTAGGCAGGTTGAAAATTTACTATTGCAACTCATCCCACCATTTACAACAAACGGCGACCGGTATGCCCCAGGACTATGTAAAGAGAATTCTCAATGCGCAGATCTACGATCTGGTGGTAGAGACGCCGGTTGATGAAGCCGCATTGCTTTCCGAGCGCCTGGGTAACAGGGTGCTGCTGAAACGGGAGGACCTGCAGCCGGTTTTTTCATTCAAGCTGCGCGGTGCCTACAATAAAATGCTGAACCTTACCGATGAGCAGCGCGAGAAGGGCGTAGTGGCAGCCTCGGCGGGAAACCATGCCCAGGGGCTGGCGATGTCAGCAAAAAAACTTGGTGTCAAGGCGACAATCGTGATGCCCAGGACAACGCCGCCGATCAAGGTGAATGCAGTGAAGGCTCGCGGTGCAAAAGTGGTGCTTTACGGCGATGCCTACGACGATGCTTCGGAATATGCCCAGAAACTGGTGGCAGAGAAAGGGATGACATACATTCATCCCTTTGACGACAGGGAAGTGATCGCCGGCCAGGGTACGGTGGCAATGGAAATCCTGCGCCAGGTGAATGGCCCGCTCGATGCCGTCTTTGTGCCGGTCGGGGGAGGTGGCCTCTGTGCCGGCATGGCGGCCTATATCAAAACGATCCGGCCGGATATCAAGGTGTTTGCGGTTGAGCCTGACGATGCGGCCTGCCTGAAAGCTGCCATGGATGCAAAGCGGCGCGTGCGCCTGAAGTCAGTGGGCATCTTTGCGGATGGCACGGCGGTTGCGCAGATCGGCAAGGAAACGTTCAGAATCCTCAAGGACAATATCGACGGCGTCATCACTGTGACCACCGATGAAATCTGTGCGGCGATCAAGGATATCTTTGACGACACTCGCTCTATTTGTGAGCCTGCGGGAGCACTGGGTGTTGCCGGTTTGAAAAAATATGTCGAGCAGTCCGGCTGCGAGGGGCAGACGCTGTTGGCGGTGGACAGTGGCGCCAATATCAACTTTGATCGCCTGCGTTATATCTCAGAGCGCACCGAAACCGGTGAAAAGCGAGAGGCCGTTCTCGCGGTGACAATTCCCGAGCGTCCCGGAAGCTTCAGGGAGTTCTGCGCAGCCCTGCATCAGCGGAATATTACCGAGTTCAATTACCGCATGGGTGATCCGCAGCAGGCGCATATTTTTGTTGGCGTACAGGTGATGTCGGATGAGGACAGGTTTGCCCTGGTGGATGAATTGCGCAAGCAGAAATACCCGGTCGAGGATATGACCGACAATGAAATGGCCAAGCTCCATATTCGCCATATGGTGGGCGGCCATACGCAGTGCAACGAAAATGAAAGGGTTTTTCGTTTTGCCTTTCCGGAGCGTCCGGGCGCGCTGCTGAAATTCCTCACCCGCCTGGGTGGTCGCTGGAATATTTCCATGTTCCACTACCGCAATCACGGCGCTGCTTATGGCCGGGTATTGGTCGGCATGCAGGTGCCGCCAGGCGAACGAGCGAGGGTGAAGCAATTTCTGAACGAGTTGGGCTACGAGTGGACCGAAGAGACAGATAATCCGGCCTATCAATTTTTCCTCAGTTGAAAGATGCCTGGCAGGACAGAACAGCCATGTTTTTCCGGCTGTAGCTCAGGCGTGGTCGAGCAGGTCGCCCAGTCTCCTGATCTGGATGGCATCAATGCCGGTGCCGGCCAGGGCATCGGAAATCACAACTACCCTGTCTTCAGGGGAAAACTCCTCGCGGTGAACCAGTGTATGCGCGGCAGCAGCCAGGGTCTTTTCCGGGTCTGAGTTGCTGAAGTTGATGCGATAACTCAACACGTTGCGGTTTATGACCAGCTGCCGCCGGGTACGGCTGTCATTGGTAAAGGCGCAGATGATCGAGCTGGAAGGTCGACAATTGGTCAGGTAATTGGCCATGCGGCCGCGCCGGGTGGGGACAATAATCGCCTTTGCCCGGATGGATTCCGCCAGCTTAACCGCGGCTGTGGCGATCTGCTGCTTATCGTTGGTCATGATCAGGTCGTCGGCAAAACGCAGGCCGGGACTCTTCTCGACCGAGCGTGCAATCCGATCCAGCATTTGCACACACTTGACGGGATATTTGCCAATGGTGGTTTCCCCTGACAGCATAATGGCGTCTGCTTCTTCGTAGACGGCGTTGGCCACGTCGGTAACTTCAGCGCGGGTGGGAATCGGATTCTGGATCATTGATTCCAGCATATGGGTGGCGACAATAACCCGTCTGCCGTGAATGGCGCACAGGCGCACGATTTCCCGCTGTGCGCCGGGGAGGTTCTCCAGCGGGATTTCGACACCCAGGTCGCCGCGGGCAACCATGATCCCGTCCGATACTTGAACGATATCTTCCAGGTTTTTGATGCCCTCCTGGTCTTCGATTTTTGCTATCACCTTGATTTTCTCTGCTTTTTCCCCAAGCAGTTGGCGGAGTTCCCTGATGTCATCAGCCGAGCGCACAAAGGAGAGGGCGATGAAATCCACTTCCTGCTCCATGGCAAAGCGGATGTCGCGCTTGTCTTTTTCGGTGATGGCCGGCAGGTTGACCTTGATTCCCGGCAGATTGACATGGCGCTTGCTTTTCAGAAGTCCGCCGTCGATCACCCGGCACTGCATATGAAGGGCCTCTTTCGCCAGGACTTCGAGGTTGATGAGGCCGTTGTCTACGGTAATCTTGTCGCCGACGGCGACGTGGCTGATCAGGTCATCGTAGTCGATATGGATTGAGCTGGACTCGACATCACCTTCTCCCCTGACAGAAACAGAAATAACGTCACCGGTGTTGAGATTGAGTTCGTCACTCACCGCCCCGGTGCGGATTTCGGGACCCTGGGTATCCATCAGTACCGCTATGGGGTGCTTGACCTTGCGGTTCAGGGTGCGGATGGATTTGATCACCCGGGCGTGGGATTCATGATCGCCGTGGGACATATTGAGGCGAACAACGTTCATGCCGGCATTGGCGAGTTGCTCCAGGGTGTCATAGTTATCTGTAGACGGGCCGATCGTGCAGATGATTTTTGTCTTGCGCATGGCTAGGTGTCAGAACCTTTCTGTGTTGGCATGGTTTTGGTTAGCGTAGAAAATCCCCTCGTCGGTGACAATCATATCCAGCGGAATATCCCAGCGTTCAGGGCTGATACTGGCAACCTGCTGAAAGGCGTGGGCAGCGCCGATCAGTACCGGGCGTGGGCTTTTGTTTTTCTTCACAAAAGACAGGGTGCGGTCGTAGAAGCCACCACCCATGCCGAGACGATTGCAATTGGCGTCAAAAGCTACCAGCGGCAGCACAACAATATTCAGGGACCAGGGGACAATAATTTTCGCCTTGCGTAGTTTTGGCTCCAGGATGCCAAAGCGGTTGGCGACAAGTTTTTTCTCCGGGTTATAGCGGGCAAAAAAGAGCCGGTTAAATTTCAATGGGTGTAATACCGGCAGATAGCACTGTTTGCCAGCAGCGAGCGCAATGTCCATACAGTAACAGGGATCAATTTCACCGTCGTTGGGCAGGTAGAGTGCAATTCGCCTGCTGTACTGGAATACGGGTAGTCGGGTCAGGTTGGTTGCCAGCCTGGCCGCTGCCTGCTGTTGTTGTATCGACGTCAGTTGGCGCCGCTGTATCCGAATTTGTCGGCGCAAGTTTTTATTATTCTTGTTAAGCATGCCGGCCAGGACCCAGATCAAGGTTCTTTGTAGGGTGCCCCGGCGATGCCGCTGCCGAAGGTGCCTTGAACCCGCAGGTTCAAGTGGCGGCCTCATCGATGGGTTGGGCTTTCCGTCGCGCGGACTTGCACGCCATCACCGGCTTGGCCGCCGATCTAAGTTTATCGGCTCAAGAACTGAACGGCTGGCAAACACCCCAGGGCTAGAGTGAAGTATAGCTGATTTCCGCTGCGGCCGGGTCAGAAAGTGGTTGTCTGCTCGAAGCTCTTCAGAGCTTGCCCCAGCTTGTCATCAAGGCGGCGCAATTCTTCCGAGGCCAGGCTGTTCGAAGCGGCGGCTGTTTCGGCTTTGGACAGGTCATAGGTAAGATTCAGGGCAGCCATCACGGCGATGCGCTCCAGCCCGATTACAGCGCCGCTGCTGCGTATGGTACGCATGCGCTCGTCGAGTTGGCGGGCGGCAGAGAGCAGGGCGCTCTCCTCTTCCGGAGGGCAGCTAACCTGGTACTCTTTATCCAGGATGCGGATGGCTATGGTGTTGGCGCGCTTCATGCCGTACCTTCGTTGAGGTTTTTCAGGCGGCTGATCATGGTTTCCACGCGGTTGCGGGCCATTTCATTTTTTTCCAGTAGTTGGCTGCGCTCTTTCAGCAGGCTGGATTCCCTTTCCCGCAGTTTATGATTCTCTTCTTGCAGCCGCTCGCAAAGACTGATCATTTGATCAATCTTTTCTTCGAGGAATTTAAGTTCGTTACGAGTCATGCACAACTTGCCCCAAGCACCTAGCAAGCAACTATATTTGGGTGCAGGGGCTTTGGTCAATACTTAAGTCTGTTTCGAGAAAATGTAGATTACCCAATAGCATGATTGCGTTTTTTTTTCGCGTCCATGTTTGGGTGCGTCAGTAGCCTATCAGTGGTAGGATTCACCCGCCCAACCCACTTTGTACTCAGTTATCTTTCTGGAATTGTCGATGAATTTTGATGAAGTCAATGATGCACTGTTTGTGGCCGGCCTGGTGGCCAGCCCGGCGGAGCTTCACGGTCTGTTGTGTGGTGTAATTTGCGGCGGACAGAACCTGGAGCGGGCACATCTCTGTCGGCTGGCCGGGTTGCTGCTCGATGCCGAGCCGGACGAGATCGAGCCTCTGGGTGACACGCTGGTGATGCTCTACGAACAGGCTGTAGGCCAGATCAGAAAAGGAGGCTTTGTTTTTCATCCCCTCCTTCCGGCCGATGACACCGCAATTGATCAGCGCATCGTGGCCCTGGGGGAATGGTGCCAGGGCTACCTGTTTGGCCTGGGACAGTCGGGTCTCGACCGGGATGCCGGGCTGGCTGCGGAAATCGCCGAAGTGCTGCGCGATATGGCTGCGATTTCTCAGGTCGGCATCGATGACGGTGCAGATGATGACGAGATGAGTTATATGGAACTGGTGGAATACGTCCGTGTTGCGGTGTTGCTGGTGGCGGCCGAACTCGACAATAGCGGCGAACCTGATCAGTCTGCATTGCATTGATCGAGGGGTATTTTTGATGATCGGTATTCAGGAATTCAAACGTCGCCGGCGCGAGCTAATGGCGCTGATGGCGCCGAATAGTATTGCTATTGTGCTGGCTGCCCCCGAGCGCAAGCGCAATCGTGACGTTCACTACCCCTACCGACAGGACAGCGACTTCCAGTATCTGACCGGTTTTCCCGAACCCGAGTCGGTATTGGTGCTGATGCCAAAGCGCAAACAGGGTGAATTTCTTCTATTCTGCCGAGAGCGCAATCGCGAGCGTGAAATCTGGGATGGCTATCGCGCCGGTCCGGAGGGAGCCCGGGAGAAATATGGTGCCGATGACGCATTTCCCATTGACGATATTGATGAAATTCTGCCGGGCCTCTTGGAAGGCCGGGAGAAGGTTTACTACGCGCTGGGTAAAGATACCGAGTTTGACCAGCACCTGATGGAGTGGGTGAATCATATTCGCGACCAGGCCCGGGCCGGGGCCGTTCCACCCGGTGAATTTGTCGATCTGGATCACCTGCTGCACGAACTGCGGTTGTTCAAGAGTCGGGCGGAACTAAAAGTGATGCGTATGGCGGCACAGATATCTGCCCGCGCCCACCGCCGAGCCATGAAAAGCTGTAAACCCGGGGTGTATGAATACCAGTTGCAGGCCGAAATTGAGCATGAATTCGCCATGGCGGGAGCCCGCTATCCAGCCTACGGCTCTATTGTGGGTGGTGGCGCCAATGGTTGTATCCTTCACTATGTGGAAAACAGCGACAAGTTGAGGGACGGTGATCTGGTGCTGATCGATGCCGGCTGTGAGCTGGAGCACTACGCAGCCGATATTACGCGGACCTTCCCGGTCAACGGCCGTTTTTCAGAAGAACAGAAGGCGCTCTACAATATTGTGCTGGCGGCGCAGGAAGCGGCGATCGGGGCCTGCATTGTCGGCAACCACTGGAACGATCCACATGAGGCGGCATTGAAAGTTATCGTTCGGGGGCTGGTCAAGCTGGGTCTATTGCAGGGCAAGGTCAGCGAACTGATTAAAAAAGAAGCCTATCGGGAGTTCTATATGCACCGGGTCGGGCACTGGCTTGGGATGGATGTTCACGATGTCGGCGACTACAAGGTGGATGGCAAGTGGCGGTTGCTGGAGCCGGGTATGGTTACCACCGTTGAGCCTGGTATTTATGTTTCGCCGGACAATACCAGCGTTCACAGGCGCTGGCGAGGCATCGGGATTCGCATCGAGGACGATGTGGCGATTACTGCCAGTGGCCCTGAAGTATTGACGGCCGATGTCCCGAAAACGGTGGCGGAGATAGAGGCACTGATGGCGGATGGTGCCTAGATGAAGCAGTTATCAGATCAACCTCCTGCTGAGCGCGAAGTCGATATTGCGATTATCGGCGGCGGCATGGTGGGCCTCTGCCTGGCGCTGCTGCTCAGCCAGCAAAATGCCGGCTGGAAAATTCTGGTGGTTGAAGCTTTCAATGCCCCTGCCGCCGGCAGCGACAGCGCAAAGCCCGATTATCGTCCCAGCTTTGATGCGCGGTCCACCGCGCTGTCCCAGAGTAGCCGGGAAATTTTCGAGCAGTTGGGTCTCTGGCAGCAACTCAGCCGTCATGTTGAGCCGATTGCCGATGTGCACGTTTCAGATCGCGGTCATATAGGCAGCACCCGTATGTCGGCAGCCGAGCAGGGTCTTGAAGCGCTCGGTTGCGTGATCGAAAACCCCTGGCTGGGTGCAGTACTGATGGCGGCAGTGAAAAAGCAGGCGCAAGTAGAGCTAATCGCACCGGCCAGGCTCGAGAAATTGAACGTTGGCATCGGGGGTGTTTCTCTCGCCCTGTCAGGGGTTGAAGCCAGCTACCGGTCCAGGCTTCTGGTGGTGGCAGATGGTGCGCAGTCTGCCACCCGGGAAAAGCTGGGTATTACTTGCAGGATCAAGGATTACGGCAAGGTCGGGCTGATTGCCAATATCTCACTGGAGAAGCCTCACAATGGTATTGCCTATGAGCGCTTTACCGATTGGGGGCCGATGGCGATGTTGCCGCTGCCTGATCTGGATGGCTCTCACCGCAGCGCCCTGGTATGGACACTCGCCCCCTCCCAGGCGGACAAATTGCTGGCTGCCAGCGACGCTGAATTTCTGGCTCAATTACAAACCCGTTTTGGCCATCGACTGGGTGCCCTGGTGCGCGTGGGAGAACGTTTCAGCTACCCCCTGAAGCAGATCGTGGCCACCGAACAGGTGCGCAGCAGCGTAGTGGTAATAGGCAATGCCGCGCACTCACTGCACCCGGTTGCAGGGCAGGGGTTCAACCTGTCACTGCGCGATGCAGCAATGCTGGCCGATGTCCTGGTGGCAGCGCACGATCGGGGCGATGATATCGGCAGCCTGGTGACACTGGAAAAATACCTTCATCGGCAACAGCTGGACCAGCGCCTTACCATGATACTGAGCGACCTGTTGCCAATGTTGTTTGGCATGAAATCGGCCCCGGTGGCCCTGGCGAGAAACATCGGCCTGTTGGCGCTGGATGCGGTGCCCCCGCTGCGACACCGTTTTTCCCGGCTGGGCATGGGGCTGGAGACTCGCGGAGTAAATGTGCGTGGCTGATCAAAGTATGCATCTCTCGGAATACGATGTAGTCGTGGTCGGTGCTGGTATGGTAGGCAGCGCCTTTGCAGCGCTGCTGGCGGATTCCGGTGCCGGGCATGCAGTAAAAATTGCGCTGATTGAGGCCAACAAGTTCGTTGCGCCCGAGGGGGAGGGCTTTGATCCGCGTGTCGTGGCGTTGACCGAAGCTTCCCGCAAGATGCTGGCACAGATCGGCGTCTGGCAGGAAATTGAAGGCGTGCGAGTCTGCCCCTATACCGGAATGCAGGTGTGGGATGCAGAGGGCACTGGCAGGATCGAGTTTGACTGTGAGGAAATACGGCAGCCCAACCTCGGCCACATTGTGGAAAATTCAGTGATCGTTGCGGCACTGCTGCGCAAAATAGAGCAACTTGAGAGCGTCGATCTGCTCTGCCCTGCCAGTGTTGAAAATATTTCAAGCAACGAGACCGGGGTCGATATCTCGCTCGCTGATGGGACTGTGCTGAGGGCAGACTTGCTGGTGGCTGCCGACGGTGCCATGTCCAGGGTCAGAGACATGGCCGGGCTCAAGATGCGGGAGTGGGCCTACGGTCACACTGCCATTGTTACCACTATCACCACGGAGAAACCTCACCAGTTCACCGCGCGTCAGCGTTTTATGGCTGCGGGCCCGCTGGCGTTCCTGCCGTTGCGGGCAATCGATGGCAACTGCCATCACTGTTCCCTGGTCTGGTCACAGAAAACCGAGGCGGCTGGAGAACTGATGGCGTTGACCGATGAGGAGTTTTGTCGCCAGTTGGGCTACGCCAGCGAATTTTGCCTCGGCAATATCACGGCAGTGGAGAAACGCTTCAGTTTTCCACTGCGTCAGCGCCATGCCATCGACTACATCAGGCCTGGCCTGGCGCTGGTCGGCGATGCCGCGCATACCATCCACCCGCTGGCCGGCCAGGGCGTAAATCTCGGGTTTCAGGATGTAATGACCCTGGTGGAGGAGGTGACAACAGCGCTGGATAAGGGCATGTCGCCGGGTGATCCGCTGGTGCTCGGGCGCTACCAGCGGCGTCGCAAGCCCCATAATCTGGGAATGATGGCGGCGATGGAGGCTTTCAAGCGCCTGTTCGAAGAAGAGGCGCTGCCGATCAAGCTGCTGCGCAATATCGGCATGAGTGGTGTCAATGCGGTCGCGCCGCTTAAAAATGAACTGATTCGCAGGGCAATGGGCCTGTAGCGGCAAGGTTTTTCTCTGCGCAATGCGCATACTGACAGGAAGCATTGCATTCACGGGGATCGGGTTTAAAATGCGGCGTCTTTCTGGAGACCAATACTGAAGAGGAAACGAGGATGAGTGAAGCACCGGCAGAATTAAAATACGCATCCAGCCACGAGTGGGCGCGTGATGAGGGCGACGGAACAGTGACCGTGGGCATTACAGATCACGCCCAGGATGCGCTCGGTGATGTGGTTTATGTCGAGTTGCCAGAAATTGGCGCAGAAGTGACAGCGGGAAGCGAAATCGCAGTAGTGGAGTCGGTGAAGGCGGCATCTGACATCTATGCACCGGTTTCAGGTGAGGTGGTTGCCGTCAACGAATTGCTGGCTGATGAGCCGGAAACCATCAATGATTCGCCCTATGACGACGGTTGGTTTTTCAAGATCAGGATGTCAAACCCGGATGAACTCAACGATTTACTGGATGCCGATGGTTATCTGGGCTCAGTGGAATAAAACCACATC